>SXKQ01000033.1 GCA_005778045.1 Planctomycetia bacterium
AAAAACCATCGTGCAGTCCCAAGCGCTCCCGCTGCGCAAGAGTGTGTCGGAGCTCGCTTCAACGCTCGACGCGACACTCATGAGTTTCGCGAGCGTTCTGAGTTTCGAGTCTTGAGGCGGAACATAACCGTCGCCCCGACTACATCACGGCCTTCCTCGACAAGCTCGTGAACTGGGAGTTCGCCGAGAAGAACCTCGGCTGAGCGCTGCTCGCGAGCGGATCCACGCAGGCCCGCGCGTGCCGGAAACGGTGTGCGCGGGCCTGCGCCCTTGCGGGCTCGCCGCGGCGGAAGTTCTTTCCCTGCGCGCGGTCCGCGGCGTCATCGGGCGGTCGAGAACGCGCCCGCGAAAGTCCGAACAAAGGGCAGGAATGCGCGCCGCTCCCCGGAGCGCGTTCCTCCCCACATGGCTGACAGTGCGTTCTGGGACTATCTCGGCTTCACGGCCTGCGTGCTGCTCTGCATCGCGCTCGCGGTGCGGGAGCTGCGCAACTTCGGCGTGCGCTACATGGGCGCGGCGACGATCCTTGGCGCGACGGCGATCGCGGCCGTGACCGGAGGCCTGTGGGTGCGAGCGGCGGCGAGGGCAGAGAGCGCGCGCATGGCGCGCACGTTCGAGGGCATCGGGCCGATGTACGCGGCGGAGCTCGAGCACCTCGGGCACGCGCGGATTCTCGAACACGCCAATCGTGACGATGCGCGCTACCTCGCGCTCGTCGAGGCGCAGCGACGCTGGCTTGCGGCAAATCCACGTCTCGGCGACATGGCGACTGTGCGGCGCGATCCCGACGGGACCGCGCGCGTGGCCGTCGACGCGGAGACCGACCTCGACCGCGACGGCCGTCTCGCGGGCGCGCTCGAGTCGCGCGTCGAGCCGGGAGAGCGCGTCGAAAGCGCGCGCGTGACGCCGGCGTTCCTCGCGGCGTTCGACGGCTCTTCCGGCTTCGACGCCACCGTGGTCGCGGATCGGCGCGGGAACTGGGTCAGCGCGCACTACCCGCGGCGCGATGTCGGCGGCGAGGTCGAGGCCGTGCTGGTGCTCGATCTCCCGGCTGATGAGTGGCTGCGCGCGGTGAGCCGCGAGCGCCGCGTGCGCGCTGTGCAGGCGATCGCGGTGCTGCTCGTGCTGCTCGGCACGACGCTGTGGGTCGCGCGCGGCGGGGCGCGACTGCTCGCGCTGGCGCAGAGCGCCAGCCACGCGAAGTCCGAGTTCCTTGCCAACATGAGTCACGAGATCCGCACGCCACTCAACGGCATCGTGGGCATGACGGACCTGCTCGCGGAATCGAGGCTCGATCCGGAGCAGCGCAGCCAGCTCGAGGCCACGCGCGCGTCCGCTCGGCATCTGCTGGCGCTGATCAGCGACATCCTCGACGTATCGAAGATCGAGGCCGGCAAGCTCGCGCTGGAGAACGTTCCGTTCGACGTGCGCGAGCTGGTCGCGCAGGTGGCGAGCATGGTGCAACCGCTCGTCGGCGAGAAGCCGCTGCGCGTCGAGGCGCGCGTAGCGGACGAGATTCCCGCCCGCGTGGTCGGCGACCCGACGCGCGTGCGACAGATCCTGATCAACCTCGTCGGCAACGCGATCAAATTCACCGAGCGCGGCCGCGTGTCGGTCGAGGTCGCGTGCACGAGCGGCGGTGCGCTCGCGTTCGAGGTCAGCGACTCGGGGCTCGGGATTCCGCCCGAGAAACTCGCGCTGGTGTTCGAGAAGTTCGAGCAGGTCGACACCGCGACCACGCGACGCTTCGGCGGCACGGGGCTCGGGCTCTCGATCGTGCGCGAGCTCACGGCGCTGATGGGCGGCCACGTGCGCGTCTCGAGCCGGCCTGGCGAGGGCAGCACGTTCCGTGTCGAGCTTCCGCTGCCCGTGCACGATGGCGCAGCGCCCGCGAGCGCGATGCACGAGCCGCGCGAGCTGCGCGCGGGCCTGCGGGTGCTCGTCGCCGAGGACACTCCGGTCAACTGGCGCTTGCTCGAGGTGCAGCTCGCGCGACTCGGCGCTCGCGCGACGCAGGCCCCCGACGGGTTGCGCGCCGTGGAGCTCGCCGCGGAGCAGGACTTCGACGCGATCCTGATGGACTGCCAGATGCCGGACGTCGACGGCTTCGAGGCGACGCGCCGCATTCGCGCGCTCGCCGGGGCTCGCGGCCGGGTGCCGATCGTGGCGCTCACCGCCAACGCGCTCACGGGCGACCGCGAGCGCTGCCTCGCCGCCGGCATGGACAGCTACCTCGCCAAGCCCGTGCGGCGCGAGGAGCTCGCCGCCGAGCTCGCGCGCGCCACCGCGCCGGCGCGAGCCGCCTGACAGCCGTCAGGGCTTGTAGTTGAACAGGTCGGGCAGGTCGTAGGTCGACTGGGTGGCCGCGTTGAGGGCCCGCAGCACCTTGCCCATCGTGTTGCCCGTCAGGTGACGCCCCTTGTTGGCCCGCGCGACCATCTTGTGGGTCAACTGCTCGCTCGAGGCGCGCACGAGGTCCGTGGGGGAGAGCTCGTGGCGTTCGAGGAGCGCGGCGAGAGGCTGGGGACCGTGGTCGCGGGTGGCTTCATTCATGGGATGAACACGGAGTGTACCCGGCCCTGACAGTGGGGCGCGTCACCGGATTTCGAGGCACTGCTACGCTGGAGGCCAACGCGTAAGGCCCAGTGACCCCGCCACCCCGATGAACGTGCACCCTCCCCGCTTCGTGCTCGTTGCGCTGCTCGCGCTCGCTCCGCTGTCGTGGGCGCAGGGCCTCGCGGATGAGACCGGGCTTACGGCGCTGCGGCGGCGGCTCGGCAATGCCGTCCCCAACGGCGCTGGCGTTCCCGTCGGCCAGATCGAGGCGAGCGCGCCGGGCTGGGCGCCCGATGCGAGCTCGCCCGAGTTCGCGGGCAAGAGCTTCACGCTCGCGAGCCCCCAGCCCGCGACGAGCGGTCACGCGACCGTGGTGGGGCAGTTCCTCTACGGCAGCGCGACGAGCCTTGCGCCCGCTGTCGCGTCGATTCACTGCTGGGAGGCGAGTCACTGGCTCGGCGGCGGCTTCATCAACGGTACCGGCACGACTCCTCCGCTGCTCTCGCCCGCGAAGGTGCTCAACCACTCGTGGGTCGGCAGCGGCAGCGGTCCGAACTTCGTGCACCGCAAGCTCGACTCGGCGATCGACGCGCAGGGTCTGCTCGTGTGCGTCGGCGTGAACAACGGCGCCGGACCGCTCGATGTCCCGCTGCTCAGCCACTCGTTCAACTCGATCTCGTGCGGCCGCAGCGACGGGCAGCACCGCGCGGGCTTCACGCTCACCGGCTACGACCGGCCCGGTCGGCAGAAGCCGGAGCTGGTCGCGCCGGCGGGGGCGACGAGCTACTCCACGCCGCTTGTGTCGGGCGCCTGCGCCTTGCTCGTGCAGTCGGCGCGCATGAGCCTGCCCGGCAATCTCGATGCGGAGCGGCCGGAGGTCGTGAAGGCCGCGCTGATGGCGGGCGCGACGCACCGTCCGGGCTGGAGCAACTCCGCACCCGTGTCGGGCGCGAGCCGCGGCGTGACGACGACTCCGCTCGACATGATCTACGGAGCGGACCAGATCCACGTCGATCGCTCGCACTGGATCCTGACCGCGGGCGAGCATTCCGGCGCTGGGAGCGCTGCTGCGGCGCCGCTCGTCGACCCGCAGGGCTGGGAGCGCGCGCAGCTCGCCACGGGCAACGCGCGCTTCTGGCGCTTCACGGTCGAGTCGCGGAAGGAGCACGCCTCCGTGCTCGCGACGTGGAACCGGCAAGTCACACCGACCTTCAACGGCTGGAGTCAGCCGAACTTCGATCTCGAGCTGTGGCGCGTCGACGCGCAGGGCGCACTGGTCTCGCTCGTGGGGCCCTTGGGCCAGTCGTATTTCGGCGGCGGCAACGTGCTCTCTCAGAGCTCGGTGGACAACCTCGAGCACCTCTACTTGCGCGACCTCGAGCCCGGCGACTACGTGCTCGAGCTGCGCCGTGGCGCGGACGCGTTGGCGCCCTGGAACGTCGCGATCGCGTGGGAGTTCTCCTGCGACGCGCCCGCCATCTTCGGCTCGGGCAAGGTCGGCTCGTCGGGCAGCGAGGTGCGGCTCGACTACCGCGGCATCCCGTCGCGCTCAGGCGGCGGCTTCCACCTCGAGGTGCGCGGCGGTACGCCGAACGCGAACGGCGTGCTGTTCCACGGAGTCACGCAAGCGTCCGTGCCGTTCTACGGCGGGACGCGCTACGTCGGCACGCCGCTCGTGCGCAGCGGGGTGCTGACGCTCGACGCGCAGGGTGCGTTGGACCTGCCGCTCGCGGTCGATCCCGTCTGGGTCGGCAGCTCGCGCATCTTCCAGTACTGGTTCCGTGACGCCGCCGCGCCCGATGGCACCGGGGTCGGGCTCACGAACGCGGTGCGGGTCTCGTTCTGCCGCTAGCGGCGCGAGTTCATGAGTCGCAGCACGTACCAGAACATCAGCGCCACCGAGCCGAAGAGCTCGAGAGCCGCGCCGACGTAGCGGTCCTCGGGATAGCGCAGCAGGATGTTCGAGGTGTTGTAGAGCATCGACGCGCCGGCGACCGCGACCATGGCGACCGAGAACCACGTGCCGAGCTCGAAGCCGAGGAGCGCCCCGGCCACCACGGCGATCAGCGCGCAGATGCCGGCCCAGATCAGGACCGCGCGCAGGAACGAGAAGTCGATGCGCGTGAAGTACGCGACCGCGGTGAGCGCGGCGAAGCCCGCCAGCGTGACGTAAGCGGCCGACGAGATCGTGCCGGGCGCTTGGGCGTCCGCGAAGTACAGGAGCGGCACGAACACCAGCGCTTCCATGAACACGTACGCACCGAGCGCGAGGTACTGCAGCGGCAGGGACTGCACGCGATGGGCCGTGAAGGTGCACAGCCAGCCCACGAGCATGAAGGCGCCCATCACGATGAGCCACGAAGTGCCGCCGAGCATGCGCAGGAGCGACTCGGCCGCACCGCTCTTGAAGAGCGCGATCTCGATCAAGGCAAACGCCGACAGGGCGGCGAAGACGTGCGCGTAGGTCTTGAGCAGGAACTCAGCGCGCGAGACCTGCGAGGACTCGGCGACGGGACGGTACGTGGTGCGCATCTGCGGCTGCATGGTCGGGCTCCTTCTGCGGTACGGTTCCCAGAACACAGGCTAGCTCGCGCCCAGCTCCGCAGGAAATTCCATGAATCCGCGCGACTTGGCGCGGCGGCGAACGACGAGGAGCCGGCGGATGACGTGGGCGAGCGCCCGCAGCGCCAGATCCAAGCGAGGAAACGAGAGCCGTGAACTACGACTTCAGCCAAGTGGAGGATATCGAGTCCTTCGTGTCGATCCCCGAGGGTCCTTACTATTGCCGCGTGGCCGAGGTGCGCGCCGGGGTGGCGCGCGACGGAAGCGTGCGCTGGAACCTGCGACTCGAGGTGTCGCGGGGCGAGTACGCGGGGCGCACTGCGGGCTGGGACAGCCTGACCTGGAGCGAGCGGGGTATCCGGCGCGTCAAGCGCGTGCTGGGGGCGCTCGGGCTCGATGTGCGCGGCTCGCTGGAGGTCGAACCCGGCGATCTGGTGGACCGCGAGGCTCATGTCCTGTTCGAGCCCGAAGAACGGGAAGACCCGCTGACGGGCCGTCGCTCACTCCGGCTGCGCGTGCCTTACGCCGGCTTCAGCGCCATCGAGCCCGGTGGGGAGGTCGGGAACCGTTGAACTCTCCGGCAGGGAGCGCGACACTCGCACGCTGCATGGGCGCTCAAGATCGAACGGCATTCCGTGAGGACGAGATCGAGGATTGGATGCGCGTGGCGCATGCAGCCGCGGAGCTCGCCTACTCGCCCTACTCGCGCATCAAGGTTGGTGCGGCGCTCGTGGCCCACGACGGCACGGTGTACCCGGGCTGCAACGTGGAGAACGCGAGCTACGGGCTCACGATCTGCGCCGAGCGCAACGCGCTATTCCGGGCCGTGGCCGCCGGCGAGCGGCGCTTCAAGGCCGTGGCGATCGCCACCGATCGCCCCGGCGCGCTGTTTCCCTGCGGCGCTTGCCGGCAGGTGCTGGCGGAGTTCGCGCCCGAGATCCCGGTGTTCACGCAGGGCCGCTCCAGCGAGATCGCGCGCTCGAGCCTCGCGGAGCTGCTACCGAAGGCGTTCCTGCCCAAGGACCTCGAGTCCTGACCTGACATGGCCCGTGCCCAGTTCCCTGCGGCTCGCGCCGCCGAGCTGCGGGCGGAGCTCGCGCGCCACGAGCACCTCTACTACGTGCTCGCGCAGCCCGCGATCAGCGACGCCGAGTCCGACCGGCTGTTCCGCGAGCTGCGCGACCTCGAGGCCGCGCACCCCGAGCTCGTGGCCCCCGAGAGCCCCACGCAGCGCGTCGGAGCTCCCTTGCCCGAGGGGCAGGGCTTCCAGAAGCGGCGCCATGAGGTGCCGATGCTCTCGATCGACAGCCTCTTCTCGAGCGAGGAAGTGCGCGACTTCGAGGCGCGCATCCGCCGCTTCCTGCTGCTGTCTGACGAAGAAGTGCTCGACTGGGTCGTCGAGCCCAAATTCGACGGCGCCAGCGCGTCGCTGACCTACGTCGACGGCGTCCTCGTGCGCGGACTGACGCGCGGCGACGGAGAGTTCGGCGAGGACGTCACCGCGAACCTGCGCACGCTGCGCAACGTGCCCTTGCGACTCCACGAGGGGGCCCGAGAGGCTCCGCGCTTGCTCGAGGTGCGCGGCGAGGTGCTGATCGAGCGCGCGGCCTTCCGGGCGTTCAACGAGAGCCGCGTCGCGGCGGGCGAGTCGCCGCTCGCCAACCCGCGCAATGCCGCCGCGGGCGCGATTCGCCGCAGCGATCCCGCCGAGGTCGCGCGCTATCCACTCGTATTCCAGCCGTGGGCCGTCGTACGCGTCGAGGGCGCGGAGTTCGCCACCTACTGGGATGCTCGCGCCGCGCTGAATGCATGGCACTTCCCAGTCAATCGCTGGGCGGAGCGAGCCCACGGGCTCGAGGAGTGCCTCGCCTACCACGCCCGTCTCCAGCTCGGTCGCGCAGACCTGCCGTTCGACGTCGACGGAGTGGTGGCGAAGCTCGACCGCCTCGACCTGCGCGAGCGACTCGGCACCACGGCGCGCTCGACGCGCTGGCAGTACGCCCACAAGTTCCCCGCCAACGAGGCGACGAGCACCCTGCGCGCTATCGAGCTGCAGGTGGGCGCTCTCGGCCGCATCACGCCGCGCGCACATGTCGATCCCGTCGAGATCAGCGGCGTCGTCGTGCGACACAGCACGCTGCACAACGCCGACCACGTGAGCGCGCTCGGCCTGCGCGTCGGCGACCGCGTGTTCTTGCACCGCGCTGGCGACGTCATCCCGCAGGTCATGGGCGTGGCCGAGGCCGCGGCCGGAGAGGCGCCGAAGGACTGGGCCGCGTCGGTGCCGGATTCGCTGCGCGTGGCGGGTGCGATTCGCAGCGGCGTGATCTGGGAGTGGCGCGCACCCTTCGCCATGGCAAGCACGTGTCCCGACTGCGGCACGCCCCTCGTGCAGGAAGGCAAGTTCTGGCGTTGCCCGAACGTGTACGGTTGCCGTCCGCAGATCGTCGGTCGCACGCTGATGGGCACACGCCGCGGAGCGCTCGAGATCGACGGACTCGGCGAGAAGATGGTCGAGCAGTTGCACGACGCCGGCCTGCTGCGCGGGCTCGCGGACCTCTTCCACCTCGCTGCGCGCCGCGACGAACTCATCGCGCTCGAGCGCTGGGGCGAGAAGACGGTGACCAACCTGCTCTCCGAGATCGAAAAGGCACGCCGGCCGACCTTCGAGCGCTTTCTCACCTGCCTCGGGATCCCCGACGTCGGGGCGGCGACGGCGCGCTCGCTGGCGCTCCACTTCGCTTCGCTCGACGAGCTGCGCGCCGCAAGCGAGGCAGAGCTGCAGCATGTCGAGGGCATTGGCCCCGAGAGCGCGTCGAGCCTGCGCGGCTGGTTCGCCGAGGCAGAGAACCAGGCCCTGCTCGAGCGCTTCTTCGGCGGTGGCGTGGTGCTCGAGTACCCGCACCACGAGGTGGCGACCGACAGCCCGTTTTCCGGCAAGACCGTGGCCTTCACCGGCACACTGGTGGTCATGGGACGCGCCGAGGCCAAGAAGCTCGTCGAGAGTCTCGGGGGCAAGGTGGCCTCTTCGATCAGTGCCAAGACGGACTTTCTCGTCACTGGCGAGGGTGGGGGCTCCAAGCGCGGCAAGGCCGCCGAGCTCGGCATCACGGTGCTCGAGGAGGCAGAGTTTCTCGCGCGGGCGGGACGGGCTTCGGGCTGACGGCGCTGCCGCGCACCTGTCGCCGGGGGCTCTCGACGAGTACGCTCCACGCCCATGTCGACGGACTCTGGCAAGCAGGAAGCAGGCGCGGGTGGAGTCGAGGATCTCTCCAAGCTCGAGGCCAGCGATCTCGTTCAGCGCGCGCAAGCGGGCAATGCCGACGCGCTCGGCGAGCTTTTCGCACGCTACTACGCCGTGATGGTCGAGTCCGCGCGCCGCAAGCTTGGTCCGCGCCTGCGCCAGCGCGAGGATCCTGACGACCTTGCCCAGACCACGTTCCGCGAAGCCACGCGCGACTTCGCCAAGTACGAGCACCGCGGGGAAGCAGCGCTGTTGCGCTGGCTGATGCAGATCCTGCAGAACAAGATCCGCGACCGCGCCGAGCACTGGGGCGCCTCGAAGCGCGACACCAGCAAGGAAGTATCGCTCTCGGCCGGCAGCTCCGACGAGGACGGCAGCGCCGCGATCCATGATCCGGCTTCCCGCGATCTGTCCGTGACCGGCTTCGTGCAGCGCAAGGAGCGCGCCGGACGGCTCGAGGAGGCGCTCGCGGAGCTTCCCGACGAGTATCGCGAGGCCATCACGCTGGTGTTCTTCCAGGGCAAGTCCCTGCGCGAGGCGGGCGAGCAGCTCGGAGGACGGACCGAGGACGCGCTGCGCATGATGCTGCGGCGCGCCGAGGCCAAGCTCCGCGACAAGCTCAAGGGCAGCGTCGGCAAGGACTTCGATGGCGAGTGGTCGATCGAGGGCAAGTAGCGCGGGCTCGGGCTCGCTCGCTCTGCTCCAGCGTGGCCCCAGCGGCTTCGAGTGCGTCGACCGGCCACCCGGGCCGTCACGGGCTCTCTCGGGCTTGCCCGGCCTGCTGTCGCGGGTCTTGGGGAGCCATCGCCGTCGCCCCCGGGGGCTTGCCGCCCGTCTCAGTGACCGCTATCCTCCCCGCCCCACGTCGGGCCGCTAACTCAATCGGCAGAGTGCCATGTTCACAGCGTGGAAGTTACTGGTTCGAATCCAGTGCGGCCCACCACTTCCCCCTCGCCGACGGGGGAGCCCGCGTCCGGGAGGGCCCGCCGCGATCACGAGCCCCTGACGGGGCTTTTTTCGTGCCTGCGCGGAACCGCGCCGCGAGCGTTTCCGCGCCCCGCGCCAGTCGGTCCGGCCCGCTGCGTTCCGTAAAGCACACGGCCTCGGAGCCGCGTGCGCGACTCCGAGGCCGGTGCTGCCATGCCCGAGGAAGCGAGCCGCCTCAGTTGGAAGCCTTGGCCTTCTTCACGGCATCCGTGAGGGCCGGAAGGATCTCGAAGGCGTCCCCGACGATGCCGAAGTCGGCGACCTTGAAGATCGGGGCCGCCGCGTCCTTGTTGATCGCGACGATG
>SXKQ01000034.1 GCA_005778045.1 Planctomycetia bacterium
CATGTCGCGCTCGTTGATGCGGACGCGGGCGTGCGTCACTCGCACCGCCGGATAGCCCGCCGCGCGAAAGACCTCGGAACCGAGCCAGTCCGAGAGCAAGCTCGGATCCTGCGCGGCGTTGTTGAGGTGGAACTTCTCAAGGCCGTGGAACAGCGTCGTGCCCTCGAACTTGTCGAGCTTGACGGTGAGCGCGGGCCGGTCGTCGTAGTCGCGGTAGCTGCCGGCCGCACCCTTGAGCTTCACACCGCCGCCCGTGGCGAAGCGCTTGCCGTCGACCCACAGCTCGAACGGCGCGTAAGCGCGGGGTGCGTCGCGCAGCGCCTGCTCCGCCTCGGGGGCGAGCACGAGCCGCAGCTCGTGGATCTCGCCCTTCTGGAAATAGGGGTCACTGCCGTCCTTCGACGGCTTCTGGGCGAGCGCCGGCAACGCGAGCGCGAACGCGAGGCCCAGTGCCGTCGACATTCGCGCTCCCGCAGCTTCTCAGAAGGACTTCGTGTACACGCAGTACACGGCGCCGATCACGGCGATGGCCGAGACCAGCGCGAGCGCGCTGGCGAGGCCGGGCTTGCGGAACGCCACGCCCGTCGTGCCCGCGAGGACCAGCCACGCGACGAGCTTCACGACGAGCCAGCCCGGGAAGCCCTCGACGCCGAGCTTTGCGTGCAGGCCAAAGCCGGCGACGACGGTGACGAGCGCCGCGATGCCGTTGACGGCGAGCACGAGGCCGCGGCGCTCGGGCACGGGGTTGGCGAAGGCGGAGAAGGTGCTGGCGACAAGCACGAACGCGGCAGCGACGTGCAGAACGGAGTAGACGACGGGATCCATAGGCAACATTGTGCGCAGCGACATGGGTGGCGGTCCACGCTCAACTTCCCTTCCCGGCGAAGTCGGGGCCGTCCGAGCTCCCGTCGTGGCCCCGATGGAGGAGTTTGTCCCCCAAGGAGTGCCCGATGCGACCGCTCCGCGCGGTCCGCGCCTCTCGCTCATGCTCCGGGCGGGGGCGTATTCTCGGGCCATGCTGCTGCGTTCGATCGCTCTCGCGTTCCTTCCCCTCGTCGCTCCCGCCGGGGCCTATGCGAGCGCTCCGGCGCAAGTCTCGGCCGTCGCACAGATGCCCGCTCGCGTGATCCGCTACGAGGAGGACCGCGACGCGCTGCGGCGCTACTGGCGCATCTCGCTCTCCGAGCTTGGACTGGAGCGCCTGCGCACGTTCTTCGAGGGCGAAGTCGCGTCGCTGCGTGGCATCGACTTCGACTCGCTCTCGCAGGAGGATCGCGTCGACTACGTGTTGCTGCACACGGAGCTCGGGAACGAGCTGGCGCTGCTTGAGCAGCGGGCCGCGCGCCGCGCCCAGACCGTCGCACTCGCCCCGTACGCGCTGCGGCTGCTCGCGGTGCTCGAGCCGGGCCAGCGGCTCGAGGCCGTTGAGTCCCAGAAGGTCGCATCCGAGTTCGACGCGCTGCTCGCGGAGGTGGGCAAGGCGAAGAGCGAGCTCGCGGATTCCGCGCGCGCCGAGAAGCGCTCCGTCGTCGTGCGCGCGTCACGCGACATCGAGGGTCTGCGCGATGCGCTGGCCGAGTGGGTGGGGGAGCGCGACGGCTACGACCCGCTCTTTGGCTGGTGGGTCAAGAAGCCCGCGGACAAGCTGCGCGAAGCGCTCGACGTTCACGCTCGCTGGCTGCGCAACGACATCGCCGGACTCGCGGAAGGCGACAACGAGACGATCGTCGGCGATCCGATCGGTCGTGACGCGCTGCTGGCGGAGCTGCGCGGCGCGATGATCCCGTACACGCCCGAGGAGCTGCTGCAGATCGCGGATCGGGAACTTGCGTGGTGCGAGGTCGAGCTCGCGAATGCCGCCCGCGATATGGGGCTCGGCGACGACTGGCGCGCGGCCCTCGAGCGCGTGAAGCGGGACCACGTCGCGCCCGGCGAGCAGCCCGCGCTGATCCGCGAACTCGCCGAGGAAGCCACGCGTTGGGTCGAGGAGCAGGGCCTCGTCACCGTGCCGCCGCTGGCGAAGGAGACGTGGCGCATGGAGATGATGACCCCGGAGCGGCAGCTGGTGAACCCGTTCTTTACTGGCGGCGAGGTGATCAGCGTGTCGTTCCCGACCGATGGCATGGATCACGGCGACAAGGCCATGAGCCTGCGCGGCAACAACCGGCACTTCTCGCGCGCGGTCGTGCACCACGAGCTGATTCCGGGCCATCACCTGCAGCAGTTCATGACCAGCCGCTACGCCACGCATCGCGCGGTGTTCGCCTCGGCCTTCTGGACCGAAGGCTGGGCACTGTGGTGGGAGCTCCTGATGTGGGAGCGCGGCTTCCAGCAGAGCCCCGAGAATCGCATCGGCATGCTCTTCTGGCGCACCCATCGCTGTGCGCGCATCCGCTTCTCGCTCTCGTTCCACCTCGGGCTCTGGACTCCCGAGCAGTGCATCGACTTCTTGGTCGAGCGCGTGGGTCACGAGCGCGAGAACGCGGCCGGCGAGGTGCGCCGCTCGTTCAACGGCTCGTACGGGCCGCTGTACCAGATCGCGTACATGGTCGGCGCGCTGCAGCTGCGCGAGCTGCATCGCGAGCTCGTCGTGTCCGGCACGCTGGGCGCGCGCGAGTTCCACGACGCGATTCTGCAGGGCGGCAACATGCCGATCGAGATGGTGCGCGCGCGGCTCGCCAACACGCCGCTCGAGCGCGACTTCCGCACGCGCTGGCGCTTCTACGAGAGCCTGCGCTGAAGTGAAATCGTCGCGGGCGATCGGCCTTGGCGACCCCGCCGTAGCCACTCGCGCGCGAATTGTCGCGAAACTCTCGCGCTGCCAACCGATCTAACCTACAACCTTCCCGTCGAGCCGACGCGGCGGATACCGCGCGGCACAACGCTTCCACCCGCGGAGTTGCAAGTCGCGGGGAACGGCCACGGATGAATCCGCGGCCCTCGAAGAAGGAAGCTCTCCCGGTTCGCGTGCCGTGCCGGGGCCCGCTGCAGACCTCCCGCCCGCGCCTGAGCGCGGGCGCGACGGCGCGGGTGCTCGAGGCGCGAGACAAACCGAACCGGACGCGCGGTGAACCCGCGCTCGCAACACCAGAAGGGCGCGGCCCATGGCCGCGTCGTACCCACGCTCCATGACCAATTTCCAGTCTCTTGGCCTGATCGAGCCCCTCCTGCGCGCCGTCGCGGACGAGGGCTACGTCGAGCCGACCCCGATTCAGCTCCAGTCCATCCCGCTGCTCCTCGAGGGCCGCGACTTGCTCGGCTGCGCCAAGACCGGCACCGGCAAGACCGCCGCCTTCGCGCTCCCGATCCTCCAGCACCTCTCCAAGGCCCGTCGGCGTCCCGATCCGCGCACTCCGCGCGTGCTCGTCGTCGTCCCGACGCGCGAGCTCGCGGCCCAGGTGGCCGAGAGCTTCACCACCTACGGCGCGCGCCTGCAGATCTCCGTCGCGGTGATCTTCGGCGGCGTCGGGCAGGGCAGCCAGGTCGCTGCCCTCTCGCGCGGCGTCGAGGTCCTCGTCGCTACGCCGGGTCGTCTGCTCGACCTCAAGTCGCAGGGCCACTTGCGTCTTGAGCGCGTGGAGGTGCTCGTCCTCGACGAAGCCGACCAGATGCTCGACATGG
>SXKQ01000035.1 GCA_005778045.1 Planctomycetia bacterium
AGTCGGGGTCGGTGTAGTAGACCAGCGGACCCTTGGTCCCGAGTTTGGTCGCGAAGGCCTTCTGCGCGTTGCTCGGGCCGTCCTTCTTGACGCGGCCGCGGTCGTTCGCGATCGCCTCGTGGAACAGCTCGTCCTTCGAGAGGTTGTACTTGTAGGAGACGCTCTTGAGCCCGAAGAGCAGCTCGAGCTCGGCCTTGAAGTCGGCCTGCGGGGCCTGGGTCGTGGTCGTCATGGAGTTTTTGGGTAGGGCCCCGCGCGCCGCCGGGAGGTCTCCCGACGGTTCCGGGGGCAGGGTTTGCAAGCGCAAGAGCGTACACCACCGCGCGCCCGCTCAGGGCCCCCCGCCGTGGCGCGACTTTGGAACAGACTTCGCACGCTCTTCACGGGGCCTTCAGGAGCATGGATGAACTTGCCGAAGCCGTCGCAGGTCCTTGCGGAGCGCCAAGTAAGGGCGAGCGGTGCCAGCCCCCCACCCCGGGGCGCCCCCGCCCCGCCGCTCCGGCGCGAGACCCTACGCACCCCACCATGACCCCCGCCGCCGAAACCATGCACGCCTGCCCGCGCTGCTACCAGACCCTTCGCCCCGCCCAGAGCCGCCCCGAGGAGGGCGCCGCGGCGCTCCTGCTCGCCTGCCCGGAGAGCTACTGCGACTACGTGCTCGTGCTCACCCACGAGGAGCGCTTCAGCGCCCGCAAGTGGAGCTGGCCCGACCTGTTCCGCACGAGCAAGCGCGCCGCGGGCTGAGTCGGGCGCACTAGCGATGCGCGGGCTGGCGCTGCGCGTACCAGTCGAGAGTCGCGCGCAGGCCGTCGCGCCATGACATGCGTGGCTCGTAGCCGAGCAGCGCCCGCGCGCGCTCGAGCGAAGCCAGCGAGTCGCGCACGTCCCCCTCGCGCGACGGCGCGAACTGGGGTTCGAGGTGAGAGCCGAGCTCGGCCGCCATGGCGCGGTAGAGTTCGAGGAGCGAGATCGAGGCGCCGGCGCCGACGTTGATGACGCTGCCCGCGGGCACGTCGCGCTCCATGGCCAGCAAGTTGGCCTGCACGATGTTGTCGACGTAGGTGAAGTCGCGCGTCTGGCCGCCGTCGCCGAAGATCGTCGGGGCGCGGCCGTCGAGCAGCGCGCGCGCGAAGATCGCGATCACGCCGGTGTAGGGGCTGTCGTCGCGCTGGCGCGGCCCGAAGACGTTGAAATAACGCAGCGCGACCGTGTGCATGCCGTGCACGTGCCCGTAGGCCGCGAGCAGGTGCTCGCCCGCCACCTTGCCGGCCGCGTAGGGCGAGAGCGGCGAGGGCGTCATGGTCTCGACCTTGGGCAGCGTGGGCGTGTCTCCGTAGGCCGCCGAGGAGGCCGCGAACACGAAGCGTCGCACGCCGTGGGCACGACAGCCCTCGAGCAGCCGCAGCGTGCCCATCACGTTGACTTCGTAAGAGCGCAGGGGCTGCGCCACGCTCTGGGGCACGGACACCTGCGCGGCCTCGTGGAACACGCCTTCGACGCCGGCGCAGGCCGCGGTCACGACCTCCGTGTCGGCGAGGTCCGCGACCCACAGCTCCACCTGCGCCCCGCTCCCCCGCTCGCCCGCGCCCACGTGCGCGAGGTTCTCGCGCAGGCCAGTCGAGAGGTTGTCGAGCACGCGCACGCGATGGCCCCGCGCGACAAGGCCCGTGACAAGGTGCGAGCCGATGACCCCGGCGCCGCCGGAGACGAGGTAGTGAGCCATGCGCAGGGATGCTAGCCGCGAACCGACCTTCGGCCAGCCGAGGTCCCGCTCTGGAGGCCTCCCCGCCGCCGTGCCCGTCAGATTACGACTCGGGCCCGTCGTTTCCGGCGGGCCCGAGTCAGGAGAAGAAGAGCAACCAGCAGTCGGCAGTGACAGTCAGGTCGAAACCATCCCAAGGACTGTCATCCAGCCGTCGTCGCGACCCTTGTCAGTCCCCCATCCCCGGTGACCTCACACGCCGCGACGATGTAAAAAGCCAAGCCGCCCGGCCGAGCGAACGCGCCCGCTCAAGAAAATCCCGAGCCCAGCGTCGAGTTCGCCCCCACGTCGATCCGGGAGCTCGTTCTTGGCGCAGTGCTTGGGAGCGCAGCTTCAGCGGTTGGTCGGGGCGGGGGGCGTTGCGGGAGGCGGGGCGGAGGGAGCGAGGACGCGGGAGTGGAAGTTCCAGAAGCGGCGGTCGAGGGCGGAGAGCAGGGCGTCGGGTTCGTGGCGGATGCCGGGGACTTCGAGGTACTCGTGCGGGATGGCGAGCTGCTCGAGACGCTCGTGGAAGCTGCGGTTGAACTCGAGCGTGGAGTCGCGCGCGCCGATCACGATGCGCAGCGGTAGCTGCTGCACGGCGGCGCGGTGGTGCTCGGCGAGCTGCCAAGGGCTCGCGGCGCGGTAGCGCTCGAGATCGCCCCACACGCTCGCGAGCAGGTGGTCGCGCTGGGCGGCGCCGCGGTCCTCGGAGACCTCGAACTCGGGATGCAGCGGTCCGGCGCCGAGCATCGATACGGCGCCGAAGAGCTCGCTGTGCACGAACCCGAGCCGGCCCGCGCCGTAGCCGCCCATGCTGAAGCCCTCGAGGATGCGACCCGCGCGCTCGGCCCGGGTGCGGTAAACGCGATCGACCTCGGGGAGCAGCTCCTCGATGAACACGGTCTCGACCGGCGCACGACCATCGTGGGAGTCGCACCACATGCCGTTGGGGAGGCCGTTGGGAAACACGACGATCACGGGCGGCAGGTCGCCGGAGCGAACGGCCGCGTCGAAGCGCGCGGCGACCGGGGCGATGCCCGCGCCGCCGCCGCCCGAGCCGTGCAGCCAGTAGACGACCGGGAAGCGCCGCTCGCGCTCGGCGTCGTACTGCGGGGGCGTGTAGACGTGGTAGCTCACGACCGCCTTGGCGGCCGCGCTGTCGAAGGTGCGGAAGTCGACGCGCGGCGCGCGCGCGGCCGGAGTGACCCACGGCAGGGTCGAGTCCGCGGCAGCGGGGCGCGACTCGCGCGGGGCGACGGGGCGCGACGGGCGCACGGGCGCGCGCTCGGGGCCGAGCTCGAGCAGCTGGCGCAGGAACGGCTCGTCCTCGAAGCCGCGACCGCCCTGATCCATCTCGGCGAAGCGCACGATCACGAGCGCGCGCTGCGGCACGAGGTACAGGCGCTGCTTGCCCGCACCCGCGGCCTGCGCGATGCGTAGCGGCGTCCCGTCGGCGGCCCGCAGCCCGCGGAATTCGCGCGCGTCGACCGGAACGATCGCGCCATCGGCCGCCGACACGCCCGTGCCCGGCGCGTCGTTCGTCAGCCACCACGTGAGGCCGTACTGGCCGTTGGCGGCGCTCGGCACGAAGCAGGCCTCGAGCGCGTCGCGCCCGATCACGGCCACGCGCTCGAGGCTCCCGTCGTCCTTGGCGCGCTCGATCGTGCAGCCGAGCCGCACGAACTCGCCGAAGCGCGCCCACTTGCGGGCGGTGAGGTGCGCGCCGCCGGGCAGGTTGGGCTGGCCCTTCGCGTCGAGAGCGAAGCACTCGCGCGGCAGAGCGAGGCCCGCGGGCTCGAACACGCGCGCGCGCATGTAGTCCCAGTAGGTCTTCTCCGCGCGCTCCGATGCCGCGAGCTTGCGCGTGAGCACCGCGCCCCAGGCGTAGAAGTGCGACGGACCGTAGCGGAACAGGCGGCCGGGATCGCGCGTGATCGGCACGCCGAGCACCGCGCCGTACCAGTCCTCGGGCACGCGCTCGCGCGAGCCGCCGCGCAGGCGCCCGGCCATGTCGTTCAAGGGGCCGAGGTCGCGGATGCCGTAGCCCGGGCGACCGAAGAGCTCGCTCTCCGGCTCGAGGCCCGAGGAGAGGTCGAGCAGGGAGCGCACGGTCATGCGCGCGGCACGCGGGTTGTCCTTCCACTCGACGAGCGTGTCGACGACCGGCTCCTCGAGTTTCACGAGCCCGTCCGTCACCGCCGCCGCGGCGACGATCCCGCAGAAGCTCTTTGTGCCGCTCGCGAGCGCGTGCGGCCGTTCTGCGCTCCAGCCATTCGCATAGCGCTCGAACACGATCTGCCCCGCATGCAGCACGAGCACCGCGCGCCCCGAGAAGCGCTCGCTGTAGCTCGCCGCCGCCTCCATGGCCTCCTTCGATGGCGCGCTCGTCTCCGGAGGCGGCAGCTCCAGAAAGCGCTGGGGGGCGCTGGTCGCGGGCACGGGCGTCGCGGGCGCTTGCGACGGGGCGAGCGGCGCGACCTGCCCGGGCTCCCGAGCGATCAAGGTGAGAACGGCAAGGAGGGCGAGCATGGCCATGGTCTAGGAAACCCGGCGGCCCGGCGCGAGTTCCGCTAGCAGTGCGTGGAGATGCGCGGGGCGCGGCCGGCGAGGGTGGCGTCGTAAAGGGCATGGATGCCCTGCACCTCGCGGGCGATCGACCAGCGCTCGACGACGTGGGCGCGCGCGCGGGCTCCCATGGCGGCGAGCTCGTCGGGGCGGGCGATCAGGCGCTCGAAGGCGACGGCGAGAGCGCGCGCGTCGCCGGTCGGCACGATGTCGCCGTTGTGGCCGGGCACGATCAGCTCGGGAAAGCAGCCCTCGCGCGAGGTGAGCGCAGCGGCGCCGCTCGCCATGGCCTCGAGCGGCGTGAGGCCGAAGCCTTCGGAGCGCGGCACGGCGACGCACAGGCTGACGCGCTGGTACCAGCGCTTGATCTCGCGGAACGGCAGGTCGCCGAGGAACACCACGCGCTGCTCGAGCCCAGCGGCGCGCACCTTGGCCTTGAGCGCGTCGAGCCAGCGCTCCTCGCCCGGCTGGCACAGGCCGGTGAGCACCGCGGTACAGCGCGGATGGCGCGGCAGGACCTCGCACACGGCGTCGATGAAGAGATCCGTGCCCTTGCTCGGGCGGATGCGGCCGAAGATGCCGATGGCGAAGTCTCCGGGCAGGCCCGCTTCGCGCCAGGCGGCCGCGCGATCGACGGGCGGCGCGAATTCCTCGATGTCGACGCCGTGCGGCACGACCGCGGAGTGCCAGTCGAGGAAGGCCGCGGCGCGTGGCGTCACCGCGATCACGGCATCGGAGCGATCGACGAAGAAGCGCCAAAATGCGCCGTGGCGACGCGGGGTCGGGCTCGTGTAGACGAGCTTCCAGCGCTGGCGCAGCACATCGCGCAGGAACACGCCGACGATCTGCTCGGGCGCGCGCCGCGAGTGCCAGATGCGGTGCGTGCCGCGCGGCGGCGCGCTCCAGCCCTCGCGCAGCACCTGCGCGAGGGAGAGCGTGCCTCCGACGCCCATGCAAGCGCGGTCGAGGAACGCCACCGCACGCTGGCGCTGCTGGAGCGGCACGAGCGCGCGCATCGTCGCCGCCACACCCGCGTAGCCGCGGCTCAGGTTGGCGACGAGCACCTCGGTCTCGCGCAGGGAGCTGGGCGTCGTCATGGCGTGAGAGAGCTTCGCGTCCGGCGGCGCGCGCGGCAACCGCGAACGCAACGAGCCCCGCGGCGCGCGTGCGTCGCGGGGCTCGTGCGCGCTGAAAACAGCCGAGGAATCAGGCTCCGAACAGGCCCGTCTTCTTCGACTTGCGCAGCTCCTTCTCGTCGATCCAGATCACCTCGCCCGACTCGATGTTCACGATCTCGAGGGTGAACTTGTAGTAGACGTCGTCGGTCTTGCGGCCAGCGTCCTCGACGTTGCGCTCCTTCGACTTCTCGATCGAGCGCAGGTTGCCGTACATCACCGCGTCGGCGCCGATCTGCTTGCCGAACTGGCGAATCAGGTTCGGATCGACGCGGCCGGACTCCATCTGAAAGCGCACCTGCGAGCCGAGCTCGTCTTGGCCTTGGTTGGACGCGGCGAGGCGGAAGCGGCCCGACTTGAGCAGCGCGGTGCGGATCGAGTCGGTGATGCTCGAGGTGTCGATGTGCTCGCTGGTGCGGTTGTTGACGTTGCCGGTGAGCAGCACGACGCGCTTGTCTTCGCCCTTCCCCGAGTGGTCGATGTACTGCAGGTTCGGGCTCGTGAGCAGCGACTGCACCATGGCGTCGGCCATCGACTGCAGGTCGGTCGAGCCGAACTTCATGTTGACGGTCTCGACCTTGTTCGGGTCGTCGTACTGGATCGACGAGCAGGAGCCGAGGGCGAGCGTGGAGAGGGCAAGGGCGAGGAGCGGCTTGTTCATGGTGTGGGCAGCGGCGTAGGAGAAAGATGTTCGTGGGTGCTCACTGGACTTCGTCGCGCGAGCCGACCTGCAATTGCCAGCTGACGGCTTCGGGGCTCGGCGCGACCATTTGAATCGTCTTGGAAGCGGAGCCGGCAAGGCGCTCCGGCTCCCAGTACTGCGGGATGTAATTGATCTTGAGACCTGCGCGGTCGTACCACTCGACGCTCCACTGGAACGCGAGCGGCGTCGTGCGGCGGTTCTTGAGCTCGAGCTGCACGACCATCAGGCCGTTCTTCTCGGCCTTGACGATGTCGCGCATCTCGAGTGCGGCGTTGAGCAGCGCGTTGCCGACCTCGGTGCCCTTGCCGTCGTAGCGGTTGGCCGAGCCCGAGCGTGCAGCGGTGCAGGCGACGAGCGGAAGGAGCGCGAGCGAGAGCGGAAGGAGGCGGTTCTTCATGGCGTGACTCAGGGTTGAGGTGTGGTCGGGGCGGCGGCGATGGTCTCGCCGCCGACGGAATGGGCGTGGATGCGCGGACCGAGCGTGCGCGCGAGAATCACGAGCGTCTCGCCGGCCGCGAGACGGATGGTGCCGAGGGAGACGCTATCGCCGCCGACGGCACGCAGGCGAATCACGTGCTCGCCCGGGGCGACCCACATGCGCGCGGCGTGCCACGCGGAGGGCAGCGTGAACCAGCAGCGCGTGTCGGCACGCTCGGTGGCCGCGGTGAGCAGCGAGCCGAGGAGCAGCGCAGCGACTCCGGCCGCGTCGCCGTTGTTGCGCCGCACGCTTTCGGCCACCGCATGGGTCGCGATCAGCTTCATGGCGCCGCGCAGGGCCGAGCGCGCGGCGAGCCAGCCCATGCGGTCCTCGAGGTTGCGCGCGGCGACGTCGTTGACGTTCTCGACCTGCGAGGTGCGCAGCGGAGCGCCGTCGTCGACCACGAGCTCGAAACTGCTGGCGAGACCGGGGCGAGGCACGAAGCGCGGCACGCTGAACTGCGCGAGGCCCGCGGGCGTCATCAGCGCGACCGTGTCCTCGACCTTGTAGGGCCCGAGGCCGAGTCCGCCGAGCACCACGATCGAGGCGGCGTCCTGCGGCAGCTTCGAAGGCTCGCCGAAGCGCTCGACGAGGCCCGGCAGCTCGTCGTCGTAGCGCAGGCGCGTCGCGATGCGCACCAGCGCGCGGCCGGCGAGCTCGAGGCCGAGCTCCTTTCCCGCCATGCGCTTGTAGTCGATGAAGGCCTCGTCGTAGCGGCCCTGCAGCTCGTAGCTGATCGCGGAGAGCAGGTGCCCGAAGCCGCCGGCGGCGTACGTCTTCTGGTACAGCCCCTCCTCGGTCTCGAGCAGCTTGTTGGCGCGCCGCGTCTCGACGTACACCCCGTCGAGGTTGCCGCGCGCGAGGTAGGTGAGCGCGAGCGCGTTGTGCACCTGCACGCGCTCGTAGCCCTCGCCCTGGTAGTCCTTGACGCCCTCGTTGATCACCAGCGACCCGACGGCCTCGCCGAGGTTCGCCGGGCCGATCAGAGCGCGCTCCTCGAGCTCGCGCACCGCTTCCACGGCGCCGTCGAGCGCGCGCTGGGCCTCGTCCCAGTTGCCGCGCGTGAGCTCGACCATGCCGACCTCGGCCCCGCGCAGGAAGGGCGAGCTGATCGCGCGCGTGTCCTCCAAGCCGGTGCGCGCCTCGTCGAAGCGCCCGGCCTCGAACTGCCCCACGGCGGCGAGATGGCGCGCGGTGGTCGAGACGCAGCTCGCGGCGAGGGCAGCGAGGCCCAACGCGAGAGCGAGCAGCTGGCGGGGCTGCGGAGAGACGGGCGGGCGAGACATGGGGTGCGAAGCGGGGTCTCGAGGGGGACGCACCGGCGCCCGAGGCTGGCCGAGGCAGGGCAAGACGAGTGCCAAGCCCTGAAGTGGCCTTGGGGGCGCGCGCGGGAGGCCCGCGCGCCCCTCGGCGGGGACGCGTGTCCTCTATAGACTGCAAACTCCGCGCTCCGTTCTCCACGGTCCGCTGGTCGCAGGCCGAACGCTCCGCGTGCGGCCCACCCGCCCCAACCGCCCGCCCCTCCATGCACCAGCCGAGCCTGATCGACGAGGGCCCGAAGGCCGCCGCGACCACGCCGATGATGGCGCAGTACCTGCGGGCCAAGAAGGAGCAGCCGGGCGCGCTGCTCTTCTTCCGCATGGGCGACTTCTACGAGCTCTTCGGGGAGGACGCGGTCACCGCCAGCCGCGAGCTCGGCATCACGCTCACCTCGCGCGACAAGGGCACGCAGGCGCTCCCCATGGCCGGGGTGCCGGTCAAGGCCCACGAGGCCTACCTGATGCGGCTCGTCCGCAAGGGCTTCAAGGTCGCGATCTGCGAGCAGATGGAGGACCCGCGAACGGCGAAGGGCCTCGTCGATCGCGCGATCGTGCGCGTCGTCACCGCCGGGACGATCACCGAGGAGGAGGCGCTCGACGCGCGCGCCAACAACTTCCTCGCGGCGCTGCACGTGCAGGGTGCGAAGGCCGGCCTCGCGTGGGTCGACGTCTCGACCGGGCGCTTCCTCGTGAGCGAGGTACCCGCGCGCGACGTCGAAGGCGAGCTGGGGCGCATCGGGCCGGCGGAGGTGCTGTGCGCGACGACGCTCGGCGAGCGCGCGCCGGAGATCGCCGAGTCTCTCGAGCGCATGCAAGGACTGTGTCGCAGCGAGCGCGAGGAGTGGCGCTTCGAGCGCGCCACGGCTCTGCGCGCGCTCTCACGGCACTTCAAGGTGCAGACCATCGAGGGCTTCGGGCTCGAAGAAGACTCGCTCGCCGTTCCGGCCGCGGGCGCGCTGATCGAGTACCTCGAGGAGACGCAGCGCTCGGCGTGCGAGCACGTGCGGCGCATCGAGAAGGTCGAGACGTCCGAGTTCCTCGTGCTCGACCGCGCGACGCGTTCGTGCCTCGAACTCGTCGTCACCCAGCGCGAGGGTCGCACCGAGGGCACGCTGCTCGAGGCGCTCGACGCGACGCTCACGCCCATGGGCGGGCGACTGCTGCGCGCGTGGCTGCTCGCGCCGCTGCGCCAGCCCGAGGCGATCCTGCACCGTCAGCGCGGCGTCGCGGAGTTCGTCGAGGGGCCGTTTCTGCGCGAGGACGTGCGCGAGCTCCTGCGCGGCGTGCTCGACATCGAGCGCCTCGTCGCCAAGGTCTCGACCGGCCGCGCCAACGCGCGCGATCTCGTCGGACTCGCCAACTCGCTCGCGCTCGTGCCGCAGCTGCGTGCCAAGCTCGAGGCGGTCTACTCGAAGGTCCTCGGAGAGCTGCTCGCGCGGCTCGACCCGCTCGAGGACGTCAGCGCGCGCATCCAGCGCACGCTGGTCGACGCCCCGCCGCTGTCCCTGAAGGACGGCGGCATGGTGCGACCGGGCTTCTCCGCGGAGCTCGACGAGCTCGTTCAGATCGCCGGCGACGGCAAGACGTGGATGGCGCGCTTCCAGGCCGACGAGGTCGCGCGCACGGGCATGGCGGGCTTGAAGGTCGGTTTCAACTCGGTCTTTGGCTACTACCTCGAGGTGCCGCGCGGGCAAGTCGACCGCGTGCCCGAGAGCTACATCCGCAAGCAGACCGTCAAGAACGCCGAGCGCTACATCACGCAAGAGCTCAAGCAGTTCGAGGACAAGGTGCTGAAGGCCGAGGAGCGCTCGCGCGACCTCGAGTACCAGATCTTCGGCGACCTGCGCGACGAGGTCGCGCGCCATGTCGGGCGCATCCTCGACACCGCCGACGCGCTCGCCAGCGTCGACGTGCTCGCCGGCCTCGCCCAGCGCGCCGTCGAGAATCGCTACGTCGCGCCGCAGCTCGACAATGGCGAGCTGCTCTCGATCGAGGACGGGCGCCACCCCGTGATCGAGCGCATGACGGGCGGCTCCAGCTTCGTGCCCAACGACAGCGTGCTCGACCGCGACGCGCGGCGCGTGACGATCCTCACCGGTCCTAACATGGCCGGCAAGTCGACCTACATCCGCCAGACGGCCCTGATCGTGCTGCTCGCGCAGGTCGGCTCGTTCGTCCCGGCGCGCAAGGCCAAGATCGGCGTCGTCGATCGCATCTTCACGCGCGTCGGCGCCGCGGACGACATCAGCCGCAACGCCTCGACGTTCATGGTCGAGATGGTCGAGGTCGCGAACATCCTGAACAACGCCAGCGCGCGATCGCTGGTCGTGCTCGACGAGGTCGGGCGCGGCACGAGCACCTTCGACGGCCTCGCGCTCGCGTGGTCGATCGTCGAGCACATCCACAACCGCATCGGCTGTCGTACGCTGTTCGCGACCCACTACCACCAGCTGGTCGAGCTCGCGACGCGTCTCCCGGGCGTGTGCAACAAGTCCGTCGCCGTGCGCGAGTACCAGGACGAGATCGTGTTCCTGCACAAGATCGTCGATGGCGGCACCGCCCGCTCCTACGGCATCCACGTCGCGCGCCTCGCCGGCGTGCCCGCAGAGCTGCTCGAGCGCGCGCGCTCGATCCTGCGCGATCTCGAGGCCGACAACGAGGACTTGGTGCCGCGCATCTCGTCCCACGCCGGCGGCGCCAAGGACTCCACGGGCCAGCTGTCGCTGTTCGGAACGCCGCCCTCGAAGGTCGAGGCCGCCCTCGTGCGTCTCGATCCCGACCAGCTGACGCCGCTGCAGGCGCTCAACGAGCTGCAGCGGCTGCGCGCCATGCTCGGCGACGCGTGACGCGCATGGCGCGGCTCGTCTTCAGCTACCGCAATCCCGGTCGCTACGCGTTCAACGTGCTCGCGGGCGCTCTCGTTGACGAGCTCGCGCAAGGCGGCTTCGAGCTTGTGCTCGCGCGCACTTCCGCGGAACTCGAGCGCGCGGTCGCCGCCCCGGTCCAGAGTGGCGAACCGACGCTCGTCGCGTGGAGTTTCTACTCGCCGAGCTTCCCCGAGTGCGCTGCGGAACTCGCGTGGCTGCGCTCACGCGTGCCGCAGGGCTGGCTCTCTCTCGCCGGCGGCGTGCACGCCACGGCCGAGCCCGCGGAAACGCTCGCCGCCGGCTTCGATTTTGGGGCCGTCGGCGAGGGCGAACACGTGATCGTGGCTGTCGCACGCGCCCTGCGCGCCGCGGGCGATCTCGATGCGCTCACGCAGGCGCTGCGATCGCTCCGCGGGCTGTCGCACGGCACTTCGAGCGGCGTCGCGAGCGCCGGGCGCGGCGAGAGCATCGCCGAACTCGACGCCTTCGCGCCCTTCGTGCCCGCGCGGCGCCTGTTCGGTCCGATCGAGATCACGCGCGGCTGCATCTATGCCTGCAAGTTCTGTCAGACACCGTTCCTCGCCAAGGCGCGCTTCCGCCATCGCTCGCCGGCGAATATCGCCCACTGGGCGGGCGAGATCACGCGCGCCGGACTACGCGACGTGCGCTTCGTGTCCCCCACCTCGCTCTCCTACGGCTCGCTCGACGAGAGCGTGAATCTCGCGGCGATCGAGGAGCTGCTCGCGCGCGTGCGCGAGGCCATCGGCCGAGCGAGCCGTATGTTCTTCGGCACCTTTCCGAGCGAGGTTCGACCGGAGCACGTGACGCCCGAGGCGCTCGCCCTGCTGCGCCGCTATGTCGACAACGACAACCTCGTGATCGGTGGCCAGTCCGGCAGCGAACGCGTGCTGCGCACGAGCCACCGCGGCCACGACGTCGAAGCCATCGTGCGCGCCGTGCGCACCTGCGCCGAGCACGGCTGGAAGGCCAACGTCGACTTCCTGCTCGGGCTGCCGGGCGAGGAACCCGACGACGTCGCCGCCACGCTCGCGCTCGTCGAGCGCCTCGTCGATCTCGGAGCCAAGGCGCATGCACACACCTTCATGCCGCTGCCGGGCACGCCGTTCCGACGCGAAGCTGCTGGCGCAGTCGCCGAGCCCGTCCGCAAGCGCATCGAATTCTTCGAGGGCTCGGGCGCCCTGTTCGGCCAGTGGCGCAAGCAGGAGACGATCGCGAGGCAGCTCGCGGAGCGCCGCAGTCACCGAGCGACCTCGATGCCGAACACGAAGGCACGGCCGTGAGCGCGCGCCCCGCGCCCCTCGCGAGGTGCGGAACGCGCGCTCGACCGCGATGCTACGGACAGACCGTGTTGGCGCGCCGCGGCGTGGCGCAGTCGGCGTTCGACGGACTGACCATGCTGATCCCGCTGCACCAGTTGGCGCCGTCATCGTTGGAGACGAGGTCGACGAGCGCGCGGTCGAGTGACAACGACTTGCCGGGCGTGTCGGGCCAGAAGATGCCGTCGTCATAGCTCACCGAGTCGACGAGCAGGCCCTGCGGATCGACGAGCTGGATCGAGTCTGCGCCGTTGGCGAGCGTGAAGCTGCTGTACTTGTAGTCGACACCGATGCCGCCATTGGTGGCGGTATTGGCGTTGATGCCGAGCACGAAGTACGAACGCGAGGGCACGAGCAACGGGCCGCTCGCCGACTGGATCACGTGGTTGTTGCCCGTGCCGTCAGTCAGGAGCCAACCGGACAGGTCGACGGCCTGCGGCGACAGGTTGCGCACCTCGAACCACTCGCCCGAGGCATCGGACACGGCCGTGGGGTCCTTCATGATCTCGGTGATCACGAGCGAGCCGGCGCCGAGCGACAGCGCCGGACCCTGCGGGAACGAGCCCACGGAGGGAATCGTCAGCGAGAGCCTTGCGCGAGCACCCGACGGACGACGCAGGCGACACGTCGCGCGCACCGGGGACGGGGCGCGCCAGTTGCGCTGCACGATGCGCGCGTTGCCGCTGCCGTCGAGGCGCACGAGCGAGCGCGTCGGCGGCGCGTGCTCGCTGTCGAACGACAGCAGCGCCCACCCGAAGGCCTCACCGCCGCGCACCTCGAGCGCGAAGCCGCGCTGCACGGGGCTCGCGCCGAAGGCGAGCTCGAATTCGAGCTCGCGTGTGCCCGCGAGCTGGTGAGCCAAGGGCTCGAGTCGGTCCTCGTAGGCCGCGTCCTCGAGCTCCGCCAGCTGCGGTCCCCGGACCTCATCCCCATGGAACGAAACACCGATAGCCGCCAGCGCGGCCAACCAACCTGCCTGCATGGATCTCCTCGCTTCTTTTCCGGCGAAGAAGGCCCGCCGCGCGCCTCCGTGGCCCGCCGCGTCCCCTCGCTCGCCCCTCCGTCGCTTGGGACGCGCACTGGTCGCGGGGCAAGCGCGAGAAAAGCGGACCAGAAACTCAGCCGGGCGATTGGCACCGGCAAGGGGGCCCGCAACGCACAGTCACGCTGCCCCCCGTATCCGGCTTTCGGTGCTAGGCTTCTGATCTCACGTGAGACTTATTGCTCGTTTCCGATCCCACGATGTTCCACAAATCCAAGTCCAAATAGGAATCGCGACCATGCTTCTCCGTCTCGTGCACCTGCCCACCGCACTTGCGCTCGCCGCGTTTGCGAGTGCGCAGGAATTCAACATCGATTTCAATGCCGCTGCCGGAAGCCCCTCGGCTAGCTACGGCGCCGCCGCGGGCCAGCCCGGCACGTGGAACGCTGTCCCCGCTGTCGTCTCGAGCACGGCCGTGGCGCCCACGCCGCTTGTGAACACGGGCGGCGTTGCGACTACCGTCGGCGTGCGTCTGCAGGGCGGCGGCGCGTTCTCGTCGGGCTACAACGGCATCGGCAACGTTAGCTGGGACAACCCTTCGACCACCGGCGACGACGGCGCGCTGATGGACGATATCGTCGACGTCGGAGGCGGCTTTCCGACGGGCCCGGTCTCCCAAGTGCGCGTGCGCATCAACGGCCTCGCCACCAAGCTGTACGACATCTACACCTACAGCTTCGCGCCCGACAACTATCTGCCCGGCAACGGCGGCTCCCCGTGGCAGACCAATGTCGAGGTGATCGGCTCGGCCGATGGCGTCCAGTCCGTCGGCGCGCTGGACTGGCCGGCTGCGGGCCACACGCACCTCGAGACCTACGCCAAGCACACGGTCCTCGTGACCGCCGGCACTCCGCTTGACATCTTCGTCACGGCCGGCACTCCCAACCTCGGCTTCGGCTCGCTCAACGGCATCCAGATCGTCGAGTCCGTGCCTCCGCCGGTGAACTTTTGCACCTCGGGCACGAGCACGAACGGCTGCGCTCCGCTCCTTGCGGCGAGCGTCAACCCCAACGTGGCGTTGAACAACAATTGCCTGCTCTCCGTCGCCAACCTCGAAGGCCAGAAGACGGGCTTGATCTTCTACGGCATCAACAACACCAGCTTCGTCCCGCAGGCTTGGGGCAGCGGCTCGAGCTTCCTGTGCGTGAAGGCTCCGACCCAACGCACGATCACGCTCCCGACCGGCGGCATCGCAGGCCTGTGTGACGGCTCGATGCTGCTCGACTTCGGCGCCTACCAGCTCGCCAGTCCGGGCGCACTGGGCCAGCCCTTCGTGGCGGGGAACAAGGTGTATGCGCAGGCGTGGTACCGCGACCCGCCGGCCCCGAAGACCACCAACCTGTCGAACGGGGTGGAACTCACCTTCGTTCCGTAAGCGCGCCTCACAGTCGCGCTACCACCTTCCACCAGCGCACTGCCTGCGGCAGTGCTCGGGGGATTCCTCTCAGGAGACGCCTAGGCGTCTCCTGAGCTTTTTTGCAGCCGCCGGAGAAACAGGGCAGCGGCAACGGGCGCGACTGCGAGAGTTGCGCGGCACTCAGGGAGCGGGACGTTCGGCGCGCTCGCGCAGGCGCTCGCGGATCTGAAAGGTCACGAGGCCCTTGCGGGCGGCGCGGGGCGCGGGGAAGCGCTCGAACGCGCGGAAGAGGCCCTGCGCGGCGGCGGACCAGTCGCCCTCCGCCTGCTCGGGCCAAGGGATCACGGCGATCGGGGTCGGAGCGTTGCGGTCGGCGAGGATCGCGGCGCTCAGCGCTTCCTCGCGCACGAAGAACGCGTCGCCGAAGCGCACGATCGAGCGGTTGAGTGGCGAGCTGCCGGTGCGCGTGCCGGCCCAGCCCTCGCGCGCACCCTCGAGGCCGCCTTCCTCGAAGCCAGCACGCAGGCCGCGCCAGCCGCCGCGCGCAAGCGCCGGCAATGCGGCGTGCGCGAACGAGCGCAAGCTCCAGCCGTGCAGGGCCACGCAGCCGCCGAGGTTGCGCACCAGCGGCGCCATGAAGGCGTGCTCGGGAGCGTCGTCGACGCAGTACAGAACCTGCTCGAACTGCTTGGGCACCAGCGCGCTCGCCGGCCGCGTCGGCACGCCAAACCAGTCGGCGCCCTCGCGGCCGCGCTCGACGAACACGGCCACTTCCGCGTGGTCCCACAGCTCGCGCCCGAGCGAGCGCACGGCCTGCGCATGCGCCCCCGGAGCGTCCCAGGGCACCGTCACCAGAGCGAGCTTCACGCGCCCGCGGTCAGGATCTCGACGCCGTCCGGCCCGAGATAAAGCGAGTGCTCGGTCTGCGCGACCATCACGCCGTCGGCTTCCACGAGCGGCGGGTAGCGCATCAGCGAGCCCTGCCGCGCGAGCTTGGCGAGCGTGTCCTCGACGACCTCCGGATCGCGGTGACGGAAGTAGCGCCGCGCGATCGGGAGCCCGCGCCACGCCTCGATGTCGCGCAGCATGTCCTTGTCGAGGCCCTTCGCCTTCATCGGCGGGCGGACCATCATGAACACCTCGGCCTTGCCGCGCTCGACGATGTAGCCCTTGCCCGTGCAAGCGAAGGGCTCGATCGCGAACACCATGCCCTGCTTCAGGCGCCCTCCGCCGGCCTCGCCTTGGTTGGGGATCTGGGGCGGCGTGTGGACCTTCCAGCGGCCGAGGCCGTGGCCGGTGAGGTTGCGAACGGGCTGGTAGCCGGCGGCGACGATCGTACGCTCGATGGCGGCACCGATCTCGCCCACGGGGATGCCATCGGCCACGGTGGCGATCGCGGCGGCGAGCGCATCGGAGCTCGCTTTGATCAACTTCTGCCAGCGACCGTCGCTGCTGAGGTCGACGGTGAGCGCGGTGTCGGCGACGTAGCCGTCGACGTGCACGCCGATGTCGACCTTGACACAGTCGCCTTCCTCGTAGCGCGTCGGGTCATCCCAGCCGGTGCAGTAGTGCGCCGCGATTGAGTTGCGCGAGGACTGGGCCGGGAAGCCGGGCTGGGCGCCGCGCTGGCGGATGATGTCCTCGACGGACTCGAGGATGTGGCGGATCTCGACCCCCGGCTTGATGTTCTGCGAGGCCCACTGGCGGCACTCGGCGGCGATGCGCCCGGCTTTGCGGAAGCTGTCGAGCGCCACCTTGTCCTTGGGGTCGATCATCGGAAGGTGGAGGATACGGGGCCCCCGAGAGGGCGGCAATGCGCGCGGGCGCAGGGGCGGGGAGGACTTTCCATGGGGTCCTCAGGTCGGGAGCCACGGTGGCCGATGGACGACGACGTGCGAGCTTCCCGAATCGTCTCGTCCGTCGCGCTCGTGCTCGTCGGCGCGCTAGGAGCGGCAGGCTGCCGCGTCGTGCGCGAGGACGCACCGGCGGGCCTCTCCGCGGCCCGTCCTGTGAAGCTCGACGTGCGGCGCACGTGGGAGATCGTGCGCGGGGACGAGGCCCTCGGACTGGTGGTCGAGCTGGTGGCCGACGCGCAGCCTGGCCAGCCGACCGCGCGCTGCTTTTCCGTGCGAAACACGCTCGGGCAGGAGCTCGGCCGCATCGACGGGCTCGGCCGCGCGTGGCGTCACGAGCTGTTCGCGAGCGAGCCCGCGTGGGTCGGCAGCGGCACGCTCGCCGAGGGCGCGGCCGCGATCCTCGGCGGCGACGGCCCGGTCGCGCTCGTCGAGCGCTAGCAGCGCAGGCCGCGGCCCATTCCCGCATCCGGCGCTGGCCCCGCGAAGCGGACGAGAGTCGCTAATGGTCCCCGCGAGTCAGGGCGAAGAGAGGGTGTCAGGAAACCCGTCCCACACGCCTCCACATTCTCCGCTGCGCTCTTCCAACCATGATCAAGCTGGCTGCTGGTGAACAGATTGGCTCCTACCAGGTACGCGAGTTCCTCGCGCGCGGCGGGTTCGGGCTGGTGTATCTCGCGACCGACGCGAAGGGCGAGCTTGTGGCGCTCAAGCTCGGCGACATCGCCGGCGGTGGCCGCTACGTGACGCGCTTCATGGACGTCACGAGCGAACGCCGTCCCGAGGGCATCTCGCCCGACGAGACGCCGGCCGAGGCAATCTTCTTCCGCAAGGACGGAGCGCGCATCGACTTCCTCGACGCGCAGGAGATCGACGCCATGGTGAAGACCGAGGGCGACCTGCTGCGCCGCTCACGCCACCAGAACCTGATCGGCGTGCGCGAGGTGTTCCAGCACGAGGGCCGCAACGTGCTCGCGCTCGACTACGTGCGCGGCAAGACACTGCGCGAGAAGATCCGCGCGCTCGAGGGTATCCGCCTCAACTGGTTCCTGACGATCGTGCGCGCGCTGCAGAAGATGGCCAAGGCCGGCGAGCTCGCGTACCACGGCGACCTCAAGCCCGAGAACATCCTCGTCAAGCCCTCCGGCGCGGTCGTGATGATCGACCCGGCCATGCGCGGCGACGAGCGCAACGTGATCACGACCACGCCGCACTACAACCCGCTGCTCCTGCGCGACCAGAAGGCCGACGTGATGGGCATCGGCGTGATGCTGTACGAGATTCTCACGGGCGTCCTGCCCTTCGACGAGGTCCCGTGGCAGTACGCCGGCCGCGAGCAAGGCGGCGAGGTCGAGCGCCTGTCGCTCTCCTACTTCCTCTCCTATCCCCCGCCGCGCGACCTGAACCCGAACACGCCCGAGCCGCTCGCCAAGATCATCTACCGCTGCCTGACGGTGATGGACTACGGCTTGGCCGAGCTCGAGGCGGACCTAGTCGACTTCTTGCGACGCGACTGACCCGCGGCGCGTCAAACGCGATTGCGACGCGACTGACCCGCGGCGCGTCGAACGCGCGCACAGAAAACCCCATCGCCACCAAGCATCGGAGCGCGTCGAGCCCACTGGGCCCGGCGCGCTCCGATGCTTAGCGGAGGCTCGCTCTCAGGCCTTGACCGGCGTCTTGCGGCCGGCGGCGATGCGCTGCTCGGCGAGGCGGTCGGCGGCCACGTGCGTGGCGACCTTCTGCTCGCGCGCGATCGCGAACACTTGGCGCAGATTGTCGTAGATGTGGTCGATCTTCTCCACGGCCTTGGCCTCGTCGTAGCCGTCGGGGAGCAGCTCGAAGGAGACGTTGAGGATGCCGCCGGCGTTGATGACGTAGTCGGGGGCGTACAGGATGCCCTTCTCGCGCAACACGTCGCCGTGGCGCGGATCGAGCAGCTGGTTGTTGGCCACGCCCGCGATCGCCTTGCAGCGCAGATGCGGGATGCTCGTATCGTTGATCGTCGCGCCACGGGCGCAGGGCGCGTACACGTCGCAGTGGACCTCGAGGTGCTTCGAGTCCGCCACGCCCTCGTAGCCGTGCTTGGCGCACAGTTCCTGCACGCGCGCCTCGTTGATGTCGCAGATCACCACGTGGGCGCCTGCTTCCTTGAGCAGCTCGGCGAGACGGCCGCCGACGGCGCCAACGCCCTGAATCAGGACGCGGCGGCCCTTGAAGCTCGGGCTGCCGAAGGCCTCTTCCATCACGGCGCGCATGCCGTGGAAGGCGCCGCGGGCGGTGTAAGGGCTGGGGTTGCCCGAACCGCCGAGCTCGCGCGATAGGCCCGTGACCCACTTCGTGCTCTGGCGCACGAGCAGCAGGTCGCCGATGCCGATGTTCATGTCCTCGGCGGTGATGTACTTGCCGCCGAGCGAGTCGATGAAGCTACCCATGGCTTCGAAGAGCGTCTCGCTCTTGTGCTTGGGATCGCCGATCAGGACGGACTTGCCGCCGCCGAGCCCGGTGTCGGCCACAGCCGACTTGTAGGTCATGCCGCGAGCGAGGCGCAGCACGTCGAACAGGGCCTCCTCCTCGTGCTTGTAAGGCAGCATGCGCATGCCGCCGAGCGAGGGACCTAGGGTGGTGTCGTGGACCGCGATGAGGGCGTGGAGGCCGGAGGCCGGGTCCTTGCAGCGGACCACCTTCTCGTAGCCGTCGACGCGGATCTCGGAGATCTGCATGGGTGCGCGGTGGGCGGGGCGGGCTGAGTTTCGGGGCAAGCCGGTCGGGAATGTCCCGGGCGGGCGAAAGAGGATACGGCGCACGCTCGCGCCGGACCACCCGTCCCCCACGGGCGACCCCTTCCGCGCGGTTTTGGGGCACGGGAGGCGGTCCGAAGTCGGATCCGCAAAAGCAACGACACAAGCTCGCCTGCGATCGGTCAGAAGAGAGTTTCCTCGACCCCACTCTTGCGGCGCGACCGCATGGGCTGGTACTCCCCTGCCCACGAATGAAGCACCTGGTCATCGTCGAGTCGCCGACCAAAGCGAAGAAAATCAAGGACTACCTCGGCCGCGATTACGTGGTCGAGGCCAGCCTCGGTCACATTCGCGACCTGCCCCACAGCACCAGCGAGATGCCCGAGAAGGTCCGCAAGGAGCCTTGGGCGCGGCTCGCCATCGACATCGACAACGACTTCACGGCCTACTACGTGGTGCCGCCGGAGAAGAAGGCCCACGTCGCCAAGCTGCGCAAGCTGTGCGACGACGCCGACCACGTCTACCTGGCGACCGACGAGGACCGCGAGGGCGAGGCCATCGCGTGGC
>SXKQ01000003.1 GCA_005778045.1 Planctomycetia bacterium
GACCTGCTCGCGGAAGTCCGGCGTCGCCCCGTGTTCCTGCGGCTAGTCGGCCTTGACTCCCTGACGCTGGCGGGCGGCGCGGACACTCTCTCCGGGGGCGTGGCCCTGCGCATCCGGCTCGCGGCACAGCTCGGCAGCGCGCTGCAGGGCGTGCTGTACGTCCTCGACGAGCCTTCCATCGGCCTCCACGCGCGCGACCACGCCCAGCTGTTGCGCGCGCTGCAGCGCCTGCGCGACGGCGGCAATACGGTCGTGGTCGTCGAGCATGTCGAGGCCACGCTGCGCGCCGCTGACCACATCATCGACGTCGGCCCAGGGGCGGGGCGCAACGGTGGACAGATCGTGGCACGCGGCACGCCGCAGGACGTCGCGCGCGCGGACTCGCCAACGGGGCGCTTTCTGCGCGGTGAGCTCTCGATGCCCGCGCCCGCGCAGCGGCGCACCGGCAACGGCGAGTTCCTCGAGATCGAGGGAGCGCGCGCCTTCAACCTCAAGGGTGTCGACGCGCGCTTCCCGCTCGGCACGCTGTGCGTCGTCTCCGGCGTCAGCGGCTCGGGCAAGTCGACGCTGGTGAACCGCATCCTGCAGCCGGTGCTCGCGGCACACCTCGAACGCGAGAGCGACGAGCCCGGCGAACACACACGCGTGCGCGGCCTCGACCACGTGGGGGACATGGTCGCTATCGATGCCAGCCCGATCGGTCGTACGCCGCGCAGCAACCCGGCCACGTACACCGGCGTGTTCGACCCGATCCGCGACCTGTTCGCCGCGCTGCCCGAGTCGCGCGTGCGCGGCTACACGAAGTCGCGCTTCTCGTTCAACGTCGAGGGCGGTCGTTGCGAAGCCTGCGGTGGCGCGGGCTCCAAACTCGTCGAGCTGCAGTTCCTCGCGCCCGTGACGGTGCCCTGCGACGAGTGTGGCGGCGAGCGCTTCCAGTCCGAGACGCTCGACGTGCGTTACAGGGAGAAGTCGATCGCCGACGTGCTTGCGCTCACGGTCGAGGAGGCGCTCGAGCTGTTCAAGGACCACCCCAAGATCGCGCGGCCGCTGCAGGCCATGGCGGACGTCGGTCTTTCCTACCTGACGCTCGGTCAACCCTCGACGACCATCTCGGGCGGCGAGGCGCAGCGCATCAAGCTGGTCACTCAGTTGCACAAGCGCGCCCGCGAGCACACCGTTTACCTGCTCGACGAGCCGACCACCGGGTTGCACCCGCAGGACATCGCGCGCCTCGTCGGAGCGCTGCAGCGTCTCGTCGACGCGGGTCACACCGCAATCGTGATCGAGCACAACCTCGACGTGATCCGCGCGGCGGACCACGTGCTCGATCTCGGCCCGGGCGGTGGCGATGCAGGTGGTGAGCTGCTCGCCTCGGGGACGCCGGAGCAGCTGATGCGCAACAAGCGCTCTGCGACGGGCTCTGCCCTGCGCGGCGAGCACGTGGTCCCGCGCAAGCAGCAACGCGGCGGAGGCGAGCACGTGCCGAGCGACCGCATCCGAGTCGTCGACGCGACCACGCACAACCTCGACCACGTTTCCGTCGACATGCCGCGCGACGCGTTGGTCGTGATCACGGGCCCGTCGGGCTCGGGCAAGAGCTCGCTCGCGCTCGACACGATCCACTCGGAAGGCCGTCGGCGCTTCGTCGAGTCGCTCTCCACGTACGCAAGACAGTTCCTCGGGAACCGCGACAAGCCGCCCGTCGATCGCATCGAGGGCCTCGGGCCGTCGGTGGCCGTCGAGGCGAGCACATCGCGTGGCCATCCGCGCTCGACCGTCGCCACCACGACGGAGATCCACGACCACTTGCGCGTCCTGTGGGCGCGCGCCGGGACTCCGCGCTGCCCGACGCACGGGCTCGAGCTCGCCAAGGTCGATCCGGCCCGCATCGCGCGCGACGTGTTGAAGCGTCACGCCGGCGGCAAGGGCTGGGTCGTCGCACCCGTGCGGGGTCCCGGTCTCGGAGAGGACGTGCTCGACAAGGAACGGCTCGACAAGCTCGTGGACGCATGGAAGGCCGCGGGCTTCGTGCGGCTGCTCGTCGACGGATCCGAAGTTCGGCTCGACGGCAAGCCGCCCAAGATCGCTGCCGAAGCGCGGGTCGACCTCGTGATCGACCGCCTCGGATTCGCGGCGGATGCGCGCGCGCGCATCGCCGAGGCGGCCGAGCAGGCGGCTGCGCAAGCGCACGGCCGCGTGAGCATCGTCGTCGCCGGCGGCCCGCGAATCGAGTACTCGACGCAGGGCGCGTGCCCCGAGTGCGGCCACCGGCTCGAGCACCGCCTCGACCCGCGGCACTTCTCGTTCAATACGCACGCGGGCGCCTGCCCAGAGTGCGACGGCCTCGGCTCGTCGAGCCGCTGCGATCCTGCGAAGCTCGTCCTGCACGAGGACCGCTCGCTGCTCGAGGACGCGCTGCACCCGAAGTTCGCGCGCTATCTCGTCAAGGGCAAGGGCTACTACGAGCACCTGTTCCTCACCGTGGCGCGCACGCACAAGATCAAGGTCGAGCTGGCCTTCGGCAACCTGAGCAAGGCGCAGCAGGACCTGCTGCTCTCCGGCAAGGGCTCGAAGCCGCGCTACGAGGTGAAGATCGAGCGCGAGAGCATGAACGCGGAAATCTCCGAGCGCTTCACGGCCGACTGGCCGGGGCTGTGCGGACATATCGACGCCTGGCATCGCAAGACGGAAGACGCGGAGTGGGCCACGCTGCTCGAGCAGGTCATGACCACGGTCACGTGCCCGACCTGCGAAGGCGAGCGCCTTATGCCGGACGCGCGCCACGCCGTCGTCGCGGGCGTGCGCATGCCCGAAATGGCGCGCTGGTCCGTCTCGCGCTCGCTCGAGTGGCTGCGCAAGCTCGCGCTGCCGGCCTCGACGCGCGAGGGCGTGGAGCAAGTGGTCGGCGAGCTCGTCTCGCGCCTCTCGCTGCTCGAGCGCGTCGGCCTCGGCTACCTCACCCTCGACCGGCCGACGCACACGCTCTCGGGCGGCGAGGCGCGGCGCGTGCGGCTCTCCGCAAATCTGGGCTCGCAGCTCGTGGGCGTCTGCTACGTGCTCGATGAGCCCACCGTTGGCCTGCATCCCGCAGACGTCGAGAAGCTCACCGGCGCGCTGCTCGAGCTGCGCGCAGGAGGCAACAGCGTGCTCGTGGTCGAGCACGACGAGAGCCTGATGCGCCGCGCGGACTGGATCGTCGACATGGGCCCGGGCGCCGGGCGCCTCGGCGGCAAGGTCGTCGCCAGCGGCACGCCCGCGGAGATCGAAGCGCACGCGAGCTCGCTCACGGGCGCCGCCCTGCGTGGCGAACTCGCGCCCGCGCGCAGCCCCGAGCGCGCGAACGAACGCGAGAAGCGCGCGAAGATCCGGCTCGTCGGCGCGACCGGCAACAACCTGAAGAGCGTCGATTACGAGGCACGCTTCGGCTCGATCAACGGCGTGTGCGGGCCCTCGGGCTCGGGCAAGAGCACATTGGTGCTCGACACGCTCGTGCCCGCGCTGCGCGGCGAGGGGCCCGTGGGGCGCTGGCGCAAGCTCGAGATCGGAATCGAATCGCCGCGCGTCGTCGTCATCGACGCATCGCCGATCGGGCGCACTCCCGCGAGTACGCCCGCAACTTACACGGGGCTGCTCGAGCCGATCCGCGAGCTCTTCTCCCGCACGCCCGACGCGCGCATGAAGGGCTACGGACCGAGCCACTTCTCGTTCAATTCGCCGAAGGGACGCTGCCCGGCCTGCGAGGGCAAGGGAGCGACGCTGGTCGAGATGCAGTTCCTCGCGGACCTTTGGCTCTCGTGCGACGAGTGCGGGGGACGGCGCTTCGCCCCGGAAGTGCTCGAGGTGCGCTACCGCGGCAAGAACGTGGCGGATGTGCTCGACCTCGCCGTCGACGAGGCGCTCGATTTCCTCGACGCGCACCCCCGCGCCGTGTCGATCCTGCGCACGCTCTCCGACGTCGGCTTGGGCTACATGTCGCTCGGCCAGAGTTCGACGACGCTCTCCGGCGGCGAGGCTCAGCGCGTCAAGCTCGCCGGCGAGCTGTTCCCCGGCGAGTCCACGGGCCCCGCTGCGATCATCCTCGACGAGCCCTCGACCGGCCTGCACGCCTCCGACGTCGCGCGTCTCGCGCGCGTGCTCGGCCGTCTCGCGGACGAGGGCCATGCCGTGATCCTGATCGAGCATCACACCGGACTGCTCGCGGCCTGCGACGAGCTCGTCGAGCTCGGGCCCGCAGGCGGCGAAGCGGGCGGACGCGTCATCGCAAGCGGCACGCCGGAGGCACTGTCCCGCGATCCGCGCTCGATCACGGGACCCTTTCTCGCCCCCGATTCCGCTACCCGCAACTCGCCCCCCGCGCGCACCGGGCGCGTCGAGGTCCTGCGATGATCCGACCCGACAATCCGCTGATCGTGCAGAGCGACCGCTCGCTCATGCTCCACACCGTGCGCGCCGTAGTCGACGCCAAGGGGCACCCCGTGCGCGACGCGCAAGGCCAGCCGCTGACGGAAGAGCACCCGCGCTTCGCGGAAGTGCGCGACGCGCTCGCCGGCTTCGCGGAGCTCGAGAAGAGCCCCGACTACCTGCACACCTACCGCATCACGCCGGTTTCGGTGTGGAACGCGGCCGCGCTCGGCCTCACGGTCGAGAAGATCCAGCAGGTCCTCGACGAATACTCGTGCGTGCCCGTGCCGCGCCGCGTGCTCGAGGACGTCAAAGGCTGGATCACCCGCTACGGCCTGCTCAAGATCGAGCGCCGCCCGGGTCCGGATGGCAAGCACGCCTTCGAGCTCGCGAGCACCTCGCGCGAGGCACTCGATGACGTGCTCGGCCACGAGGCCGTGCGCAAGCTCGTCAAGCTCGATGCGAGCAAGCGCGTGTGGATCGATGCGCTCGACCGCGGCACGATCAAGCAGGCGCTGATCAAGATCGGCTACCCCGTCGAGGACCGCGGCGGCTATGTCGAAGGCGATCGGCTCGAGTTCACGCTGCAGCCGCAGACGCGTGGCGGCAAGCCCTTCGCCCCGCGTAGCTACCAACGCATGGCGGCCGAGGCGTTCCACGCGGGCGGCAGCGTGGTGGGCGGAAACGGCGTGATCGTGCTGCCATGCGGGGCCGGCAAGACCGTCGTCGCGCTCACCGTGATGAGCCTCGTGCAGGCCAAGACGCTGATCCTCACCACGAACACCGTCGCGGTGCGCCAGTGGCGCGAGGAATTGCTCGACAAGACCACGCTGCGTCCCGAGGACGTCGGCGAGTACACGGGCGACAACAAGGTCATGGCGCCGGTGACGATCACGACCTACCAGATGCTCACTTGGCGTCGCGCGAAGTCGGAGGCCTTCGAGCACTTCGAGGTCTTCGGCAAGCAGAACTGGGGTCTCGTGGTGTACGACGAGGTGCACCTGCTGCCGGCTCCGGTGGTCCGCGCGACCGCGGAGCTGCAGGCCCGCCGGCGTCTCGGCCTCACGGCCACGCTGGTGCGCGAGGACGGCAAGGAGGACGAGGTCTTCTGCCTGATCGGCCCCAAGCGCTTCGACATGCCCTGGAAAGTGCTCGAAGGCCAGGGGTATATCGCGACAGCGACGTGCACCGAGGTGCGCGTGCCGCTCGATCCGGAAGTGAAGCAGGCCTACGTCGCGGCAGGTGCGCGCGCGAAGTTCCGCGTCGCGAGCGAGAATCCCGCCAAGCTGCGTGCCGTCCAGCGCATTCTCGAGCGACATGCTGGCGCGCACGTGCTGATCATCGGGCAGTACATCGAGCAGCTCGAGGAGCTCGCGCGCGAGCTGAAGGCGCCGCTCATCATGGGCAAGACGCCCAACGCCGAGCGCGAGCGCCTCTACGCGCAGTTCAAGTCGGGCGAGCTGCGCGTGCTGATCGTTTCCAAGGTCGGCAACTTCGCGGTCGACCTGCCGGAAGCCAATGTGGCAATCCAAGTCAGCGGAACCTTCGGCTCGCGGCAGGAAGAAGCCCAGCGCCTCGGCCGAATCCTGCGTCCGAAGAGCGACGGTTCCGCCGCGGCCTTCTACTCGGTCGTCACGCTCGGCTCGCGCGACCAGGAGTTCAGCGAGACGCGCCAGCTGTTCCTCACCGAGCAGGGCTACTCCTACGAGATCATCGAGGCCGCGGCCCTCGAGCCGCGCGCGGAGGCCGCGCGATGAGCGAATCGCCGACCTCGCGGACGGCGGACGACGGGGCGGCGCGCGCGCCGCTCGCGAGGCCGAGGCTCGCGGATCTGCTCGGCATGCTCGGCGAGCGCGAGCTCAGCGACCTGTACCTGTTCTGGGGCGGACCCGACTCTCCTCCACCCCCGGCGGACCTCGCGGAGCGTCGCAAGGTGCTCGCGGCCTGGATGAGCGCGGGCGAGATCGCCGAAGCACGCTTGCAGGCGCTGGGACGTCGACCGCAACAGGTGCTTTCCATGTTCCTCGACGCCCAGGGCTACATGCACAGCACGGCCGAACTCGGAGACCATCGGCTGCTGGCCCACCTCTCCCGCTACGAGCTCGACTCGTGCGTACAGGCGCTGGCCCGCTGCGGCGCGCTGCTGGAGGGTCCCGACCGGCGCTCGAAGGTCGCGGGGGCCAAGGCTTGGGTCGTGCCGATGGAATTCGGCGACGGTCTCCTGCGGCAGCAACGCGCGAAGCGCCGCGGGGTGTTCGACCTGCTCACCCTGCGCGGCTTCCTCGACTGCCAGTACGACGACTCGGCGCGCGGCCGCCGCATGACGCCGACGCGCCTGCGCGAGATGTACAAGATGTACTCGAACGAGGCGGCCGCGCTGGCGCGCGTGGAGCGCCTGCCGGAGGACGTTCGACCGCTGGTGGAGAAGTGCATTCTGCAGTTCGGCGGACTGCTGCCCCGCGCGCTGTTCGAGCGCCTCGAGGATGGCTCGGGACCTTGGAATGGCGGGCGCTGGAAGCAGGTGTTCGAGGAGAGCCTCGTCGGAACGGTCGAGAAGCTCGAGCTATCCCGCTACGGCATCGCGCACGCCGACGACACGCTGGTCGTGTTCAACGAGATCGCGCTGGCGTGGCTGCGCCGCGTAGCGGTACCGGGCGACCCGGACGCGCCGCACTCCGAGCACGGGCTCGGCGTCGACCTCGTCAGCAACATCTCGCGCTTCATGGGCTTCCTGATCGAGCACAACGTGCGCTTCACGGTGCGCGGCGAGATCTTCAAGACGACCGAGAAGCGCATCCTGCAGGACCTGATCCCCAACCCCGGCCGCGAGCTCTCGCGCGCCGCCGTGCTCGACTTCATCTTCGAGTTCACGCGCGGCATGGGCCTGATCGAATCGACCGGCGAGCGCACCTTCGCGATCGCCGCCGCGGGCCGCGACTGGGAGCAGCGCCCACTCGAGCAGAAGCTGCACACGCTCGTCGAGTACGCCACGGAGGAGCGCGACGTCGCCGGCGACTGGTACCACCAGGTGCGCCTGCGACGCATCTTCATGCGCCTGATGAAGCGCATGGAGCCGGGCACGTGGTACGACCTGATGTACCTACCATTCCTGTCGCGCAACACGTATCTCGCCGGCCTCGACCAGCTCGCGGTCGACGAGTACTTCGCGACGCGCTCGCAGGGCGCGAGCTGCGCGCCGATGGAGGATCCGCAGCGGCTGGCGTGGAACCTCGCGCGCTGGGTGCGCCAACGCCTATATCTATTCGGCGTCGTCGAGCTCGGCTATGACCGCGCCGGCCGTCCGGTCGCCATGAAGCTCACGCGCTCCGGCGCACGCCTGCTCGGCGTGGTCGAGCAGGGGCCGGGAGCCGCTCCGCTCCTCGGCAGCCTGATCGTGACGCCCGACTTCGAGGTCGTGCTGTTCCCGACCGGCGACGACGCGGCCCTCGTGCACGAGCTCGACCGCTTCTGCGAGCGCGAGCGGCAGGGCGAGACGATGCACTTCCGCATCCACGAGCGCTCGGTGCAGCGCGCGCTGTCGGAGGGCATGCTGCTCTCGCGCATGCTCTCGGTGCTGCGCCTGCAGTCCCGAACGCCCGTCCCGCAGAACGTGCTGTTCTCGATCCGCGACTGGGCGGGACGCGCTGGCGTGCTGCATCTCGACGCTTCGCTCGTCTTGCGCGGCGACGACCCGGACACGCTCAAGCGCTTCCAGAGCGACGCTGGGGTGAAGAACTTCGTGCGCGAGGTGCTCGACGAGCGTCGCTTGCAGCTGAAGAGCCGCTACGCGCCCAAGCGCCTGCACGCGCTGCTGCGGGAGTTCGGCTACAAAGTCGAGCTCGACGGCGTGCAGTGATGCGGCTGCCGCCGCCGATCGTTGCGCTCTCACCGGGCACACTCGCGTCCGCTGATTCGCGGGCGTTCGTCGCTCGCGTCGCATGCTGTCGAGAAGCTGGTCTGCGCGGCGTGATGCTGCGCGAGCCGCGACTGTCGGATCGCGAGTATCTCGCGCTGGCGAAGGTCCTGCGCGATGAGCTACCGCGCGAGGACCGCGGCTGGCTTGCGCTGCACGACCGGCCCCACCTCGCGGCCGCGTGCGAGGCTGATGCCGTTCACCTTGGGGGGCGCTCGCTTCATCCGGCGCTCCTTCGCGGCTGGATCGAGCCGCAGGTCGCGCTCGGACTCTCGACGCATGCCGCGGACGACGCCGAGAGCTGGACGGGCGCCGACTATCTCGTGCACGGTCCGGTGTGTGCGACGCACAAGGGTGACACCCGCATCGAGGGTATCGGCTTCGAGGCGCTCGCTCGCGGCGTCGCGCGAGCGGGCGTTCCGATGTGGGGGCTCGGTGGGCTCGGTCCAGAACACGCCACAGCGCTCGTGCAGGCAGGAGCGAGCGGACTCGCCGTGCTGAGCGGCCTGCTCGCACGACCCGATGCGGAGCGCCGCGCCGCCGAGTACGTGCAGGCATGGCTGGAAGCGACGCCCAAGGCGTAGGATCGCGCCATGGCCTGGAACGAAGACTCCCTGCACCGCTGGCTGGCGCGCCGTCCGCGCTCGCGTGCGGCGATCGACTTCGGCAACGATGCTGCGGTGCTTGCGAGCGCGCTGAAGCGGCCCGTCGCGTGCGTGGATGCGGTCGTCGAGGGCGTGCACTTCGAACACGGTACGCCGGCGCGGCTCGCGGGCGCGAAGGCCTGCGCACGCGCGCTGAGCGACCTCGCCGCGACCGGCGCCGAGCCACGTGCCGTGCTGCTCGCGCTGCGTGCACCGCGCTCGGAGCGCGAAGTGCGGCTCAGGGGGCTGATCGCTGCCGTGGATGAGACGGCGCTCGCTCACGGCGCAGCGCTCGTCGGCGGGGACACGACCTGTGCCGAGGGTCCGCTCGCGCTCACGGTCACCGCGTTGGGCGAGTTCGTCGCGCGCGGTAAGCCGCCCTCGCGCCGGTGTGCACGCGCCGGACAGGTCGTGGTGGCGACAGGCGCCTTCGGAGGCAGCCTGCTCGGGCGTCACTTGCGCATCGAGCCGCGCTTTGACGCGGCCCGCTGGCTGCTCGGCCTCGGCGCGACCGCGATGATGGACGTCTCCGACGGGCTCGCGCTCGACCTATCGCGCATCGCGCGCGCCTCGGGCGTCGCGATCGACATCGGCGTCGTTCCGGTCCACCCCGACGCGCGCCGACGCGCTCGCCAGAGCGGGCGTGCGGCCCTGCAACACGCGCTCCACGACGGCGAAGATCACGAGCTCGTCGCGACCCTGCCCGCGAACTCGGTCCTGCGCGCCCTGCGCGAGGCGCCCCGACGCTGCACGGGCTTCACGATCCTCGGCAACGTGCGCCGCGGCGGCGGCCTGCGCGTCCCGCGCGACGAACGCAGCGAGGAACTCGTGCTCTTTGCCGGCGAAGGCGGCTGGATCCACGGCACGTGAGCGAGACTCGGGAGTTCCAGAGCGCCTCGGCGCGCGAGACCGAAGCGTTGGGGGAGGCGCTCGGCCGGCTGCTCGGGCCCGGGGATGTCGTGGCCTTGGACGGCGAGCTCGGCGGCGGAAAGACCTGCTTCGTGCGCGGGCTCGCCCGGGGGCTGGGAGTGACGGTGCAGGTCTCGAGCCCGACCTTCCAGCTGATGCACACCTACGCGGGGCGCCTGCCGCTGTACCACCTCGACGCGTGGATGCGGGAGCGCGGCGAGGGCTTCCTCGCCGAGGGGGGCGCGGAGTGGTTGCGCGCGGAGGGCGTGGCGGCGGTCGAGTGGGCCGTCCACGTGCGGGACTGGCTCCCGATGCCGCGCTTCGAGGTCGAGTTGCGCCATGGGGGAGAGGAACGTCGGACGGTGGTGATGCGCTGGACGGGCCCCACGGGCCGCTTGGCGGGCCTGGGCCCCCGGGCGAGCCCGGAAAAGGCCTGAACCATGGCCAAGGCCCTGCGTTGGGGGAGTGCTTGAAAGGCTCCTGGGACGACGAGCGCGACCCGCTCGCGGCCCTCCGCGGAGGAAACCGGGGGCCGTTCGAGGAGTTCGTCCGCAGCGAAGCGGGCACGCTCCTGCGCTTCTTCCAGCGGCATGGCGCCTCGCTGGCGGAGGCGGAGGACCTGGCCCAGGAAGTGTTCCTCAAGTTGTACCGTTCCGCCCCGACCTACAGCGCGCAGTCGCGCTTCTCGAGCTACGTGTTGCGCGTCGCGCGCAACGCGTGGATCGATCGGCGTCGGCGCCGAGCAGTGCGGCCCGAGGGGCCGTCGCTCGACGAGGCCGCAGCGGGGAGCGCGAGCCTACTCGAGTTCCTGCCCGCCACGGGCCCGGAGGTCGGGCGCGGGGCCGAGGTGCGCGAGGAGCGCGAGCGCGTGCAAGCCGCGCTGGCGTGCCTGCCGGAGTCCCATGCGGTGGTGGTCGAGCTCGCGCTCGTGCAGGGCCGACCCTATGCGGAAATCTCCGAGCTGCTCGGCATCCCGGTGGGCACGGTGAAGTCGCGCGTGTTCCACGCCCTGCGCAAGCTGCGCGAGCAGCTGGGAGAGGAGCCCCGCTCATGAGCGCGCATCGAAACTTCGGCGATGGGCACTTCGACGATGGGCACTTCGACGA
>SXKQ01000036.1 GCA_005778045.1 Planctomycetia bacterium
CTGCACCTCGCCAACCTCGGCGCGAAGCTCACTGAGCTCTCTCCGGATCAGGCCAAGTACATCGGCGTCGACAAGAACGGTCCCTTCAAGCCCGGCCACTACCGCTACTAGCCGCGGCTGCTAACCTGCGCGCGCCCCATGGCCCCGCAGGCGAGCGATCGAATGAGCCCCGTCGCGACTCGGCTTGCGCCGAGTCCGACGGGGCTCCTGCACTTGGGTCACGCTCGCTCGTTCGTGCTCGCATGGTTGCATGCGCGCTCGCAGGACGGTCGCGTCGTGCTGCGCGTCGAGGACCTCGATCGCGAGCGCTGCAAGGCACGCCTCGTCGAGGCCTGCGTGCGCGACATCGCGTGGCTCGGACTCGACTGGGACGGCGAGCCGCGCGTGCAGTCGCGCTCGCTCGAGCCCTACGAGCGCGCGTGCCGCGAGCTTCTCGCCCATGGACGCGCGTACGCCTGCACCTGCACGCGCGCCGAGATCGCCGCGCTCTCGGCCCCGCACGCCGACGACGGCGAGCAGCGCTACCCCGGCACCTGTCGAGGCCGCTTCACGAGCCCACAGGACGCGCACGCGCAGACCGGTCGCGAGAGCGGCCTGCGCCTCGCGGTCGAGTCCGGCTCGGTCGCGGTGCACGATGAACTGCGCGGCGCGTGCGGCTTCGACGTCTCAGCCGAGGTCGGCGACTTCCTGATCCGACGCCGCGACGGCGCGATCGCCTACCAACTCGCCGTGGTCGTCGACGATGCCCTCGATGGGATCACGGACGTCGTGCGCGGCGATGACCTGCTCCCGAGCGCCGCCCGGCAGGTGCTCCTGCAGCGCGCGCTCGGCCTCCCCACTCCGCGCTACTGGCACCTGCCACTCGTCACCGACGAGCAGGGCGCGCGCCTCTCCAAGCGCCGGGGAGACATCGGCCTCTCGCAGCTGCGCGAGCAGGGCGTCGATCCCCGCTCGGTGCTCGCCTGGGTGGCCCGCTCCGCCGGCCTCGAGCGCGGCCCGCGCCCTACACCCGCCGACCTGCTGTCCGGCTTCGACCTGCGTGCGCTGCCCCGCACCCCCGCCCGCCTCTCGCCCGCGGACCTCGCCGGCCTGATCTCCTAGGACCACTCAAGCCCCGGTCCCCGGTCTGCCGACACCCTGCCGCGGCAGCGCTTGACCTTGGGCCCGGCGTTGCTACGCTCTCGGCCCTTCGCGTTCCCCGGTAGCTCAATGGTAGAGCACCCGGCTGTTAACCGGGTTGTTGTAGGTTCGAGCCCTACCCGGGGAGCCATCCCCCGCCTGCCGCGCCCCTCGCCGTCGATCGAGGGCTGCTGGCGCAGGTTCCACTTGAGAACGCGGGCGCAGCGCTGTCCCCTTTGCTGCGCGGGTCCGCTGCGCAGGTCCGCTGCGAGTGGAGCGCGAGTGAAGAGCGCCGCGACGGTGATGCGGGTTCGCGCGCGCGACAGGTCGAGGCCGGCGACCCACTCTAGGGCTCGCTCTGGTTCACGCGGGCGTGCATGCCGATCGACACGCGCCAGCGTCACGTGCGGCAAGGGCGGGCGGAGGTGTCGCGCGGGATGGCGAGCGCGTCGCAGGGCGCGTCCCGCAGCTCCTCCAGCCATGCCGCGCACTCGTCCCGCCCCTCGCCGAGGGTAGCGGCGAGTACGGAGAAGCGCGCCGGCGGGCCGAGCGGCAGGACGCGCTCGAACGAGGCGTCGAGGGCCCGGCGCGGTCGCGCCTGCAGCTCCTGCGCGAAGACCGCGGCGGCGGAGCGCGCCCGGTCCTCGCCGACAGCCGCCAGAAACGACAGCGTCACGTGCAGGTCGGCCGGGTCGATCAGGCGTAGGCCGGGCGGCGGAGCGGGAAGCTCGCGGCCATGCAGTGCCTCCAGCAGCGCAGGCCGAGGAACCAGTTGCTCCCGATGGCGCGATTCGACTGTCTTGTTTCGAAGCTGGGAAGGTCCTTCCGGAACTCCGGGCGGGCGTCTAGTTCGCCGCGGGCGAGGTCGAAGTTCTGTGACGAGGAGCCTCGCGTCCATGCAGCAGCCCGATCTTTCCGTCCTGATCCCCACCTACGGCAGAACGGCGACGATCGCCCGGCTGCTCGACCGCCTGCGCGACCAGAGCCTCGAGCCCGGGCGCTTCGAGGTGGTGGTCGTCGACGACGGATCGCCGGAACCGATCGCGCTCGACACCGCGAGCTACCCCTTCCACCTGACGCTCCTGCGACAGGACAACGCCGGCCCGGGCGCGGCGCGCAACGCGGGCGTCGCGCGCTGCCGCGCGGACTGGACCGTGATCCTCAACGACGACGCGGTACCCGCCAACGACCTGCTCGAGCGCCACCTCGCGCGCTCGCGCACCTGTGGATCGAAGGTGGCGGTGCTCGGCACGTTCCGCTTCACCGCGGAAGCGCGGAAGAGCCCATTCGTGCAGGTGCTCGCGGGCTCCGATCTGCTGTTCGACTTCCCGCACCTCAAGAGCGGGGAGTTCCACGGCTGGGGCTTCTTCTGGACCTGCAACCTCGGCCTGCCGACGCAGGTCCTGCGCGACAACCCGTTCGACGGCGCGAACTTCCGCGAGGCCATCGTCGAGGACGTCGAGCTCGGCTACCGGCTCGAGCAGCAAGGCTGGCGCGTGCTGCACGACGGCACGCTGGTGTGCGAGCACGACCACGTGCTCGAGGCTGCAGGCTACTTCCGCCGCATGGTGCGCCTCGGCGTGAACATGGCGCGCATGCACGCCAAGCACGGCGACCCGACGCTGCTGCCCATGCGCGACAACAGCCAGCTCGGCAGCGGCTTCTTCGCGTCCGTGCAGCAGAACGTCGAGGCCTACCACGCCACGTTCCACAAGGTGCAGGCCAAGCTCGTGTCGCTCGACAAGGAGCACTGGGGCCGGGCGCTGCCGTCCGAGCTCGTGCGGCAGGTGAGCCAGCTCGTGCGTCAGATGGGCACGCTGTGCTACTGGCGCGGCCTGTTGCTCGAGCGCGAAGGCAACGACCCCTTCGGCGTGCTGGATCGGGGGCCCGTCTCCGGCGAGCTCGTCTCGATCGTCGCGGTCTCCTACAACGCGCGTGAGCGCACGCAGCGCTGCATCGAGGCCCTGCGCGCCGCCGCCGATCCGCGCCACCCGACCGAGCTCGTGGTCGTCGACAACGGCTCGACGGACGGCAGCGCCGAGTGGCTCGCCGAGCAGCCCGACATTCGACTCGTGAGCAACGGCGACAATCGGGGCGCGCCCCTGGCCCGCAACCAGGGCCTCGCAATCGCGCGCGGCCGCTGGATCGTCGTGATGGACAACGACGCCATGGTCAGCCCCGGCTGGCTGCACCGCCTGCTCACCCACGCCCAAGCCGACGCGAAGTCCGGCTGCATCGGCCCCGTCTCCGACCGCGCGGCGCACGGCCAGCAGGTTCCGTTCGACGGGCCCACCGATCCGGCCTCGCTCGCGACCCACGCCGAGAAGTGGGCCGAGGCCAACCACCGCCGTTCGCGCGCGCAGAACATCCTCACGTCCTTCTGCCTGCTCTTCCGGCGCGAGCTGCTCGACACGATCGGCGGCTTCGACGGCGCCTTCTCGCCGTGGGGCTCCGAGGACGACGACTTCACGCTGCGAGCCGCTCTGGCTGGCTTCCGCAACCGCGTCGCGCTCGACGTGTTCGTGCGCCATGAGCACTACGAGAACGCCGCGAAGAGCGCGCGCCACAACGAGCTGCTCGCCCGCAACTGGGCGCGCTTCGCGCAGAAGTGGGCTGGCCGCGCCGACGTCGAGTACGGCGACTACAAGGCCATCGAACCCGCGCTCCTCGGGGGCGTCGAACGCGCTCGCCTGTTCGTGCCGCTCGAGCCCGCGGCCGACGAGCCCGGCTCACCGCTCCCGGCGAAGATCGATCCCGCGACGGTGAAGGGCTGAGCCCATGAAGCGCCTGACCCTGTGCATCATCGCCCGCAACGAGGAAGCGATGATCGCCGGCTGCCTCGACTCCGTGCGCGGCATCGCGGACGCCATCGTGCTCGTCGACACTGGCAGCACCGATCGCACCGTCGAGCTCGCACGCGCGCGGGGTGCGCAGATCGTCGAGCACCCGTGGAACGACGACTTCGCGGCCGCGCGCAACGCGGCCCTGCCCCACGTGAAGGGCGGCTTCGTGCTGGTGCTCGACGCGGACGAGCGCCTTGGACCGGGCGCGAAGAAGGCCCTGCGGCGCGCGCTCGACCGCGACGACCTCGACTGCGGATTGCTGCCGCTGCACGACGCGAGCTCGCTCGACGCCAGCCACGACGACGTGCTCTCCGGTCGCGCCCGCCGTGGAGAGCCGGTGCTCCTGCCGCGACTGCTGCGCCACACGAGCGACCTGGCGTGGGAAGGCATGGTGCACGAGCAGGTGACGTCGTGGGCGCTGCGCCACCGCCGCATCGTGCAGGTCGACGCCCCCATCGTTCACTACGGCGCGGTGCCATCGCTGCGCGAGGCACGCGCCAAGAACGAGCGCAACCTGCGGCTGCTCGAGCGCAGAGCGCAGGCCGAGCCGCGCAACCCCACCGTGCGCGCGTACCTCGCGCGCGAGCACGAGCGCGCGGGCAACGTGCCGGACGCGATCCGCGAGGCCGAGGCGGCGTGGAGCGCGCTCTCCGCTCTCGCGGGCGATGGACGACCCGCACTCGACGTTGTGCTGCCCGCCACGCTGCTCGGCTTCCTGCACGTGCGCGCGAAGAACCCGGCGCGCGCACTTGAAGTACTCTCCAAGGCTCGCGCATGGAGCGACCCCCATCCCAATCTGGGACTGCTCGAAGGTTGGGCTCACGAACAGCTCGCGCTCGCCGCGTCCGACGTGGAGAGCTTCTCCTCGCACCTGCAGGCGGCTCACGCCGCTCTCGTCGAATGCACGGGCCTCGCGGGACGGCGCTTTGCGGCCGAGTGCATGCCGGGTGCGAGCACGTTCACGGGCCAGACCCGGCTCGGCACCGTGTGCCTGCTCGCCGGGGACTGGAAGCAAGCCGAGTCCGCGTTCCGCGCGGCACTCACCTCCAAGCCGGACCAGCTCGAGGCGCGCCTCGGTCTCGCCGAGACGCTGCTCGACTGCGGCGAGCCCGAAGCTGCACTGCAGGAACTGCAGCCCGCGCTGCGGCCCGACCTTCCCGATGCGTGGCTGCTCGGCTCGGCGATCGCCCTCGCGCTCGGCGGCGAGGCGGACGCACGCACGTTCCTCGATCGCTGCGACGCCGTGCTCGGCTCCCATGCGTGGATCGGGACCTTCCGCGAGGGTCGCCGTCGCGAGCTCGAGCTCGCGCTGCGGCCGAGCCTCGTCGCCGCGGCTCGCACGCGCAGCCCGCGCACGGTCTCGGTGGTGATTCCCTGCTACAACCGCTTCGACTTGCTGAAGCCCGTGCTCGAGGGCTTCGCGCGCGAGGCGCAGGACACGCAGTTCGAACTGATCGCGGTCGACGACGGTTCGCAACCGCCGCTCGCCCCGTTCTTCGCGAGCCTCCACCTGCCGGCTTCGTTCCGCACGATCGCGCGCGAGCGCAACGGCGGCCGCGGTGCCGCGCTCAACACCGGGCTCGATCACGCGACAGGCGACGTCGTGATCTTCTGCGACAGCGACATCGTGCCCACTCCGGGCTTCGTGCGCGCGCACCTCGAGTTCCACCGCACGAGCGGGGACGAGCTCGCTACCGCGCTCGGCGGACTGGACTGGGGCGTCGACGCCGGCCTGTGGGGCGCGTGGATGGGCGCGCGCTCGAATCCGCGCCTCGCCGAGCTCGAGCAGGAGGTCGACTGGACGCACTGGTTCACCGACAACTGGTCGTTCCGGCGCGAGTTGCTGACCAGCCGCGGCCTGCGCTTCGATCCGGCCTTCCGTGTCTGGGGCTGGGAAGAGCTCGACGTCGCGCGCACCCTCGCGCGTCTCGGCGCGCGGAACCTGCGCTTGCCCAGCGCGCGCGGCCTGCACCTCAAGCCCTCGACCGCAGCGGGCATGATGGCGAGCTTCGAGCGCAGCGTTCCCAACCTGCTGCACCTCGCGCGCAAGCACCCGGATGCACCGGAGGTCGCGGCGTGGCTCTCCATGGGTGCGCAGTCGGAGACCCTCGCGAGCGCCGAGGCGCTGTTCCCGGAGTTCCTCGAGCGCGCTGCGTGCCTCGGCGCGGAGCTGGCGCAGACTCCGACGGGCCAGCGCCTCGCGCTCGGACTCGCGGACCTCGCCTTCCGCGTCGGCGTCGCGCGCGGACTCGCCGCAGCCGATCGGCCGGTGACCGCCGCGGGCGACACGGCGCTCGCTTGCGAACTGGGCGCCGTCGCCGTGCGGCTTGCCCACGCACTCGAGGAGCAGAGCCACTCCGGGGCCGCGCAGGAGCTCCTGCAAGGCTGCCCGAGGAAGCTGAGCCAGCGCCCGGACGCGCGGGCCATCCGAGACCGCATGGCGTGGGAAGCCCGCCAGCAGGTCGCGCTGGCCACGGCGCGTCCCTGATTCGGGATCGGACGCCGGAAGGCACAGTTTTTCCGTTTCTGGTTCGAAACAGGTTGGTCGCCGGACATTTCCACCCCACCGGCCCCAACTGACATGCACGCGAACCAGAACCCGAACCCTGCCTCGCTCGCCCTCGACCTGTCCAACAACGCCACGGACCGCGAGAGCGCCGCCACGCTGCTCGCTCGTGCCGCGGAGGAACTACGTGCTCCGACCACGACCCACGAGCAGCCGCTCGCCATCGAGAGCGCCGCCGACACGCTCGTGTTCGCCTGGCCCGACTGGCGCAACGAAGCGGAACTGGAGACGCTCCTCGACACGTTCGCGCGCCACTTGGTCGGTCGCACCGGTGCCTGCCTGTGCCTGCGCCGCGATCCGGAAGCCGACCCTGACGCCCGCGCCGCGACCGAGGCCCTGCTCACCGCTCACGCTCGCGTGCTCGGGATCGATGCGGAGCTCGACGTGCTGCTGATCGATGACGCCTTCGGCCCGGCCCAGTACGCCTCGCTGAAGCGCATGATCACCTGCGCCATCGCGCTCGAGTCGTCCGCGAGCGGAGCGCGCGCGGAGCTCTACGGCGCGCTCGGTGAGAAGGTGCTTCGCACCAGCGACACGTTCGTCACCGCGATCCTCCAGGGCCTTCCGAGCGCCCAGCGACCGCAACTGTACTCGAACGCCGTGCTCGACACCGTCAACTGGCAGGTCGTCGAGCGCATCCAGGCGCTCCACCCATGGCTCTACCCCGTCGTGCTCGGCAACCTGCGTGTCACGCCGGGAGTCGGCGGCCCGGTCTCGGCGGACGCGCTGGAGAACTCCATGCGCTGCCGCGCGCACCTGCTGGTCGAGGAAGCGCTGCGCCGCATCGAGATCCACGGGCGCTCGGTGCTCGAGGTCGGCAGCAACTGTGGCTTCTGGTCGGCCCAGTACGCGCGCCGCGGCGCGACCCGTGTCACCGGCATCGACAACCGTGACCTGTGCCTGCGCCAGGCCGACCTGTACTGGCGCACGAACCGCTTCCTTCCCGAAGGCGCGTGGAACTTCGTGAAGGGCGAGCTGTCCGACCCGTCGTCGCTGTGGAGCGTGCGCGCGCACGGTCCGTTCGACGTGGTGATCTGCGCGGGCATCCTGCACCACCTGCACGGCTACCGCGAAGTGCTCGCGGCCTGCGCCGAGCTCGCCGGCGAGGCGATCGTGCTCGACACGCGCGTCACGGAGGGCCCCGAGGCTGCCGAGCGCCACCCCAAGGAGCCGTTCCTCGACGCACGCGGCGCGGACAGCGGCAAGGTCGTGCCGAACCTCGACTCGCTGCTGTTCGCGTTGCGCGAGCTCGGCTTCGAGCCCGAGGTCCTGCCGGTGGAGTTCCCGGCGGGTCCCGGCGTCGACGGCGCCGACGACTACGCAGCCGGTCGCCGAGTGGCGATCGTCGCCCGTCGCGCCGATCTCGCGGGCGCCTAGCGCACTGCACGAACGAACCCGAACGCAGCGGGGCCGCATGCTGGGACTTCCGGCAGGCGGCCCGCGCTGTCGAACGAGGCGCCGTGCTGCGCGGCGGCTCAGCTCGCGGAGTCGAGAAGCCGTGCGCCGGTGCCGAGCAGCCACGCACGGCGCAGGTTGTCGTGGTCCACGAGCGGCGCGAGCGCCGCGTCGACGGCGAGCCCGACGCGCGGGAGTTCCTCGCGCGGGATCGGCTCCTGCACCAGCACGACCTCGAGTTCCGGAGCTTCCGGAAACGCGCGCGCGTAGGCCTGCTCGAGCGCGCCGAGCGCGTCGTCGAGTTCGCCATCGCGCTCAGGATCGTGTCGCAGGCAGAGAGCCGGCGCAGCGGGCCCGAGCAAGGACGCGACCTGCGTGCGCAGGAAGATCTCGAGCGCCTCTGCCGACCACGTGGGCCAAGCGAGGACCCGACGTGGCGCGCGACTGGCGATCGGCCACGGCACGCCGGCGACCTCGCGCTCGTGGAGCGCGACGCGCTCCTCGCGCGCCCACACGTCGACCAGCTCGCGCAGCGCGACGTAAACGGCACCGACGAGAGCCTCGGCAGCCGTGGACTGCCCCGTCGCCTCGAGCGCGCCCACGTCGAGGGAACCGTGCTCGCGAAGCGTACGCTCCCACAGCGCGATGGACGGCAGGCGCCCCTCGACCAAGGCGCGATCCGCGGCAGGGTCATTCGAGGCCGTCGCGCTCGCGCGGACGCGCTGCTCGAGCTCCTCCGGCGTCGCGGCACCACGCAGCAGAGCGCGCAGGGCCGGTCGCTCGGCAACGAGCTTCTCGACCGCGAGCTTCAGCGCCGTGCGCGGCTCCGCGCTGCGCGGCGCGAGCGGCGCTCGACGTGCACGACGATCCGTCGAGTGTCCGGCGAGCTCGCACAGTTCCTCGTAGGCGCGCGCGGCATCCTCGGGCAAGGGCTCCTCGCTCTGGGTGCGGCGCAGGGATTCCTCGGGGAACGCGCGCGAGATGGGAGCGCCGACAAACTCCTCGAGCCGACGCTGGCCTTCGGGCGCGAGCAGCTGCTCGTAGTGCACGAAGAGCCAGTCGCCCTCATGACGATGACGGTCGAGGATGCGGCGATACATGCTCGTCCACGCCGCGAGAGCGCGCTCCTCGGTCATCGCCAGGCTCGCGAGGTAATCTTCCTGCGCGCACTCCTTGGCGATGCTGCGCGCCGTCACGGCGGGATCGCGGAAGACGCAAATCAGGCCCGCATGGCCGATGTGCGGGCGCCACACGGGCAGCGTGTACGAGAGCCGCGGGTCCTTGAAGCACCACGGCGACTGTGCAACGAGGTGCGCGAGGATGCGTTCGACACGCGGAGAGCTGGCGCACTCGATCCCGTCGGGCAGCCAAGCGAGCCAGCGCTGCCACGCACCCATGCGCTCCGACGCGGGCACCACCTCGGAGAGGATCAGCTCGTTGACTCCGTTGACGTCCGACGACTCGAAGAACCCCTTGGGATTCGACGAGCGCGGAGCGTAAGGGCGCGCTCCCACGAACCAGCCCGCGCCGGCGAGCGTGCCGGCCACCATGCTGGTGCCGCTGCGGCCGGAGCCGAGGATGAGGACGTTGCGCACGGGTAAGCCCGGGACTTGGTTCGGCCATCCAAGGAACGCGGGCGCGGCCCGTCAAGGCACCGCACCCGCGCGTGTCCCGGAATTGGGGGCCTGCGGCTCTACTTCTTGCCGCCCTGGCGCTTCTCGACCTTGGCCCACGTGTCCTTGAGGGACACGGCGCGGTTGAAGATCGGGCGGCCGGGCCGCGAGTCCTTCTCGTCGGCGCAGAAGTAGCCGTGACGCTCGAACTGCCAGCGCGAGCCGGCGGAGGCCGTGCCGAGCATGGGTTCGAGCGCGGCGTCGGGCACGACCTCGAGCGAGCGCGGGTTCAGGTTGGTCATGAAGTCCGTGCCCTCGGGCACGTCCTCGGGATGCTCGGCCGCAAACAGGTGGTCGTAGAGCCGCACCTCGGCGCGCTGGGCGTGCTCGGCGCTGACCCAGTGGATCGTGCCCTTCACCTTGCGGCCATCCGGCGAGTCCCCGCCCTTCGTGGCCGGGTCGTAGGTGCAGCGGACGCGGATCACCTCGCCCGTCGCAGGATCGGTGTCAAAGCCCGTGCAGGTGACGAAGTACGCGTAGCGCAGGCGTACCTCGCGTCCCGGCCCGAGGCGGAAGAAGTCCTTCGGCGGGTCGGCGCGGAAGTCGTCGCGCTCGATGAAGAGCCGCGCGCCGAACGGCACCTTGCGCGTGCCCGCGGCCGGATCCTCGGGGTTGTTGACCGCGTCGAGCTCCTCGCTGGCGCCCGAGGGATAGTTCTCGATCACGAGCTCGAGCGGTCGCAGCACGGCCATCGCGCGCGGCGCGCGCTTGTTGAGGTCGTCGCGCAGCGCGTTCTCGAGCTGCACCACGTCCACGGTCGAGTTGAACTTCGCGACGCCGACGCGCTCGCACAGCGTGCGAATCGCC
>SXKQ01000037.1 GCA_005778045.1 Planctomycetia bacterium
CTGCCGGTGGTGAAGCACACGCCCGTGCTCGCCGGCGTGTGCGGCACGGACCCGTTCATGATGCCGAAGCTGTTCCTGCGCGAGCTGCGCGAGCTCGGCTACGCGGGCATTCAGAACTTCCCCACGGTCGGACTGATCGAGGGCGAGCTGCGCGCGACGCTCGAGGAGACCGGCATGGGGTACGGTCTCGAGGTCGACTGCGTGCGGCTCGCGCGCGAGATGGACATGCTGACCACGCCCTACGCGTTCAATCCGCAGGAGGCGATCGACATGACCACCGCGGGCGCGGACATCGTGGTCGCTCACATGGGGTGCACGATCGGCGGCACGATCGGCGCGAAGTCCGTGAAGACACTCGAGCGCAGTGTCGGGCTGATCCAGGAAATCGTCGATGCCGCCAAGCGCACGCGCCGCGACGTCATCTGCCTGTGCCACGGCGGCCCGATCGCCATGCCCGAGGACGCGCAGTTCATCATCGACCGCGTCGAGGGCATCGACGGCTTCTACGGCGCGAGCTCGACGGAGCGCCTGCCGACGGAAATCGCGATCAAGGCCCAAATCGAGTCGTTCAAGTCGATCCGCCTGCCCAAGCGTGCCGCGCGCAAGGCCAAGGGCCAGCGCGGCTGAGCGTCACGCGCCGTCGGAGGGCCTTTGCCAATCGAGCACGTGCAGTGAGCCGTGCTCGAAGCGCCAAGCCATCCATTCCGCGGCGCTGGCTCCCCGCGCGAGTCCCAGAGCGATCTTGATCACGCCGGCGTGCGTGACGAGCGCCACGCGCTCATCTTCGCGCGCGGCCCGTTCGTCGAGGAAACCGCGGACGCGCTCGCGCATGTCCGCGACGGATTCGCCGCCGGGTATCCGGTAGTCGAGCGGGTCGGCGGCCCACGCATCGAGCTGCTCGCGCGGCACGTCGTCCCACGCACGCAGCTCCCACGCGCCGAAGTGGAGCTCCGTGAGCCGCGTATCGACGATGGGAGTTGGGTGGAGAAGCCCCGCGAGCCTGGCGCAGCGTCGCAGGGGGCTCGTGAACACCGCCACGTCCTGCGGAAGCTGCGCCCGCAACGAGCGCGCCAGCTCGCCGAGCCCTGCGACTGCCTCGGGAGCGAGCTCGACGTCCGTGCGTCCATAGCAGGTCGACGTCGGCGTGACCGGCCGCGGGTGACGGATCAGATGGACCAGCATAGGCCCAGATAGACAGCGACCTCGGCCAGCTGCTGGGTCGCGCCGAGGCAGTCGCCGGTGTAGCCGCCGAGGTGCTTCAGCAAGTAGCGGCGCGCGTAGAACGTCGTCGCGACGACCAGCGCGAGCGCGATGAGCACCTTCGCGGGCGCCACGCCCATGGCGATCAGCACGCCGAGCGGCGCCACGCCGAACACAGCCGCGCAGGACCACTCGGCCATGCCGAGCTTGCGCGCCAGGGGCTTTGACTTCGCGAGCTCGTCCTCGCGCACGTAGTCGAGCAGGCACAGGAGCGAGGTGGACGCGAGACGCGACAGCGCATGGGCCGCGACAAGCGCAGCCACGAGGCCGTCGAGTTCCAGGCGCGGCAGCAGCTCCTTGAGCGCGACGAACTTCGTCAGCAGGATCATCGTGATCGCGATGGCCCCGAAGCTCCCCACGCGCGAGTCCTTCATGATCTCGAGGATGCGGAGCTTCTCCCAGCCGCCGCCGAAGCCGTCGACGGAGTCGGAGAGCCCGTCCTCGTGGAAGGCGCCAGTCGCGAGCAGCGTCGAGGCCATGCCGAGCAGCACTGCGAGAGTCGCCGGCAACGCCTGTGCAGCGCACCAGGTCACGCCGCCACCAATCAGACCGACGACGATGCCGACGAGCGTGAAGTAGCGCGCGGCGTGGTTCAGCTGCTCGCTCGAGTGCCCGACCCAAGCCGGTACCGGAAGCCGCGTCAGGAAGCGCAGTGCCGCGAAGAAATACTCGACCTCGCGCATCACTGGGATTTTTCCGACACGCCCGCCGACTCGAAGCTCGCCATTTCGCCCAGGATCGCGCAGGCGCTGCGCAGGAACGGAACCGCGAGCGCCGCGCCGGTGCCCTCGCCCAACCGCAGGTCCATGTCGAGCAGCGGCCGCGCCTTGAGGAACTCGAGCTGCAGCCGGTGGCCCTGTTCCTGCGAGCGGTGGGCGAACACGCAGCAGTCGAGCACCGCCGGCGCGAGGGCGTGCGCCACGAGTAGCGCGCTCGTCACGATGAAGCCGTCGACGACGATCGTCATGCGCGCCTCCGCCGCCGCTAGCATTGTGCCCGCGAGCATCGCGATCTCGAAGCCGCCGAAGCGCGTGAGCACTTCGAGCGGTTGCGCGCTTCGATTTGGCCACGCGGCGAGTGCGCGCTCGAGCAGCTCGAGCTTGCGCCGGAGCCCCGCGTCATCGAGACCCGTCCCGCGCCCCGTGCAGCGCTCGAGCGGGACGGACGTGAGGCAGTGCATGAGCAGCGCCGCCGATGCGGTGTTGCCGATGCCCATCTCGCCGAGCCCGAGCACGTTGCAGCCTTGCTCGTGCAGCTTGCGCACGACTGCGCGCCCGTGCTCCATCGCTCGCGAGCATTGCTCCGGCGTCATCGCCGCCCCGTCGAGATAGCTCGCCGTCCCGTGCGCGACTTTCGCATCGAGCAAGCGCTCGCGCGGCCCAAACTCGTGATTCACGCCCACGTCCGCGACGACGAGCGAGAGCCCAGCCTGCCGCGCAAGCACGTTGATGGCCGCTCCGCCAGCGAGGAAGTTCTCGACCATCTGCCAGGTGACGTCCTGCGGGAAGGCCGAGACGCCGTGGCGCGCGGCGCCGTGGTCGCCGGCGCACACGAGGATGTGCGGATGGGAGACTTGGGGTCGCAGCGTCCCCTGCACCAGCCCGAGCTGCACGGCGAGCCCTTCGAGCAGGCCGAGGGCGCCGAGGGGCTTGGTCTTGCCGTCGATGGCGCGCTGCAGGGCGGGCTGCAGGGCGCGGTCGAGAGGACGAACGTTGCTGGCGAATTGGCTGCTCATGGCTTGGCGGCGGAGCATACGAATGTGTGCGCGCGACGAGCAGTGGCACGGGTTCGCGGCGGGCTGCTGGAATCGTCTATCTGGGGTCTGCACCCTGCCCTGAAGCGCCTGCAAGCGGCAAGATAGAGCGCCCGCTGAAGCTGCCCGAAACTCGGGAGGCTGTGGCGGGTTCCGGAGACACCATGGACCCCCGCATCACGTTGCTCGCCGCCCTCGCTCTGTCTGCCTCGCTGGCTACCGCTCGCGTCCAAGGTGAGGCACCGGGATCCGCCCAGGAGCAAGCCGCGCCCGAGGTCGAGCGCATCTGGAACGCGCGCAATGTCGAGCACCTCTACAACCGCGCCGGCTTCGGCGCGCGCCCGGCGGAGGTCGAGTACGCGCTGCGCCAGCGACCGGTCGCGTTCGCGAAGCAGTTGCTCGAGGGCTTCGCGACGCCGAGCGACCCGCTCTTCATCGACATCCCCGCGATGCCTGAGCGACGCGACTTCGAGGACCGCGACGAGTTCGACAAGGCGCAAAATCGCTTCCGTGCGGAGGAGCGTCGGGTGCTGACGAGCTTCGCCGGCTGGTGGATCGACCAGATGATCGAGGCGAAGCACCCGCTGCAGGAGCGCATGGTGCTCTTTTGGCACGGCTACTTCACGAGCTCCACGCGCGACGTGAAGCGCACGGCCGCGATGGTGGCGCAGAACGAACTCTTCCGCCGCCACGCGCTCGGCAACTTCTCGGAACTCTTGCACGCGATCGTGCGCGACCCGGCGATGCTCGAGTACCTCGACAACAACGAGAATCGCAAGGGCCGCCCCAACGAGAACCTCGCGCGTGAACTGATGGAGCTCTTCACGCTCGGCGAGAGCAACTACACGGAAATCGACATCAAGGAAGGCGCGCGCGCGCTCACGGGCTGGCGCACGAGCGACGACAAGACGGGCAGCTACTTCCAGCCGCGCAACCACGACGACGGCGAGAAGACGATTCTCGGCAAGACCGCGCGCTTCGATGCCGATGGCTTCGTCGACCTGCTGCTCGTGCAGCCCGCCTGCTCGCGCTGGGTCGCGCGGAAGCTGATCGTGCACTTCGAAGGTGCCGAACCCGACGAGGCACGCCTCGCCGAGTACGCGAGCTTCCTCGTGGAGAAGCGCTGGGAGCTCAAGCCGCTCCTGATGAAGCTCTTCCTCGATCCGCGCTTCTACCGCGACGAAGTACGGGCCGAGCGCATCAGCTCGCCGGTCGAGTACCTCGTCGGCGCGACGCGCCGGCTCGGCATCACGGTTCCGCCGCAGATCCTCTGGCTTGGCGCCGGCCAGCTCGGCCAGCGCCTGTTCGACCCGCCGTCGGTGAAGGGCTGGGAAGGCGGCGAGACCTGGATCACGACCTCGACCCTGCTCGGCCGCGGCAACATGGCCGGCATGCTGATCGGCGTCGTCAAGCTCGAAGACGTGCTGCGCGCGGATCCGCTCGAAGTAGAGTCCGAGGACTCGATGATGGGCGGGGACATGATGGGCGGCGACGCCATGTCCGGCGCGGACGCGAAGGGCTCGAAGCAGGCCGGCAAGCGCAAGGTCGACCTAGGGCCTGAGATGACGGGCCTGCAGCGCATGACGAACGAGATGTACTTCCCGCGCATCAACCTCACGGCGCGCATGCAGCGCGCCAAGGTCGCGGGCGACATGCAGATCGTGGACACGCTCGCGGACGAGCTCCTACCCGTGCCGCTGAGCGAGCCGAGCCGCGCCGCGCTGCTCCTCGTCCTGCGCGCGGAGCGCAGCGTGCTGTCGCTCGAGGACGGCCGCCTTTTCTCCGCCGGCGTCAAGAGCGAGGAAATCCTGCGCCGCCTCGCGCACCTGATCCTCTCGCTCCCCGAAGCTCAGCTAGGTTGAGAGGAACTGCCACCATGAGCCTCTCGCAACTCGATCGCCGCACGCTGCTCGCCGCCGCCGGTCTCGCCGGCGTGACGGTGCTCTCCACGCGGGCCCACGGCGCCGTGAAGGTCTGGCCGGGTCTCGATCCCGACGGCGAGGGCCGCACTCTGGTGCTGCTGCAGCTCTCGGGCGGCAACGATGGCCTCGATACGGTCGTGCCTTTTGGCGACGACGCCTACCGTCGCGCGCGACCGACGCTCGGCCTCAAGAAGGGCGAGACGCTGCCGCTCGATGACTACCGCGGCTTGCACGGCGCGCTGAAGCAAGTACGCAAGCACTATGACGCCGGCCGCGTGGCGCTCGTCGAGGGCGTCGGCTACCCCGAGCCGATTCGCTCGCACTTCCGCTCCTACGACGTGTGGCACACCGCCGACATCCGTGGCCGCGACGCCGGCGACGGCTGGGTGGGGCGGCTGTGCGACGCCGCGTTCAAGGACGAGCAGAACCCGAACCTCGTGGTGCACATCGGCGCCAACGTCCCGTACGCGCTGCACTCCACGAGCCATCCGCCGGCGAGCTTCGTCAATCCGCGCTCCTATCGCTGGGCGGGCGGCGAGTCCGAGACCGAGGCCTACGAGAAGGCCGGCGGCATGGAGCCCGAGCGCGAGGACAGGAAGCCGAAGAAGCGCGAGGACGAGTCGAGCCTCGACTTCCTGCGGCGCGTGCTCGCCGACGGGCAATCCTCGTCGGAGCAGGTGCGTCGCGCCGTCGCTGCCTACCGCACGCCGATCGAGTATCCGGGCAACGATGCGCTTGCGCAGTCGCTGGCGGACGTCGCGGCGCTCGTGAACGGCGGCATCGGCTCGCGCGTGATCTCCGTCGAGCTGGGCGGCTTCGACACGCACACCGACGAGCGCAACCGCCACGACCAGCTGATGCGCAGCCTCGACTCCGCGCTCGGGCCGTTCCTCGACGACCTCGGGCGCAGCGCGGCCGGGCGCCGCACGGTGGTGCTCATGTTCTCCGAGTTCGGCCGCAGAGTCGCGGAGAATGGCGCGCGTGGCACGGACCATGGAGTCGCGGGACCGATGTTCGCCTTCGGCCATGGCCTGAAGGGTGGCCTGTACGGCAAGCATCCTTCGCTCGAGAAGCTCGACGACGGCGACCTCATTCACACGACCGACTTCCGCTCGGTCTACGCGACCGCCACCGCGCACTGCTTCGGCGTGAAGCCCGAGAAGGTCCTCGGCGCCAAGTACCCGCTGCTCGCCTTCGCGTGAATCGCGCCAAAGAGCACAGCTAACTCGACTTGCACGCACGCGGAACGCGCGCGACGCTGATTTTGGTCTGCTGCTCTTCTCCGTGTTCCTCACCGAGTGCGAGGGCTTCTTCGTCATCAAGTTCGGGCAGTGGTGGAGATTCAGCCGGCTCTGGGCAAGAGATCCGAGTGCACGGAAGTTCCTCGACTCGCTCCCGCGAGATCCGCTGGATCGCTCCTCCGCGATCATCCATGCCGCGCTCGGATTTCCCCTCGCTCGCGTGGCCTGCCGCAGCCCCGTCGCTCCGCGCGCACATGTGGCTCACCGCGGAGCCCGGCCTCGCCATGCTGAGCGCGAGCTGCGCCGAGCCGCTTTTCCCGTTCGCACCCGCCGTGTTGTGTCTCGGTCACGTGCCTTGCATCGCGGGGCCAGCGTTGGCGCACGGATCCGTGCGGCCATCGGGAACGAGCCGAGGAGCGGTGCGGTAGGCTGCGCGCGATGGAAGTGGATGTCTCGAAGCTCGCGCCAGGGGCGGCGTATCGCCTGTTGATCGCGTGCCTCGTGCCGCGGCCGATCGCGTGGGTCAGCACGCTCTCGCCGCGCGGGGTGGCGAACCTGGCGCCGTTCTCGTTCTTTGGCGGCGTGACTTCGGACCCGCCGATCGTGCTGGTGAGCGTCGGGAGACGGCGCGATGGTTCGCGCAAGGACACGGCGGCGAACTTGCTCGCGCTCGGCGAGGCGGTGGTGCACATCCCGGACCGCGACCGCGCGCTCGCGATGGTGCAGTCGAGCGCCGAGCTGCCGCCGGACACCGACGAGTTCGAGTTCGCCGCGCTGGCGAAGCTGCCGGCCACGCGAGTTCGCCCGCCGCGGGTGGCCGCTGCGCCGATCGCGCTCGAGTGCGTGGTCGAGCGTCACATGGAGGTCGGTCACGGTCCCGTGGACGCATTCCTGCTGCGCATCGAGCACGCGCACCTCGCGGACGAGCTCCTCGTCGACGGGCTTCCCGATCCCGCGCGCCTGCGCGCCGTCGGCCGCCTCGGCGGCGATCGCTACTGCGACACGTCGAGCACGTTCGACCTGCCCCGTCCCCCGCGCCCTGCGCGCTAGAGACCAAGCGAGAGTTCCATGAGCGAAGCGAACACCCCCGCCGTCGGCACTGTCGGCTGGAAGGACCTGACCGTGGAGAACGCCGAGAGCGTGCGCGACTTCTACATGGCCGTCGCGGGCTGGACGGCACAGCCGATCGACATGGGGGGCTACGACGACTACGTGATGCTCCCGCCCGGTGGTGGCGAGCCCGTCGGCGGTATCTGCCACCGGCGCGGCGCGAACACCGACGTGCCATCCCAGTGGCTCCTGTACATCGTGGTCGCCGACCTCGAGGCCGCGCTCGTGCAGGTTGCCCAGCGCGGGGGCAGGGTGCTCACCGCGCCGCGCGCCGCGGGCGGGGGCCGGTTCGCGGTGATCTCCGACTCTGGTGGGGCCGTGAGCGCGCTGTACCAGTCGGGCAGCTGAGGCGCGTTGTCGGTCTCGACGGCGCGCGCTATGCTCGCGATCTCAATCTCGCTGCCACGTGTTTCGTCGCAATCTTCCCAAAGAGACCACCATGCGCCGTCTCGTACTCGCTCTCGCGTTCCTGACTGTTCCTCTGGCCACTTCGGTTCGCGCCCAGGGCTACTTCGAGGCCCGCAACTCCGCCATGGGCGGTACTGGCGTCGCTTCGTCGCGCTACAAGGCGGCCGCCTTCGCCAACCCGGCGCTGCTCACGCGCTTTGGCGAGAGCGATGACTTCGGGGTGCTGCTTCCGACCGTGGGTGTCTTCGCCGACGACGAGACTGGGCTTGCCGAAGACCTCGACGACTTCACCGAGGAGTTCGATCGCCTCGACGCCGCGCTCGCGAGCGGCTCCATCACCCAGAGTGACCTCGACTCCCTCGCCGCCAGCCTCGGCGCCCTCGACGGACGAGAGCTGACCGCCGACGCGGGTTTTGGCTTGGCCATTTCGATGCCTTCCGATCGCTTCGCGTGGTCGCTGCACCTGCGCTCCTATGTCGACGTGACGACTTTCGCCGACATCGACCCGGCCGACATCACCGCGATCGAGGGCGCCATCGCCAATCCGAGCCTCCCGACGCTGGGCTCCGAAGGTCGCGCGCTCGGTCTCGCGACCTCGGAAGTCGGCTTCTCGATGGCGCGCGAGTTCGAGGTCGGCGGCAAGAAGCTCTCGATCGGCGTGACCCCGAAGTACCAGCGCGTCGCTTCGATCAACTACGGCATCAATATCGACTCGTACGACGATGAGGACTTCGACGCCGACGAGTACATGCAGGACGAGGGCAGCTTCAACTTCGATGTTGGCGCGTCCTTCGAGCCGGGCGCCGGCTTCCTCTTCGGCCTCGTGGTGCACGATGCGCTTTCCTACGAGTACGATTCAGTGGTCACGCTGGGAGAGTCCTTCACCTACAAGATCGGTCCGGTCGCCACGGCTGGCGTGTCGTGGACGAACGACTGGTTCACGCTGGCTGCAGACGTCGACCTGAACGCGCGCGAGCGGGTGGACGAAGGACCGGCCGGCATCGGCGGCGTCGCGCTCTCGGACGACACGCAGACTTGGCACGTCGGTGGCGAGTTCGACCTCGCTCGGTGGTTCCAGCTGCGCGCGGGCTACCGCGGAGATCTCGAGAACACGCTCGAAGACGCGATCACCGCCGGCTTCGGCCTCTCGCCGTGGGACGTGTTCCACATCGAGGTCGCGGGCATCTACGTCGACGAGGACAGCCTCGGCGCGGTCGCCCAGCTCTCGTTCACGTTCTAGGCCGCGGCTCGCGGGAGCGAGCCGGACATGTGAAGGCGCGTCGGGGAGTCCGCTCCTCGCGCGCCTTCAGGCTGCCCTGAGCAGTGAGTGCAGGCGCAGCAGCGCTGCGCGGTCGGGCTCGAGTTCGAGCACCGGGTAGGCGTCGATGAAGCTCGACCAGCGGGCGGCGGCCCAGCGCGGGGAGAGCCGCAAGTCGAGGCGCTCGGGCGGCGTGCGGAACCCGTAGGTCCACTCGATCACTTCCTCGTCGCCGAGGATCCAGCGCCCGGGCAGGTGCAGGTCGACCACGTCGGCGGGGCGCGAGATGCCGATGTCGTCGAGCACCTCGCGGCGGATGGCGGTCTCGAGCTTCTCCCCGAAGCCGATCGGGCCCTGAATCGGGCCCCAGCAGCTCTCCGAGATCGCGCCGCGCAGCAGCAGGTAGTCCGGCTGCGTCTCGCGGAAGCGGTAGACGAAGATCTTGATGCGGTGCACCAGCTCGGTCATGGTCGGGGCCGACGGTTTGGAGCCGAGGTCGGTCGGGGAGCGAACGCGCCGCGGGGCGCGAGCCCCGGGATGCCAAGGTGATCGACCGCGGGCGGTCGCGACTGAAATGCAAGTTCCTGAAGGATCGGGTGGTCTGCCGGGGCTGCCTTCGCGGCCGGTGGGCGCGGTGGAAAGTCCTGCGCGGGTCGCGCAACGGCTGGAGAGCCTCGTGGACTGGGAGCGCCGCAAGCGCGCGGCGATGCGCGTCTCGACGGACCCGGCGCGGGCGCTCCTCGCGCGGCTTGGCCAGCCCCAGTCGGGGCTGCGCGTGGTGCACGTCACCGGCAGCAAAGGCAAGGGCAGCACCTCGGCGCTGGTGGCCGCGGGCCTCTCTCGCGCCGGCCTGTGCGTCGGGCGCTACGCCTCGCCACACGTCGAGCGCCTGAACGAGCGCGTCGTGATCGACGGAACTGAGGTTTCCGACGAACTGCTCTACGCGGCGCTCGGCCACGCCCTCGATGCGCGCGAGGCTCTCGTAGCCGAGCGGCCCGACGTCGATCCCACGTGGTTCGACGTGATGACTGCGGCCGCGATGCTGTGCTTTCGCTGGGGAAACGTCGCATGGGTTGTCGCCGAGGTCGGTCTCGGCGGGCGCCTCGACTCGACCAACGTGCTCGATGGGGAGGTGTGCGTGATCACCAACATCGAGCTCGAGCACGTGGCGGTACTCGGCGACACGCACGCCGCGATCGCCACGGAGAAGGCCGGGATCCTCAAGCTCGGCTCGACGCTCGTCACGGGCGTGCCCAGCGGGAGCGAGGCGGATCGCGCGATCGCGGCGCGCGCAGCGGAGCTTGCCGTACCGGTTCGGCGGCCACTCGAAGCCGCCGGGCGCAACGAGCCCGATACGGTCGCGGGGCGCAACGCCTGCGTCGCTCGCGCGGTGCTGAACGAGCTCGGAGCGCGCGGTGTGACGGCTCGCGATGGAATGCCGCTCAGCGGTGAGGTGCTCGACTCGGCCACGGCGACGGGGGCAGTCCTGCCGGGGCGTCAGGAGCGCTTTTGGGTGGGAGGGGTGCCAGCGGTGCTCGACGGGGCCCACACCCCCGCCAGCGTGGCCGCGGCCCTGTCCGACCTCCGGCGGGACGCGTACCTCGGCGCGCGGCCGGTGGTCGTGCTCGGTCTCGCCCGTGACAAGGACCTCGACGGGATCCTCAAGCACCTCGCCCCCGCGGTCGAAAGAATGGTCAGCACGTCCGTGGGAACCGACCTGCACCGCACCGCCGCGGAGATCGCGGCGGCGGCGGCGGCAGTCGGTGTGGTGGTCGAGTCGGCCACCCCTCCGCGGGCGGCGCTCGAGCTGGCCCTGGGCTACGCCCGCGAACGCGGCGCGTGGGTCCTCGTCATCGGCTCGCTCTACCTCGCAGGAGCCCTTCGACCCGACCTCAGGCAGGCCCGATCGTGACCACAAGGACCATCGTCTCGGACCTCTTCCTCACGGACTCGTTCCTCATCAAGGGCGAGGTCGAGCGGAAGCATGCCCGCCTCTCGCAGGTCCTCGATGAGCACCGCAAGTTCTTCATCAAGGTGCGCAACGCCACGCTCGTGGATCTCAACACCTGCGACCGCATCCAGACCCCGCTCCTGCACGTCAACACCGACGAGATCCTCGTCGCCCACGAGTTCCTCGATCAGGCCGGCGACGCTCAGCTCGCTGCGCTCCACCGCGACCACAAGCTCGTCAAGGTGCGCGTGTTCTTCACCGGGCACCTCAACGTCGAGGTCGGTGGCGAGTGCCGCCCCGGCGCCTACGAGGCCGACGATCGGATGACGCGGCGCTTCTTCGTGATGCGCAACCCGCAAGTGCGCGGGTTCAACGCCAAGGAAGACTCGGACCTCAAGCTGCTGTTCAAGCTGCCCTACGTGATCGTCAACAAGGCGCGACTTTCGTACGTCTACGACTTCAACGAGTAGCGCGAGCGAGCCATCGCGCGGCACAATCCCGGCGCGATGTCGTCACTCGCAAGCTCTCGCGCCCCGCACTGGATCGTGGTGCTCGTCTCCGCCGCGTGCCTTGCGGGTCTCGTGGCGGTGCGGCTCGTCCTCACCCCGGATCCCGATGGTATCGGCACACACGAGCAGCTCGGACTCCTGCCATGCTCCGTTCCGCGCTGGTTCGGGATCCCCTGCCCGGGCTGCGGAGTGACCACCTCGGTGACGTGGTTCGTGCAGGGAGCGCCTCTGCGCTCGCTCGCGACACAGCCGCTCGGCTTCGCGCTCGCGCTCGCCGGCTCGCTGGCGCTGCCGCTCGCGTTGCTCGCGACCGTGCTCGGCGTCGATCTCGGCGAGCATATGGCTCGAGTGCCCTGGAGCCGGCTCGTGCTGCCAGCGCTCGCGTTCATCGCGCTGTGCTGGGTCTACAAGATCGTCGCGATGGCCTGAGTCACTCGCCTTCCTCGTCGGGAGGCGGCTCGCCTTCCTCGTCGCCGGTGGGTCGCACGGCGCGCAGCTCGTCGAGCAGGTCGATGTAGCTCGCGAAGCGCGAGGACGCGATGTCGCCACGCTCGACCGCATCGAACGCCGCGCAGCCCGGCTCGTGGTCGTGCGAGCAGTCGGGGAAGCGACAGGCACCTTGGTGGCGCGCGAACTCCGGGAACATCCCGCGCAGCGCGGCGGCGTCGGCCTTGTGCAGGCGGAAGGTGCGGATGCCCGGCGTGTCGGCGACATAGCCGCCGAAATCGAGGCGGTGCAGCTGGGAGAACGAGGTGGTGTGCTTGCCGCCGTCCCAGAACTTGCTGATCTTGCCGACCTTGAGCTTGAGGCCCGGCTGCAGCGCATTGAGCAGGCTCGACTTGCCGACGCCCGATGCGCCGTAGAGCGCGGTGACCCTGTCGCGCAGCCGCTCGCGCAGCTCCTCGACACCGGCACCCGTGGTCACGCTCGTGCGCACGACGTCGACGCCGATGTCCTCGTACGTGCGCGCGATCGCCGCCGTGTCGTCCTTGCGGTCGAGGTCGACCTTGTTCAGCACCAGCAGCGCGGGCACGTCGTACCAGAACGCGGCGCCGAGGATGCGGTCGGTGCGATTCGAGGAGAACTTGGGCTTCTCGATCGAGGCCACGATGCACAGCTGGTCGACGTTGGCGATCAGCACTTGCTCGCGCGGGTCGTGGCTCGAGGCCGTACGACCGAGGCGGTTGCGGCGCGGAAGCACCTCGTCGAGGCTCGCCGGCACGCTGGCCGTGTCGACGCGCACGAAATCCCCGACGGCGACCGGGTTCTTCTGCTCGGTCCGCTCCTCGAACAGCTTCCCGCGCGGCACGCAAGTCACGACGCGACCGTCGATCTCGACGTGGCACACCTTGGCGTCAGTGCGCACCACCCGTCCGGTCACTTGCGTCGCTTCACTCATGCAGGGCCGCTCATGCTAGAACATCGGCTGCCCATGACGCGCAGGGAAGTGCTCCGTTCGACTTCGAATCCCGCCGTGGCACTCGTTCGTAGCGCGCTGGCGGGTCGCGAGAAGGGCCTGCTCGTACTCGAGGGCGAGCGGCTGATCGACGACGCCTTGCGCGCGGGCTGCGAGTTCGAGTTCGCTCTCGTGGCGGAGACACGCGCCGACCAGGCACAGGCCTTGGAGCAACGCGGCGTCGACGTGCGCGTCGCGGACGACGGCCTGCTCGAGCGCCTGAGCTCGCTCGCGACGAGCCAAGGCGTGATCGCGCTCGCGCGCACGCCGCGGCTCGCGACGCTCGCGGCTCCGCACCTCGGACCGAAAGCGCTCGTCCTCGTGGTGGCCGGCGTGTCCGATCCCGGCAATCTCGGTGCGCTGGCGCGCAGCGCGGAGGCGGCGGGCGCCGAGGCACTCGCGATCGTTCGCGGAGGAGCGAGTCCGTGGAATCCAAAGGCAATGCGCGGCTCGATGGGCAGCCTCTTGCGCTTGCCCGTGGTGCCATTCGAGGATGCGGCGAGCGCTGCGCGCGAGCTCGGCGAGCATGGCTTCCGGCAGGTGCGCGCGGCCACGCGCGGTGGCGCCTCGCCCTCGGACTTCGATTGGACGGGCCGTGTCGCGCTGTGGGTCGGCTCGGAGACGGGTACGCTGCCCGAGGCCGGTTCGCACTTCGAGGGCGTGACGATCCCGATGCGCGGGAGCGTCGAGTCGCTCAACGTCACGGTCGCGGCGTCGCTGCTCCTGTTCGCGGCGGGACGTTCCGAGGAGCCGCGCGCGTGAGCGACGAGCTCTTCGACGCGCCGGAACGCGAAGAACGCCCGGAGTCGCGCAGCGTGGGTCCGCTTGCCGAGCGCATGCGCCCGCGCACGCTCGAGGAGGTCGCTGGACAGGCTCACTTGCTCGGCTCCGACAAGCTGCTCGCGCGGCTGTTCGAGGGCGAGCTCTCTCAGAGCCTGATCCTGTGGGGGCCTCCGGGTGTCGGCAAGACGACTCTCGCGCGCTTGCTCGCGTCGCGCTCGATGCTGCGCTTCGTGCCGTTCTCCGCGGTGCTCTCGGGCATCAAGGAAGTACGCGAGGTGATGAACGAGGCGGCCGCGACACGCAAGCGCAGCAGCGTGCGCACGCTGCTCTTCGTCGACGAGATTCATCGCTGCAACAAGGCCCAGCAGGACGCCTTCCTTCCATTCGTCGAGGCCGGCGACATCGTGCTGATCGGTGCGACGACCGAGAACCCCTCGTTCGAGCTCAACGGCGCGCTCCTGTCACGGGCGCGCGTGCTCGTGCTGCAGCCCCTCGCCCCGCAGGAGCTCGTGACGCTGCTCGTGCGCGCTCTCGACGACGCACGTGGCCTTGGAGGTCGCGTGGGCGCGAGCCGTGAGCTGCTGCTGCGGATCGCGCACGCCTCCGATGGCGATGCGCGGCGCGCGCTGAACCTGCTCGAGACGGCGGCGACGCTCGTGCGCGACGGAGGTGAGCTGGACGAGCCCACGCTCGTGCAGGCCCTGCAGCGCAAGACGCTCGCGTACGACAAGTCGGGCGAAGAGCACTACAACCTTGCCTCCGCGCTGCACAAGTCGATTCGCAACAGCGACGACAGCGCCGCGACCTACTGGATCACGCGCATGCTGGAGGCCGGCGAGGACCGCGACTTCCTCGCGCGGCGCCTGATCCGCATCGCGGTCGAGGACATCGGGCTCGCCGATGTCTTTGCCTTGCGCATCGCTCTCGACGGAGCGGATGCGTGGAGTCGGCTGGGGTCTCCGGAGGGCGAGCTAGCGCTCGTGCAAGCTGCCGTGTATCTCGCTCGCGCGAAGAAGTCGAACGCGGTCTACAAGGCCTACGACGCGGCGTGCGAGGACGTACAGCGCACCGCGGCCGACCCCGTGCCGCTGCACCTGCGCAATGCGCCCACGCGGCTCATGAAGGAAGCCGGCTACGGCGAGGGCTATCGCTACGTGCACGACGATGCCGCCGCGAAGGACGAGATGAAGTGCATGCCGCCCTCGCTCGGCGAGCGGCGTTACTTCCGCAAGTGAACCGAGCGCAGCGAGCGCTCGGTCATTGCATCTTCCAGGCGAGCTCCATCAGGACCTCGACCTCGACCTCGGCCGAGTGCTCGCCGCCCTGCTCGTCGGCGAAAGCGGCTTCGAGGCTGGCGAGAAGCTCCACATCGCTTTCCAGCGCGAAGGAGTGCGCGTGTCCGGCTCCGAGGTCCCAGAGCAGCGTGCCTTTGCCGCGGACCTGCAGCTTCCCCGTCGCCGTGCGTACGTCGAGGGCGAGGTCCCCGAGTCCGCTCTCGACGTCGAGCGCCTGCCGCAGGGCGTCGCGCAGGTCGAGCTCGCCGTCGCTCTCGAGCGTGAGCTTCACTTCGGCGAGCCTGCGGCCGTCCTGCTCGCGCGCGCCGACGTACTCGCACCGCGCCCGGAAGCCCGCGAGCAGTCCGTCGAGCAACGGAGCGAGCTCCTTCGCCGATTGCGCGAGTCCTCCTTCGCCGCCGGCGGCCGCACCGAGCGTGGCGACGTCGTAGCCGAAGAGCAGCGCGGGCACGAGCGCGCGCGGTTCGAGCTCCCAAGTCGCCCCGGGCTCCAGCTCGCGCTCCGGGAGCAAAGAGCGCAGGTGCAGGTCGGCCGACAGGAAGTCGAGCTTCGACCCGTCACCGTCGCCGTCCTTGAAGGCGAGCACGTACGCACTCTGCGACTTGCTCCACTCGAACACGATCGTCTCGCCGTCGACGCCGAAGAGATCGGTGCTCGCGCCCTTCGTGTCGGCCATCTCGAAGCTCGAGCCCGAGCCGACATAGCGACGCTCGAAGCGCACGGGCCGACCCTCGCGCGTCTCGAGAAAGCGATCTGCGAGCTCGAGCTCGAGCGCGAGCTTGCCCGCGAGCTCATCGAGCGGCAGTTGCGCACTCAAGTCCTGGCCATCGACCGTGATCGACATGTCGCCGATGCCGAGCGCGGCCGTGAGCGCGCACTTCATCGCCGACTCGGAACCGTCCGCGGGCGCGAAGCGCAGCTCGTCCGCGCGCGGTGCAGCGAAGCACAGGGCGATCGACGCGAGGATCGTGGACGCGGACAGGGCGCTCGGCATGGCGAAGACTCCGGTGGGGCCTCCAAGAGCCTAGCAGGCGCGCTCGCGCACGCTTCAGCCCGCCACGTCGGTCGCGGCAGTGAGGCGCCGGGCGAGGCCCGACACGCGCGCGCTCGGCTCCGCATTGTCGATCGCCATCGAGAGGGCGCGCTCGGATCCCACGAGCACGAGCAACTTCTTCGCCCGAGTCACCGCGGTGTAGAGCAGGTTGCGTTGCAGCATCAGGAAGTGCTGCGAGACGAGCGGGATCACGACCACGTCGTACTCGCTGCCCTGCGAGCGGTGCACGGTGATCGCGAAGGCGCTCTGGAGGGCCGAGAGCTCGTCGGGCGCGTACAGCACCTTTTTCTCCGGGAACTTGACGGTCACGCCGTCCTCGTCGACCGCGACGATGCGCCCCATATCGCCGTTGAAGACTTCCTTGTCGTAGTCGTTGCGCGTCTGGATCACGCGGTCGCCGATGCGCCAAGCGCGAGTCCCGAGCCGGTACTCCTCGACGTTCGCGCCCAGCGCCGCACGCAGCCGCTCGTTCAGTGCATCGACGCCGCAGTCGCCCTTGTACATCGGTGCGAGCACCTGCACGCTCGACGACCAGTCGAAGCCGAAGCTGCGCGGGATGCGCTCGGTCACGACCTCGATCACGCGATCGGCGCAGCTGCGCGGGTCGTCGGCCGGGAAGAAGTAGAAGTCCGCGGCACGATGGCCGCGCTCCGGCAGCTGCGGCATCTCACCCGCGAGGATGCGGTGCGCGTTGGCGACGATCAGGCTTCCGCGTCCCTGACGGTGGATTTGCGTCAGCCGGAACGTGGCCACTCGCTTGGACGCGATCAGGTCGACGAGCACGTTGCCGGGCGCGACGGACGGCAGCTGGTCGGGGTCGCCGACGAGCACGACGCGCGTGAGCGGCGCGATGGCCTTGAACAGGTGGTGCGCGATCACGACGTCGAGCATCGACATCTCGTCGATCACGAGCAGGTCGCACTTCAGCGGGTTCTTCGCGTCGTGCGCAAAGCCGCCCGTCGCGGGGTCGTAGTGCAGCAGGCGGTGCACCGTCGAGGCCTGCCGTCCCGTCGCTTCCGACAGGCGCTTCGCTGCGCGGCCGGTGGGGGACGCGAGCAGCACGCGCGCGCCGGCGGCTTCCGCGAGCGCGACGACGCTGCGCACGATCGTGGTCTTGCCGACGCCGGGGCCGCCGGTGAGCAGGCCCAGGCCCGTGGCGAGCAATCCGAGCACGGCCCGGCGCTGGTCGGGATCGAGCTCGAGGCCACTCTGACGCTCGAAGCGCGCGAGCTCGACTTCGGTGGCGAGGGCCGGCACCTCCGGTCCCTCGACGCAGCGCAGCACGTTGTTTGCGAGGCCCCGCTCGCTCGCCGCGAGGTGCGGCAGGTAGAGCGCGCGCTCGCCGGGCCCGACCTCGCCATCGATCTTGATCTCGTCGCTCTCGCGCAGCTCGCCCAGCGCGCACTCGAAGCGCGTATCGTCGATGTCGAGCTGCAACAGGTCGCGCGCGTTCTCGCGCAGGCGGCGCTCGCCGAGCAGCGTGTGCCCGTCTTCGGCCGCCGTGCGCAGCGCGTGCAGCAGAGCCGCGCGCGTGCGCTCGGGGCCGTCGGGCGCGAAGCCCAGCTCGCGTGCGATGCGATCGGCGATGGTGAAGCCGATGCCGCTCACCGCGCCGGCGAGTCGGTACGGGTTGGCGCGCACAAGTGCCTCTGCATCGGCGCCGAGCTTGCGCAGCACGGCCGCCGACTGGCGCGGCCCGAGCCCGACGCCGCGCAGGAACGCGTTGAGCTTGTGGCGCCCGTACTCGGCCTTGACGGCGCTGACGAGCGCCTCGCGCACCGGTCCGCGCAAGCCGACCACGCCGCCGAGCTTCTCGGGCTCGCGGTAGACCACCTCGATCGCGTTGACCCCGAGCTTTTCGACGATGCGCCGCGCCAGTGTCTCGCCGATGCCCTCGAACGCGTCGGACGAGAGGTAGCGCACTGCGCCCTCCACGCCGAGCGGCGGCAGCGGCTCGCTGCTCTCGAAGCTGAACTGGCGTCCGTGGGAGCGATGGCTGGTCCACTGGCCGAGCAGGCGCAGGCGCTGGCCAGCGCTCGGGCGGTCCATGGAGCCCACGGCCGTCACGCGCATCGAGCGCCACAGGGTCTGGGCCTGCGGGTCGTCGAAGCCCTCCTCCGGCGCGATGCGCAGCACGGTGTACTGCGTCTCGGGGTTGTGGAAGGTGACGACCTCGATCTCGCCCTGCAGGAGCGTTCCATCGGCCCTGCGCGCCTCGCTCGACCCGTCGTCCTGTTCCGCGCTCACGAGGTTCCCCGACCGCGAGAGGATAGGGCGTGCGGCGCGGGAGCCCACGCCCGGATCGCCACCCGGTCACCGAGACTCGCGCCGTCTTCTCACCACCGTGCGGAGTGCCCGAGGTGCGCGGGCAGCCTCCGCTCGGTGGCTCTGGCGAGTCAGCGCGCCACGGGAGCCTCGGCTCCGCGTGACCCCATCGGCTCGAGGGCGGGGCCAGAATTGGCGCCATAAAATTCTGTCGGAAAGACACTTGCATCGATCAGATCGGCTGCGCCTCCAGCCCGCCCCGGGCGTATCGACCGGCCTTGGTGACCCCCTCTTCCCGCCGGACGAGCCCGCCGGTATGCTCTTCCGCCCATCCATTCGACGGAGCCCGAGGCTCCAAGGTAGTGTTCGCTTGACGATCAAGGTCCTGGTCCGACAGAACGAGTCCCTCGAAGCCGCCCTGCGCCGCTTCAAGCGCCAGTGCAACTACAGCGGCGTGTTCCGCCTCGCCAAGGCGAAGACGTGGCACGAGAAGCGTTCGGACAAGCTGCGCCGCGAGCGCCGCGAGCGCCTGCGCACGATCCAGCGCGCGAGCCGTCAGGCCCGCGACCTGATCATGGGGCTCCGTCCGCCCCCGAAGCGCAAGACGTTTGGTGGCCCCCGCTCGGGCGGCCCCCGTCGCGGTTGAGCGCTCGCCGCTCCGACGCGGCGTCGGTTCCAAACTCCACGTCGCCGTGGTGCCCATGCACCGCGGCGACGTGGTCTCATGTCCGGACCGGTGTGCGATGTCAAAGCTGAGGCTGCTCAAGAAGGACCGTGACCTGTCGAAGCCGCTCGAGCAGGTCGAGCTGCTCGTGCGGGCCAGCGACCTGCAGCTGCGGCCGGAGGAAGTCGAGCTGCGCCTCGACCGCTTCCTCGGCCTGCACATGCACTGGCGCTCGCGGACGTCGATCCAGGATCTGATCAAGGACGGCTACGTCTACGTCGACGTCACCTCGCCCGACCGCCCTAGGGGCACCGGCGAGCTGGTGCAGGAGAAGCGCCCTGGACGCCGGCTGCGCGACCGCACGCGGGTGCTGGTGATCGTGCCCGAGGAGCTGCGCGTCGACCTGACGATGGTGGTCGACAACGAGCTCGTCATCCTGCACGAGGACGAGGACGTGCTCGCGGTCGACAAGCCGCCGATGCTGCCCGTGCACCCCAGCGGCCGGCACCTCGCCGACACGCTCATCCAGCGCGTCCACGCCCGTTACCGTGCCGACGAGCTCGTGCGCGAGGCCCGCCCGCGCCTCGCCCACCGCATTGACCGCGAGACCAGCGGCATCGTGCTCGTGGGCATGCATCCCGAGGCGCACTCGGAGCTGCGGCGCCAGTTCGAGGAGCACGAGGTCGGCAAGGAGTACCTCGCGATCGTGCGCGGGGCGCCGACTCAGGACTACGGCACGATCAATGACCCCATCGGCTCGGCGCGCGGCAGCGCGATCGGCCTCAAGATGGCGTGCCGGCCCGACGGCGACGAGGCGCGCACGGACTGGAAAGTGCTCGAGCGCCGCCGCGGCTGCTCGCTGGTCCACTGCCGGCTCTTCACCGGGCGCCAGCACCAGATCCGCGTCCACATGGAGTCGATCGGGCACCCGCTCGTCGGCGACAAGCTCTATGGCTACGGCGAGCACTACTTCCAGAAGTACAACGACGGGGAGCTCACGCCGGAGGACATGGCCGTGCTCGAGCTGCCGCGTCAGGCCCTGCACCACCACCGGCTGACGTTCGCGCACCCCGGCACCGGACAACCGTTGGTGATCGAGAGCCCGCTGACGCGCGACCTCGCCGAGTTCCTGTCCACGCGCTGAGCTTGACCGCGGGCTCGCCATGGCGCCGCGCGCCGGAAAGCCCACAATGGGGTCATGGTCCCGCGCATGGACGGACTGGATCGGCGCGAGCTGCTCGGCGGCGCGGCCGCGCTCGGCCTCGGTGCGGCGTGCAGCGCGACCCGCCGCGAGCCCTCGGCACAGCGGCCGACGAGCGTGCTGGTGCTGCTCGCCGACGACCTGAGCGCGCGCGAGCTCGGCTGCTACGGCTGCGCCGACGCGCGCACGCCGACGATCGATGCGCTCGCACGTCGCGGCGCGCGCTTCGCGCAGGCCTACACGGCCGTGGGCGTGTGCCAGCCGTCGCGCTCGAGTCTCTACACCGGCCTGTATCCGCATCGCCACGGCGCGATGGGCTTCGGGCCGATCCGCGAAGACGTCGCGACGTGGCCGGAGCTCCTGCGCGAGCGCGGCGTGTTCACCGCGATGGTCGGCAAGCTCGACGTCGACCCGGTTGCGAAGTTTCCCTTCGACCACCTGCTCAAGTCGGTCGACATGCCCGGCCGCCGCGACCCCGCGATGTGGGCCGGACATGTGCGCGACGTGCTGCAGCGCGCGCAGGGCCGGCCGTTCGCTGCGGTCATCGGGCTCTCCGACCCGCACCGGCCCTTCGACGAGGACGACGCGCCGCGTGTGACCGATCCAGCGAGCGTGCGGCTGCCGCGGACCTTGTGGGACACCGACGGAACGCGACGCGAGTACGCGCGCCACCTCGACTGCATCGCGCGGCTCGACCGCACGGTGTCGCTCGCGCTCGAGGAGCTCGCGCGTTCCGGCCGCGACCTCGACACGCTCGTCGTCGTCACCGCCGACAACGGCGCCTCGTTCCCGTTCGCGAAGTCGACGCTCTACGAGCCCGGCGTGCGCATGCCGCTCGTGTGTGCGGGCCCAGGTGTGCTGCCCAGCGAGCGCGCGGACATCGTGTCGCTGCTCGACATCCTGCCGACCGCGCTCGAGCTCGCGGGCGTCCCACAGCCCACGCTCGACGGTCGCTCGCTCGCGCCGCTCCTGTTCGACAGGCGTGCGCTCGACCGCGACGCCTTCGTCACGATGCAGACGGAGAACAACCGCGAGCAGGCGCGGCCGGCCCGCGCGCTGCACACCGCGCGCTTCAAGTACATCCGCAACCTCGGGCCCGACGTCGCGACCGTCAGCAACGTCGTCGGCCACTCCGAGACGTGGGAGTCAGGCAAGCTCGCCGCGCGCACGGACGAGCGCGTCGCCGCGCGCATGAAGGCTTATCTCTATCGAGCCACCGATGAGCTCTACGATCTCACGAACGATCCCGATGAGCTCGAGAACCTCGCTGCGAGCCCTGCGCACGCGGAGACGCTCGCCGCGCTCAAGGGTCGGTTGCGCGAGTGGATGACGACGAACGGCGATCCGGGCCTCGAGGACTTTGACACATGACGCCGCCGCTCTCTCGCCGCGACCTGCTCGCCGCCGCCGCCATCACGCCGCTCGTCGCGAGCGTTGCGTGCCAGCAGCCCGAGACGACTGCCTCGCCGACTCCGGCGAAGCCCGCCGCACCGCGCGTGCCCCGGCACATCGTGGTCCTCGTGTCCGACGATCAGTCGCGAACCGACGTGGGCTGCTACGGCAATGTCGATTGTCACACGCCGAACCTCGACGCACTCGCAACTTCGGGCGCGCGCTTTGACTGCGGCTACGCGGTGGTCGGCGTCTGCAAGCCTTCGCGTTCGGCGATGTACACGGGCCTCTACCCGCACCGCAACGGCGCGACCGGCTTCGTGCCGGTGCGCGACGAAGTCGCGACGTGGTGCGAGCTGCTCAAGCCTGAAGCCTGCGCCACGGGCATGATCGGCAAGCTCAACGTGAAGCCGCTCTCGAAGTTCCGCTTCGAGAAGTGGGTCGCGCCAAAGAAGATCGGCGACGCACGTGCCGGCGACGAGGTCGCGCTCGCCCTGCGCGAGATGATCACGGGCTTCGAAGGGCGCCGCATGGCGCTCGTCGTCAACCTCAAGGATCCACACCGCCCGTTCCGCGAGCCACTGCGCGACGACGACCCGAACACACCGATTCCGCACGATCCCGCGACGCAGGCGATCCCGCCCAAGTTCGCCGACACGCCCGAGACGCGCGCGGAGCTCGCCCAGTACCACGACTTCGTGTGGCGTCTCGACCGCACGGTCGGCAGTGTGCTAGCCGTGCTCGAGGAGACCGGCATCGCGCAGGACACGCTGCTTCTGATGACGAGCGACAACGGACAGTCGTTCCCGTTCGCGAAGACCACGCTCTACGAGCAGGGCATCAACGTGCCGTTCCTCGCGCGCTGGCCGGGCGTGGTCGCAGCCGGCACGACGAGCCGCGCGCTCGTGAGTCTCGTCGACTTCCTGCCGACAGCGCTCGACGCCTTCGGTCTCGCGGCGCAGCAACCGCTCGATGGTCGCTCGCTCCTGCCGCTCCTGCGCGGCGAGACGACGAGCGTGCGCGAGTTCTTCGTCGGTGAGCACACAGAGCATCTCTCGGGCAAGCCCAACCCGTCGCGCTCGATCCGCGACGCGCGCTACAAGTACATCCGCAACTACCCGGTGACCGAGGACTTCGCCAACAACGTGCTGGAGTTCAGCATGACGTGGAAGTCGTGGATCAAGGCCGCGCGCACGGACGTGGCGCTGCGCCAGCGCATGCAGAAGCTCACGCAGCGGCCACCGGAGGAGCTCTACGACCTCGAGGCGGACCCGTGGGAGTTGCGCGACCTCGCCGAGGATCAGGCGCACGCGATGTCGCTCGCGCGGATGCGCACGGAGCTCGACCGCTGGATGCGCGAGACCGGCGACCCGCTCAGCGCGAGCTGAGTCCAGCGCGCGCTCGGCGGTCGAAGGCTCGTTCGACTGCCATCGCCAGCGCGGCGAAGGCGAGCGCGTGCAGCGGGCTCGTGACGACGCGCGACGCGAGCACGGCGACGAGCGACAGCGCGGCGGCCGCGGTGGCCAGCAACCCGATCCAGTCTTGGCTGACGAGAATCGAGTCGGGCGAGATCGAGAGCGGCGGCAGCGTGACGCAGCGACGCCATGTGAGGCGCAAGACGAGCACGGCGGCGACGAGCGCGGGCACGGCGAGGCGCAGCATGAGACCGGCGCCGCCGAGCAGGCAGCCGATCAGGATCAGCAGCGCGTAGAACGGCACGAGGAAGCGCACCGTGAGCGCCTTGATCGCGCCGTTTCGGACCTCGGCCTCGTCGATCGGCGCCGTGTCGAGGATCCAGCGCGCGCGGTGCGAGTCCGAGCCCGGCACGTGGGCGGCGAGCAGCGGCACGTAGGCGCCGGGGATGAAGAGCAGCAGCGCCAGCCACCCTTGCTTCGCGCCCGGCGACTCGCCGCTCGCGCTGATCCACAGGAAGGCCGCTGGAACGGCGAGCAGCGGATAGGTGCGCAGCACGAACTCGCGCTCCCGCGGCAGCGCTTCGTAGAGCCATTCGAAGCTCGCTCGCTCGCGTCCATGGACCCACGTGCGCGCCGCGAACCCACGCAGCGGGGCGAGGAGACGCTCGAGCAGCGAAGTTCCGCGCTGGAAGCGATGTGCCGCGGGCGCGGGCAGGCCGAGCAGCAGCGCGACGGAGAGGACGATCGCGACCGGCGCAGCCAGCGCGAGCATGCCGGGGAGCTCTCCGCTCGAGAATGGGGCCGCGAACCAGGCCGGCGGGAAGGCGAGTGCGCTCTCCAAGCTGGTGGCCGAGTTCCAGCCACGCATCTGCGGCACGAGGCGCAGGCCGATGGAGGCCCCGACGAGCACGCCGAGGAACAGCGCGGTCTGCACGACGACGAGCAAGGCCTGAGCGCCGCCGCGCAAGAGCGCCTGAACCGAGAGCAAGGCCGCGGCGAGTGTCAGTGACTGGCCGAGGCCGAGCAGCACGAGCTCGATGCGCCCCGCGGCAGTGAAGCCCTGAGCGAGCAGCGCCGCCGGGACGAGCGCTCCGAGGCTCAGCACGCCGAGAGCGATCAGCAGGTGCGCGGTGCGCGCGAGGTGCAGCTCGATGGCCCGCACGGGCTGCGCCCGGATCCAGTCGCCGGTCTCGTCGGCGAGCAGCAGCCGCGACAGCTCGCCGAGCAGCGGGATCGCCACCAGCGCAGCAGAGGTCGAGAGCGCGACCAGTGTGTAGGCGAAGGGCGGGATCTCGCCGCGCACGAGCCCGCACACGACCGCGGACACAAAGCCCTGCATCAGGATCGCCGCCGCCGGAAAGGCCGCGTCGGAGCCCTGCGCCGCGAGGCGCGCGCGCAGCAGGATCAAGATTCGGCCCAGCATCACCGCTACAGTACGTGGCCCCATGCGCTTTTTCATTCCGGGCCCGGTCGGTCGCCTCGAGGCGCTCCTGTGGATGCCCAAGGACGGCGCGTCTCCGCGCGCAGCCGCGGTGGTGTGCCATCCGCTGCCGACGGCCGGTGGGACGATGGACAACAACGTCGTGTTCCGCGTCGCGCGCGGCCTGCAGCACGCCGGACTCGCGGTGCTGCGCTTCAACTTCCGCAGCGCGGGCGCCAGCGAGGGCGTGCACGACGGCAAGGGCGCCGAGGACGGCGATGTGCGCGCCGCGCTCGACCACCTCGAGCGCGAGTTCCCCGGCCTCGACCTGTGGGCCGGCGGATTCTCGTTCGGTTCGCGCACCGTGGGCTCGCTCGCGCGCAGCGAGCCGCGCATTCGACGCGTGGCCCTGATCGCGCCGCCGGCCAAGGCTTACGACTGCCGCTTCATCCGCGAGATTCCACAGCCGACGCTGATCGTCCACGCCGAGCACGACGAGTTCGGTACCCCCGGCGACTTCGATGCATCCGTGGGCCCGCTGCCCGCGAGCTTCGAGCGCATCGTGATCCCAGGCGTCGAGCACTTCTTCCGAGGTGCGACGCCGGAGCTCGAGGCCAGCATCAAGGAGTGGGCGGAACGCTCGCTGCAAGCCCCATGAACGACACGCCGCGCGAATACCCCAAGGACCAGCAGCCCTCGATCCGCGTCGTGATGATGCCGCGCGACACCAACGCGGTCGGCACGATCTTCGGCGGCGTGATCCTCTCCCACATCGACCTTGCGGCCGCCACCGAGGCTCATCTCCTGCACCCCGGGAAGCTCGTGACCGTGGGCTTCGACCAGGTTGAGTTCAAGCAGCCCGTGTTCGTCGGGGACCTCGTCAGCTTTTTCACCGAGACCCTGCGCGTTGGACGCACTTCGCTCACCGTCGGCGTCTCGGTCTGGGCCCAGCGCTCACGCAAGCGCGGCGAGCTCGTGCACGTCACCGAAGGCCGCGTCACCCTCGTCGCAGTCGACGAGAACCTGAAGCCCACGCCGATCGTGCGCTGACGCGCACTCGACGCGATTAGAGCCCGAGGACCTCGCGGGCCTTCTCGGTCGGGTCCTCCGCGCGCGTGACGGCGCGGAACACGTCCTCGAGCGAGCCTTCGCGGCCGGAGCGGGCGCGCAGCTCGTTGAGTGTGCCGAGCGCGAGCAGCTCGCCTTGGGCCACGATCGCCATGCGGTCGCAGACGCGCTCGACCACGTCGAGCAGGTGGGAGGTGTAGAGCACCGCACCGCCTTGGGCGGCCCACTCGCGCAGCACTTCCTTGATCACCGCGGTGGTGGGGGCGTCGAGGCCCTCGAGCGGCTCGTCGAGTACCCACAGCGGCGTGCGCGGCAGGATCGCGCAGGCGAGCGCCGTCTTCTGGCGCATGCCGCGCGAGAACTGGCCGACGGGGTCGTCGATGCGCTCGGCGAGCTCGAGCGACTCGAGCAGCCGTTTGGTCTCGGACTCGATGCGCGCCTCATCGAGGCCGTGCAGGCGACCGACGAGCGCGAGGTGCGCGCGCGGGGAGAGGTTCGAGTACAGCGGTGCGCCGTCGGGCACGAAGGTCAGCTGGCGCCGAGCCGCGAGCGGGTCGCGCTGGACGTCGACGCCGCCGATGCGCACCTCGCCCGCGCTCGGCGGGATCAGCCCGCACAGGAGCTTGACCGCCGTGGTCTTGCCGGCGCCGTTGGGGC
>SXKQ01000038.1 GCA_005778045.1 Planctomycetia bacterium
ATCACGATCGAGGATCCGATCGAATTCGTGCACCGCCAGCAGCGCTGTCTGATCAATCAGCGCGAGGTCCACCGCCACACGCGGTCGTTCAAGCGCGCTCTGCGTGCTGCGCTGCGCGAAGACCCCGACATCGTGCTAGTCGGCGAGATGCGCGACCTCGAGACGATCGAGATCGCGATCGAGACCGCGGAAACGGGCCACCTCGTGTTCGGGACGCTGCACACGAATACCGCCCCGTCGACGGTCGATCGCATCATCGACCAGTTCCCTGCGGACCGACAGAACCAGATTCGCACCATGCTCGCGAGCTCGCTCAAGGGCGTGATCGCGCAGACCCTGTGCAAGAAGAAGCCCAAGGGTCGCGCCGCTGCACTCGAGATCCTCGTCGTCAACACCGCCATCGCGGCCAACATCCGCGAGGGTAAGACGCACGGCATCGTGTCCGCCATGCAGATGGGCGGCAAGCTCGGCATGAGGCTGCTCAACGACTCCCTGCTGGATCTCGTGCGCGCGGGAACCGTCGAGCCCGGCGAGGCATTCCTCAAGTCGGTCAACAAGGACGACATGCTCGCCAAGCTGCAGTCGATCGGCATGACCTTCGACCCATCGAAGTTCGGCGAGAGCACAGAAGCGCCTGCGGCGATCACTCCCCTGCCTGGCGCCGCGGCCGCTCCCGCGCCGCAGCCGCGCGCCCCGATCCCGCAGCAAGCAGCACCGCAACAGCAGGCGGCGGCGCAGCCCGCTCCGAGCGCGCAGCCCAAGGGCTGGACCGATCCCTTCGAGCAGTTCAAGAAGCAGCGCCCCGGCTAAGGACGCCGAGCGAGCTCAGCGCAGCGTGACCGGCTCGCCCGCCAGCACCGCGCGCTCCGGAATCGCTCCACTCACGGTGCGCCCGCCGAGGCTCGCGGAGAGCCGAGCTGCGCCGAGCACGCCGTTCGCGGTGTCCGTTGCGTACGGCACCGCAAGCCGCGCGACGCCGTCAGCATCCGCCGCCGATCGATCGCGCCACTCCAGCTCAGAACCGCCGGGCTGCGAGAGCGCGAGCACGATCTCGAGCAGCTCACCGGGCCTGCCGCGCGCCTCGACGCGGGCGCCTGCCACGCGCTCCCACACCCAAGCCGCCGGCGCGAAATCCCGCGGGCCGCGCAAGGCGCGAGCCGGATCACGCAGCGGAGCGATCCACACGAGTCGCAGGTGAGCCAGCGGCCGTGAGTCCTTCCCGAGGGGCCCGAACACGGCGCCGTCGAACATGGCGCGCGCGCCGAGGGTCAAGAACCATTCGGGGCGCACATTGCCGCCGCGCTCACTGTCAGGCTCGACGTAGCGCGCGCGACGCGTCGCATCGACTCCATCGAGCAAGGTGTTGAGCGCATTGGGCAAGTCGCTATCGACGAGCGCATAGCGCACGCGCAGCTCGTCCATGCGTCGAACGAGCTGCTGCTCGTCCTCCGCGAGCAGCAGCTCGGGCGACGCACGGAAGCCCTCATCGCCCACATAGGAGCCGAAGTTGGTCGCGAGACTGCCGCGGCTGGCGAGTCGTTCGATCACGTGACCGTGGGACCACAACGCGAGCACGGTCTCACCGGGCGCTCGCTCAGGCTGCGCGCCGATCCACTCGGCACCCAGCCGCGCGCCGAGCGTCGCGGGGCGCTCGAAGCGCACAGCCTCGCGGCGCAAGGGCCAGCGCTCGACACTGCGTGCCAGCGCCGGCCAGCACAGTCCCACAGCGACCGCCGCGGGCAAGGCTGCGCGCGCAAGCGCGGGAGCGCGCTCGAAGGCACGCCACTGCGACCATCGTCCCAGCGCGATGCCGACCGCGACCGAGAGCGGCAGGGCGAGTCCCTCGGCAAACCGCGCTTGCCCCAGCGCCTGCGCTCCGAGCACGAGAGTGGCCACGATCCATGGCAGCAGATCGAGCCGCCCCTGCCACGTCCACCGAGCGAGAGAGAGGCAGGCAATCGGCAACAAGAACGCCGCAAGACCCAGCATGCGCACGACTGGCCCCCAGTCCCCTTCGCGGACCAACGCCTGCGACTCGCCGATGCGTGCCATGAACGAGTCGACGCGACTCACCCACTCGAAACCCTCGCGCACTCCGCGCGCCGGCGCCGCGTCCGACCCGGCGAGGAATGCTAGAGCCGCAAGTGCCGACGCAACCGTCACCCACGGCATCGATCCACGCAGCGCATCGGATGATGGACGCAGCGCCAGTGGCGCGAACAGCAGCGCGCTGGCCGCGAGATACGCCGGGTGGAACCAAGAGAGGTTGACCACGATCCACGGATGCGTCGCCAACCATGGACTCGAGCTTGCGGCCGGCAGGACCACGAGCAGCGCGGCCCCATGGAACGCGACAGCGAGCGCACCGAGACCGGGCAGCGGCTTGCGCGCGTGCACGAAGAGCAGCACGCCCAGTGTCAGCTGCACGCTCGCCACGAGAATCAGCGCCGCGACCCACGAACCGAGGCCGAGACCGGCGAAAACTCCGGCGAGACCGCCGAACAGCGCGGCCCGCCGCGGCTGCTGCAGCACGCACTCGCGCAGGCCGAGCGACACGGACGCCAGAACGATCCCGCTCGCGAGCGACACGAAGGCGTGGTGGTCACCGTTGCCGAGCTTCCCGTACTCGATGGCGGCACCGTTGAGGGCGTGCAGCAGGCCGGCGGCCACGCCGGCGGGCGCTCCCGCGAGCTTCCACGCGAGCAGCAACGCCAGCAGACTGCCGAGCACGCTGGCGACGCAGGCGGCGCTCGCGACCTTGCGCTCGAGCCACTCCGCGCGTCCGTCACTGGGCGCGAAGGGCGCGAGCACCGTCGCAAGTAGCCGCGTGTAGTACGGCGGCCAAGGGATGGCCGAGCCCTCGGGCGCGTTGAGGCGCGCGTCAGTCTCCGCAACGGCGCCTTCCTCCAGCGCGCGCTCAACGCGCCGCACGTGGTACTGGCTGTCGGGATCGGTCGTGAACCAGCTCGCTCGCCCCGGCAACACCACGCGCCGGTTCAAAGCCTCGCGCGCGAACCAAGCCACGCAAGCGACCAGCGCGATCGAGAGCAGCAGCAGAACGCGCGAACGCGACATAATCCCCTACCCTACCGAACGTCCGCGGCCGATCCAGCGCCAGCGAGACGGCCAGCCGTCCACGGAGAAGGCCTCCCGTCCCGAAGGGACGGCGATCATGGCCGAGGCCGGCAACGCGCCGGAGACTCGATCGCGGCCGTCGCTCTGGAAACTGCGCACCGTCCGACGAGCGTGACGAAGCCGCGGCGCAGAGCGCGAAGCCGCAGCTGAGTGCCCGTTCAACAGCTTGCTAGGTCGCGGGCCGAGGCGCCGGAACCGCTTCGGACGAGGCCCCCTCGCGCACGGCGCGCTCCACGAGCTCGCGCATGGTGCGATTGTGGACGGACGAGCGACCTTCGGCGTCGAGCGCGCGCAGGGCGCGATCGGCGAGCGCGTCGAGAGACAGCAGGCTGCCCTGCTCCGGCGCACGTACTTCCCCACGCACTGCGAGCAGCACGTCGCTGATGCGGATCGTGGCCGGGTCTCGCGAGGGCTGCCAGCCCTGGGGCTGGCCTGGCTCGGCGTGCTCGATGGCCGCGACGAGCCCGCACTCGCGGAGATCCGAGAGCAGGCGCTCGACGGTGCTGCTCGCGACACCTACCCGCCGCGTCAGCTCGGGCACGCTCGGTGCGGGCTGTCCAGCGAGGAAAGTCTCGGAGAGACGCGCCATCAGCCGTACGGCGACATGCTCGGCGTGAGCTGCGCCGATGCGCGTGCCGGTACCGATGCCTTGGTACTCGTAGTGCTTCTCGAACGCGTAGGAGAGCTCCGCACCTGCGAGCACGATCACCCACGAGAGCTGGACCCACACTAGGAAGATCGGGATCGCCGCAAAGCCCGCGTAGATGGCGTTGTACTTCGCGACGCCGATCTGGAATGCGATGTGGGCGAACAGCGCGGTTTCCCACGCGGCCGCGGCGAACAGTCCGCCGACCAGCGCGGCGGCTACACGCCCACGGCGGTTGGGCATCACGAGATACAGCAGCGTGAAGGCGAACCAGCCAACGAGCACCGGCGCGAGCTTGATGAGCGTCTGCAGCACCGCGCCCAGCGCGAGCTTGTCCTCCAGAAACTCGATCACGCCCGCGTTCTGCACGGCCGTCGTGACGCCGATCGCGACCACGAGGAAGATGGGCGCGATCACGACCATCGTCAGGTAGTCGGACAGCTTGCGGACGATGGTGCGCGGCTTGCGCACGCTCCAGATCTGGTTGAAGGACGCCTCCACGCTCGATAGCAGGCGGTGCACAGCGAGCAGCAGCACGATCAGGCCGATCGCGCCAAGCCCCTTCACGTCCGTGCCATCGACCATGTCGAGCACGTTGTTGAACACGCCGCGCAGGTGCGAAAGGCCCTGCTCCGGCGCGGAGTCCACCACGAGCAGCGGCGCCGCTGCGGGCTCGAGCAACGGCGAGGGCTCCTCCGCGGCCGCGCCGAAGAGCGTGTCGAGATACGGCTCGATGCGCTCGCGGCGCAGGCCTTCGTAGAAGCCGAGCCCCTTCAGGATCGCGAACGAGAAGGCGAGCATCGGCACGAGCGACAGCACGGTCGTGTACGTGAGCGCCATCGCGCGCAGCATGCAGTTGTCGCCAACGAAACCGACCGTGGCGAGGAACAGGACCCGGCAGCACTTGTAGCCGATGCGCCGCGCGCGCCCGAGTTCGTCGAGCGGCGTGTCCCAGATCGTCTCTGTGAAGAAGCGCAGCACGCGTCCCTGCGGCCCCTTGTTGAGAAGCGGCAGGCGCGCGAGCTTGTCCGGCAGGGCGTGCTTTCCTTGGCTTTCCATGGTGTTTCTTTCCGCGCTCACTTCGGCTTGGGGAGCAGCACGTAGGTCGTGCCACCGCGCGCCATCCACACGCGCTCGAGGTCGGTCCGGCTGTACGTGCGCGCTCCCTCCGCCGCATCCGACACGGCCGGATCGTTGACGTGCACGCCGCCCTTGCCATCGAAACCCGTGAGCACGAGCAGGTGCCCCGCCGTGGACTCGTAGGGCGCGCCCGCGAGCTCGCCCTGCTTGGCCGCGATCGAGATCACGAGTGGCTGACCGGACGCGATGGACTCCTCCACGGACTTCCAGTCGCCGAAGCGCGCGAGATAGCCGGGCACACCGAGCTCGTAGGCTCCCTGAACCGCGCGCGTCCAGTTGCCGTAAATATCGTGGCGCCTGTCGAACAAGAGGTCCGCCACCTGCTGCGTCGACTTCGCCGCACCGCGGTGCTCGAGCAGCATCGCCACCGAAGTCGGCGAGCAGATGCGACCGGCGATCTCGGGCTTCTCGGTTTTCTGGCTGCGGAAAGGCACTTCAATGCGACGCTCGAGCGCCGGAGCGTGCGCCGGGATCGGACCATCGACGCGACGGCTGAAGCACAGCGAGACGCTGCGCAGGAGCACCGGACGCGACTTGGCGGGCTCGGCCGTGGTCGTGCGCACGCGGTACTGCGCGCGTCCCCACGCACGCGTCGACACGAAGAAGTCGACGTCGACCTTGCCGCCCTCGAACTCGGTGCGCAGCGGAGCGCTAGCGTCCACCTTCGGGCCACCGGGATCATCCTTGCGCAGGTAGAGCGACGGCGGCGTGACCGTGCCCCAGTCTCCGACGTAGAGCCACGGCGACCAGGGCGTCTTGCCGCTCTCGCGTACGCGCAGTTCGAGGCACATGCCCGTGCCCTCGGGCACGCTCGCGTTCCACGACACGAGCGCCTCCTCGAAGCCGCCCGTGACGTACAGCTCAGCCGATTCGTAAAACCCGTCGAGCCAGCCCGCGAGGTTGGCGGGATCCTGGGCCCACAGCTGGTCGATCTGCTCCGCGCTGCCGGGGCTCGCCCCGGTGTTCAGCCGCACCGGTGCATCGGCGTTGAGCTCCGCCCGATAGGCGCTGGCCATTCCGCCGGCGAAGAAATCGTCGAAGGACTGGTGACGAACGAGCACGTGCTCCCAATGGCGGGGCGCGGATTCCTGCATGGCCGAGAGAGTGAGCAACGCGAGAGCGAGCATCGGAGGCCTTTCGGGCGCACTGCTGTCAGCGCGCGAGGTTCAGTATCCTCGACTTCGGCGACGCGGGTTGTCGAGGGGCAGTTCTGCGGAAACTCCTCGCAGCGCCTCAGTCGCTCGTCCATATCTGCAGGGCGATGCCGGCGAGGACGAGAACGAGGCCGGCGGCGAGCAGCCACCCACCCAGCCGACTGCGGCGCTCCTTGGGCTGCCAAACGTAGGGGTCCCCATGCCCATGGCCCGCGCCGTGGGGCTGTCCGTGATCGTGCCCGTGCCCGTGATCGTGCCCGTGCCCGTGATCGTGCCCGTGCCCGTGATCGTGTCCGGAGCCATGGTCGTGACCGTGGGAATCGCCCGTCGGCATGGTTCCTGTACCTTTCAGGGCCGCGGTGCGGGCCCGCGCGCCTGCGCCACGAGGTGCCCCGCTTCCTTGAGAACGATCTCGTCCATGGCGAGGCGCAGGGCCTTGGGGGAGCCCGGCAGCGCCAGCACGACCTTGCCGCCGAGCAGGCCGCCGAGGGCCCGCGAGAGGATCGTCGCCGCGCCGATCTCGCGGTAACTGAGCCAGCGGAACAGCTCGCCAAACCCGGGGATCTCGCTGTCGAGCACTCCGCGCAGGGTGTCGTACGTCACGTCGCGCGGCGCGATGCCGGTCCCGCCCGTGCACAGCACGAGATCGACGTCGGCCTGCGCCACCGCGCGCCGCACCGCGGCCGCGATCTCGTCGCGCTCGTCCTTCACGATCTCGCGCAATGTGACCACGTGCCCAACACCCTGCACGCTCTCCACGAGAAACGGACCGCCGCGATCCGTGCTGGCGTCGCGCGTGTCGCTGATCGTGATCACCGCGAAGCGCAGCTGCGCGGGCGCGGAGTGCTTGTGCAGTTCGAGGCTCACGTCGTCGTCTCGAGGGAGTCGAGCAGCCGCCGCAGGCGCTCGACACGCGCGACTTCCACCGGCTCGTCGACCGCGCCGTTGCGCTTGAGCGAGGTTCCCACGATGGCTCCGCTCGCATACTGGAACAGTTGCGCGACATTCTTCTCGGTCAGGCCCGAACCGATCAGGACCGGAGCGTTGCCGACCGCGCGCCGCACAGCGGCCACGCGCTCCGCATCCGGCGCCGAGCCCGTCCCGGAGCCGCTGACCACGAGCGCGTCGGCGAGCCCGCGGTGCAGCGTGTCCGCCGCCGCCGTCTCGATCGAGCCGCCGCCGAGCGGCATGGCGTGCTTGACGTGCACGTCGCACAGAAGCGCGACGCCCGGACAGAGCCGCGAGCGCTCGCGCACGGTCTCCGCCGCCCGGCCCTCGATCACACCCTGATCCGTCACGGCCGCGCCCGAGTGCACGTTGATGCGCACGAAGCGCGCGCCGGTCGCCGCGCACAGCCCGAGCGCCGCGCGCGCATCGTTGCGCAGCACGTTCACGCCGACCGGAGCGCCCCCGGCGACCTCGATCACGGCCTGCAGCGCGAGCGCCATGGTCGCGATCGTCTCGGGCGGCACGCTGGTGGCGAAGAACGGCACGTCGCCGAAGTTCTCGACGATCAGGGCGTCGCAACCACCGCCGACGAGCGCCATCGCGTCATCCCCGGCACGGCGCAGGATGGCGCGGCGGTCTCCGAGGAAGCGCGGCGAGCCGGGCGAGGCGATCAAGTGCACGACCCCGACGAGGAGTCGCTTGGAGCGCAGGAGCTTGTTCATGGCGGTACAGAGGGTAACGCGCGCCGCCCGCGCTGTCCCTGCCCCCGCTGCTCACAGAATGTCGAGGATGCCGGTGCCGTTGTCCGGCGAGTAGAGGGTCGCGGTGCTGGCGCGGTAGTTCGAGTCCGCCGCCAGCTTGGCGTTCCAGGGCAGCAGTTCCTTGTCGCAGCACATGCCGAGAGCGACCGCCGCGAAGGCGCGCGCGAGGTCGGTGCAGCGCTCGCGATCGGAGAGCATCGCCAGCAGCGGCTCGATGCTGCGGCGATCGCCGATCAAGCCGAGGGCCGAGGCGATCGCGGCGCGCGCGGCGAGCCCCGTGGCATTGCGGAGCATGTCGACGAGCTGCGGCACCAGCGCCTTGTCCCCGAGCAGCCCGAGCGCGAGCGCGGTGTTGCGCAGCAAGTCCGGCCGGTACTTCGATTTCGCCACGATCTCCTGAATGCGTTGGATGGAGTCGCGATCCCCCACCAGCCCGAGCGCGACGGCTACGTGGCCGCGTGCCTCGACGTCCGAGACCGTGTCGAGCTGCTTGCGCAGCGTGCCGATGCTCGCCGTGTCGTGCGCGAGCCCCAGTGCCAGCGCGACGGCACCGATCTCGTCGGGGGAGCGCGCGTCGTCGAGTGACTTGCGCAGCGCCGCGAGCACGTCGCTCGACTGTCCCGCTCCCGCATCGGCCGCGCCGCGCTCGAGCACGCCCAGCGCCAGCGCCGCATAGCAGCGCGTCGAACTCGCGCCGGACGCGAACCGCTCGAGCAGGAACGCCCGCGAACCGTCCTTGCCGGAGGCGAGAGCCGCGAGCGGGACGCTTCCCGAGCCGGGTCGCGCGCTCGCCTGCGCCAGCGCCATGAGCGCGAAGTGACCGGCCTGCACGTCGCGCAGCGAGTCGTGCACGTTGCGCAGCCGCTCGCGCACGAGCAGATCGACTGCGCGATCGCTGCCGTTGCCGACGAGCCCGAGCGCAATGACGCAGCCCAGCCGCACGTCGGCGGACTCGTCGAACTCGCGCGCGAGTCGCGCCGCGATGCGCTCGACGGCCAGCGCGCGCGCCACCGTGCTCGCTGCAGTCTCCACGTGCAGCAACCGCGCCATCGCGACCGGCACGTGCGCGCGCACGAGCGGCGACAGGTCGCGGCGCGCGAGCGTCCACCCCAGCCACTGCAGCTGTTCCTCGATCGAGGCCACCCGCGCCGGGCTGGTCGCGTTCGGCGGACTCGGCACGAGCGGATCGCTGGGCAAGGGCAGCAGCCCGAGCGCGGTGATGCACGCCACCGGGATCTCGGCTTGGCTCGCGCGCGCCGCCTCGCGCTGCATCCAACCTACGAGCGTCTCGACCGCGCGCTCGCGGGCAGCGCCTGGCGCGCGCTGACCGACGAGTCCGAGCCCGAAGGCCGCGAAGGCACGCGTGCGCTCGCTCGGCGGGCCCGACAGCGCCACGCCGCGCGCGCGCAGCGTCTCGAAATCCCCGTCGAGAATCGCAGCCATGAAGTCGATCTCGCGCTCGTTGCCGAGGATCCCGAGCGCCACGGCCGCTGTCTCCGCGAGCTCTTGGTTGGGGTGCGCGAGGAAGGGCGCGATCCAGCCCGCGACCTCGGTCTCCCCGGGGCGATCGCCAAGCTTCGCGAGCGCCACGATCAGGCCGCTCAGCACGTCGTTCTGGCGCTCGGTCGCGAGCGCCGCGCGCAGCGCCGGCTTGACCTTGCCGTGAATGTCGTCCGCGGTCGGCTGCAGCTCGTCCTGCGTCGGCTCGCGCCCCGGCAGGAACGCCACGTCGCTGCCCGCGAGCAGGCCACCCGCTCCGACGCGCGCCCGCAGACCGAGAAACGCGTCCTTGTTGAAGCCCCACCACGTCTGCCAGCGAGTGCCGTCGGGGCCGGCGCTCGCGGCGCCGCCGGCCGAGGCCGAGGGCTGGGGCACGGGCGTCGAAGGACCCGAACTCTGGCCGCCGGGTGCCGCGGGAGCGGTCGTGCCCCCCGTGGTGGTCGCGCCCGTGCCGCTCGAGCTCGTGCCGGTCGAGCTCGAACCGGAGTTCGCGCTGGCCCCGGCCGGCACCGAGTCGCCGGGTCCGCCCGGCCCGCGATAGGCACCGCCGTGAGCGCGAATCGGGGCCGCGAGCAGGAACAGGGCGCACGTGGCGAGCAGGGAGAGCGGCGCGGTCGGCATGGCTTGGGGCGATCGGGGGTGGGGCTGGCAAGGAGCTGACGCAGCGGCGCGCGGCAGCGAAGCCAGTCCGCGGGACCTTCGAGCAATCTCCGTACCGCAGTCGTTCGCGGTCCGCGGCGGCGGGAGCGTCCCGAAGCTCGCGTTACGGCCTCGAAACGCGTCGGCCCCGTCCGACGCGCTCGAGCGGTTGCCACCCGTCGCGCGCGAGTTGCCGGAGAGCGCTGCGCAGGCTGCGGTGGGCGTCGAGCAGGCGCACGAAGTCCGACTCGCGTGTCCCACCCTTGGCACGCACGCAGGCGACCAGCCCCGCGAGTTCGCTGGCGCTCCAGCGCTGCGTACCCGGCAGCGCGACCACGAGCGGCGCCCAGCGCTTCCACCACAATCGCTCCTCGACGCTCCACTCGCGCCACGCCACGTTGCCGCACAGAGAAGCCGCCTCGCGTGCGCACGTCTCGACGCCGCGCTCGCGATCGGACCCGAAGCGGTGCGCGAGCATGTCGGTGAGCGCAAGCCCCACGTTTTCCAGCGGGAACACGCCGATCACGTCGTCGCGCGCGGGACCGAGATGCCAGTACACGTTGTGCTTCGCGAGCTTGCGCAGCGTCGCGATGGACGAACGCTGGCGCGGGTTGCGCTGCATACGCCGCAGCTCGCCCTCCATCAGCGCGAGCGCGCCCGCATCGCGCGGCCGGAAGCCGAGCTTCTGGTAGAACCACCACGCTCCCGACTTGAGGCCCTCGCTGTTGCCGTCCCCGCCGAGCTGGTACGGGTAGACCGTGAAGTCGCGCGAGCCGAACAGCGCGCGCGCCATCGTCAGCACGTGCCCGTAGACCGCACCGGCTTCGCCTCCGCGGAACGTGTCGAACACGTTGTAGGCGATCTCGGAGCTGCCGAAGAGCGCGCTCGCGAGCACGTATCCCATCGGCACACCGTTGTGGAGCGTGAGGAACGCGTAGACCGACTCGAGCATCAGTCGGCGCTCGGGCACGACGCCGATGGCGACGAACTCGAGCCCGTCGTCGAACGTGCAACGCCGCACGTCGCGAACATCCGCGTGCATGAACGCGTCGAGGTCGCGCTGGCGCGTCACCATCGCGTCGCGAGCGAGCTCGACGAGCTGCTCGGCTTCCTCAGGCTCGCAGCTTCGCACCGCGCGCGGCTTGGCGCGCAACGCCGCGCGGATGTCCGGCCGGCCCCGCTCGAGTGGCCGCGTTCGGAACATGGGCGAGGTGCGCGCCGCCAGCTCGCGCGTGCGGCTGGGCGTGTCCGCGCCCGCGGGCAGGACCAGCTCGAGCCCGAGCTCCTCGTACAGAGTGTCGCGCGCCATCGCGTCCGACCCAAGCCGCGCGAGCCGCTGCACTAGGAACTCCGCATCGCTCTCCTCCGGGCCCTTGAGGCGCGCCACCCATTTGCGCAGCGGCATATCCCACTCGTCGAGGCCCGGCGTCTCGGAGTAGCTCGCGAGCAGCGCGAGCCGCCCCTCCAGCCGCGCCGGATCGCCGAGCGTGGCCCAGTCGACTCGCAGCTGCCGGCCGAAGCGTCGCACCAGCCGACGAGCCGTGGGAGCGAAAAACGGGTAGCGAGTGTCCGTGCCCGCGAGGCCAGTGTCGGCGAGCTCGACCCGGAAGCGGCGCAGGTCGCGGCGTCGCCCGAACGTGGCCAGCAGCCCTTCCGAGCCGGCGAACACGTCCGGATCGTCCGGATAGGCGCGCAGTACGAGCAGCACCTCGTGCAAGCGCCCCACGCTGCGCGCGTCGGGCAAGTCGACCGCGTCCATCCGTGCGAGGAGCTCGCGCTTGCGTTGCGCCGGCAGCGCACCAAATTCGAAGCGCAGGGACTCGAGCTCGGCGAGCGCGGCCCGCGCTGCCGCCGCGGACAGACCGGAACTGCGACGCTTCGCCATCGCGAGCGACGCTAGCACCGCACCCCGACGCTCGCCACGCTCGCGCCCCGCGGACTGGCCGCGACGGGAAAAGTTGGGCCCCATCTCGCGCGGACTTCCCTGCTAGACTCCCGAGCGTTCCGATCCCCGCGCCCGCCCCGTGCGGGCCGCCTGCCCCCGAGGATTCTCGCCATGAGCACGACGCCCCATCGTCCCCACGGTCCCATCACCTCCCGGCGCCACTTGCTCGCTCTCGGCGCGGCCGCGACGGTCGCGAGCGCCTGCGCGGCGGACGGCGCGCGGCAAAAGAAGAACTACGTCGGCGTCCGCGGCGCGGACCGCGCGCGCCCCAAGGACGGCGAGCCGATCCGCATCGCGATCATCGGCATGGGCGCGCCGAGCACGCCCGCGATGGGCTACGGCCACCTGCAACGCATCTGCGCGCTGGCCAAGGAAGGCAAGGAAGGTGTGCAGGTCGTGGCGATCTGCGACGTGGCCGCTCCCTATCTCGAACGCGGCGTCAAGTTTGCCAAGGAAGCACAGGGCATCGATGTGCGCGGCTACGCCGACTATCGCGCGATGTACGCGGCGGAGAAGGACCTGCACGGCGTGCTGATCGCGACGCCCGAGCACTGGCACGGCCAGCAGGCGATCGACGCCATGGCCGCGGGCCTCGACGTGTACTGCGAGAAGCCCATGACCTACGACATCGAGCAGGCGCTCGAGCTGCGCGCGGCGGTGCTCGCCAATCCGCAGAACGTATTCCAGTGCGGCACGCAGTTCCTGCAGCACCGCAAGTACGGGAAGGCGAAGGAGCTGATCGCCTCGGGCGCGATCGGCAAGCCGACCTTCTCCCAGACCTCCTACTGCCGCAACTCCAAGGGCGGCGAGTGGCTCTACGGCATCGACGAGAACATCGTGCCGGGCAAGACGCTCGACTGGAAGGCCTGGTGCGGTCCCGCCGGCGCCGCCGAGTGGGATCCGGCCGTGTTCTTCCGCTGGCGCCGCTACTCCAAGTGGTCGAGCGGCATCATCGGCGACCTCTTGGTGCACGTCACTTCGCCGCTCGTGTACGCCCTCGACCAAGGCTGGCCCGTGCGCGTCACGGCCTCGGGTGGCCACTACCACGACACGGCCATGCAGAACCCCGATCAGGTCAACCTGACGGTCGAGTTCGAGAAGGGCCACACCATGACCGTCGCGGGATCGACCTGCAACGAGACCGGCGTCGAGGCCATGGTGCGCGGCCACATGGCGAACCTGTACCTCGGCGGCAATGACTGCATCCTGCGCCCCGAGCGCATCTTCGCCGAGGAGATCGAGGAGCAGACCTTCCCGTCGGCGTCCTCTGGCCTCAACGACCAGGACGAGCACCGCCTCCACTGGCTCTCCTGCATGCGCTCACGCAAGGCGGCCATCGGCGACGTCGACACCGCAGCCAAGGTCATGGTGATCGTCGACCTCGCTGCGCGCTCGATCTCGACGCGCTCGGCGTGGACCTTCGATCCGGCCACCATGCAGGCCGCGCAGGCCTGAGCGCGAGGCGCGACGTGCTGCGGCTCGCGACGCGCGCGATGGGTACGCGCTTCGAGCTCGTCCTCGGCTGCGAGGACGGGCCGCGGGCACGTGCAGCCGGCGAGGCCGCCCTCGAGCGCATCGAGCAGTGCGATGCGCGCTACAGCGTGTTCACGAACTCGAGCCTGATCGCGCGCGCCAACCGCGATGCCTGCGAGAAGCCCGTGCGGCTCGACTTGGAGCTGTACGGGCTGCTCGAGCGCTGCCTCGCGTTGCGCGCTGCGACCGATGGCGCGTTCGACATCGCGGTCGGTCCGCTGATGCGCGCGCTCGGCTTTCGCGGCCAGCGCATCGACGCCCCGCGCGGCGCGAGCCTCGGCGGATTCGAGCTCGATCAGGCCACGAGTTCCGTCCGCTTCACGCGACCGGACACGCAGCTCGACCTCGGCTCGATCGCCAAGGGACACGCGCTCGACCTCGCCGCGGCCACACTGCGCGAGAACGGGATCGTGACGGCGCTGTTGCACGGCGGCACGAGCAGCGTGGTCGCGCTCGGCGCGCCGCCCGATGCCGAGTACTGGCGCGTGCGCATCGGGTCCGACGGTGCGTGGGAAGCGCGGCTGCGCGACAGTGCGCTCGCCGTCTCCGCGCCCCACGGCCGCACGGCCGACTTCGCTGGGCACAAGGTGGGACACATCCTCGACCCGCGCAGCGGTCGCCCCGTGCCGCTCGGCCTGCGCGCAGCCGTTATCGCCCCGAGCGCCGAGGCCGCGGACGCATGGTCGACGGCGGCGCTCGTTTTGCGCGTGCGCGGCGGCTCGCTCGAGCTGCGGCGCCCCCACGACCAAGGCTGGCTCCTCGAGGACGAAGGGCGCGAGCCCCTGCTCCTCGGCCAGCATGGATGCTTCGCTCCCCTCGCCGGACTCGAACCGACCTACCGATGACCTCACCCGACCGTCGTCAGCTCCTCCACGGCGGCGCCGCCGCGCTGTTCCTCGCGCCGAGCTTCGAGCTCCTCCACCCCACCATCCTCGGCGCTCCGCTCACGGTCGCGGTGATCGGCGTAGGCCGACAGGGTCGCGGGATCCTGGGCGAGCTGGCGACGATCCCTGAAGCCAGCGTCGTCGCAGTGTGCGACAGCGACGACTCGCGCCTGCAGTCCGCCGTGCGCCGCGCTCAAGGCCTGCGCGGCTACGCGAGCCACATCGAGCTGCTCGACAAGGAACCGGGCATCACGGCAGTCGTGATCGCGACCCCGACGCACCTGCACAAGGAGATCGCGCTCGCCTGCATCGCCGCAGGCAAGCACGTGTACTGCGAGACGCCGCTCGCTCACACCATCGACGACACGCGGGCCATCGTCACGGCCGCCAAGGGCTCCTCCAAGGTCTTCGCCGCGGGCTACCAAGGCCGCTCGAACCCCGTCTATTCGCTGGCGCGCTCGTTCTTCAAGGCCGGCACACTGCGCCAGCTCTCCCACCTGCGCGCTCAGGACCACAAGAAGACCACCTGGCGCACGCCGGGATCGACCCCCGAGCGCGATCGCGAGCTCAACTGGCACCTCGACGCCGAGCTCTCGCTCGGCCTCGCCGGCGAGAAGGGTTCGCACCAGCTCGACGTCTTTCATCACTTCCTTGGGCGCCACCCGGTCGCGGTGCGCGGTACCGGCGAGATCCGCCTGCACAAGGACGGGCGCACGGTCGCGGACACGATCCTGCTCGAGGCGCGCTTCGAGGACGGCTTGCGCGCGAGCTACTCGGCGACGCTGTGCAACTCCTACGAAGGGCGCTACGAGCTGATCGGCGGCGAGATGGCGCTGATCAAGCTCGGCTGGACGCACGGCTGGATGTTCAAGGAAGCCGACGCGCCGACCCAGGGCTGGGAGGTCTACGCCAACCGCCAGCAGTACCACAACGACTCCGGTATCACGCTGATCGCCGACGCGACCAAACTCGCGGCGCAGGGCAAGCTCACGGAAGGCGTCGGACTGCCCTACACCTCGCTGTACTACGCACTCGCCGACTTCGTGAAGGCCGCCAGCGAAGGCAAGGCCCCGGCCTGCTCGGCTTCCGACGCCGCGCGCAGCACCGTAGTCGGCATCCTCGCCAATCAGGCCGTGCGCTCGGGCAGCGAAGTCGCCATCGACCCCGCCCTGCTGGAGAGCCTGTGAGCGACGTCACGCTGCGCCTGCGGGATCTCGGCACGGGAACGCGCGTCGGCCTGTCGGCCCTCGTGCTCGCCTTCGGTATCGGCCTCGCCGCGAGCGCGTGGCACCTGCAGGATCACCACCAGAACCGCGACGAGCAACCGGGCGTCTCGCTGGAAGACCTCGAGGGCGCGTACCACGGTGTCAACACGACAGCGCCGCTCGTGAGCGCGCTCGAGAGCGGCCACCCCGAGTCGCTCGCGGCGCCGGAGCGCGAGTTCCTGCTCAAGTGGCTGCGCTCGGGCCGCATCGTCGAGGACTACGACAACATCGACCTTGGCGACTCCGCGCCCGAGGGCCTGATCCGCGCCAACTGCCTGCAGTGCCACGCGCGCAATGCGACCGTCGGCGATGGCATCGGAGCGAAGGTGCCGCTCGAGTACTTCGACGACGTGAAGAAGCTCGCCTTCTCGAAGTCGGTGGCGCCCGTGCCGGTGCGCGTGCTCGCCGCATCGACGCACGCGCACGCCCTGTCACTCGCGGCGATGTCGGTCGTGATCGGTTTCTTGCTGCTCGCGACGCGCTGGCCAAACTCGCTGCGCAACGGCTTGTTCGCACTCGCGGGACTCGGACTCGTCGGGGACCTCGCGGGCTGGTGGCTCGCGCGCGGCTCGGCTGCGTGGGTACCCATGATCGTCGCTTCGGGCGCGACCTACGCGCTCTCGACGGGCCTCTCACTCGCGCTCGTGTTCCTCGAGCTCTGGCTGCCGCGTCGCCGCGACGGCTCGTGAGCGCGCGCGAGCGGCTTCCGAGGAGCTTCTGGCTGCTCCTCGTCGGCATGTGGGTGAACCGCGTCGGCGGCTTCGTGCTGCCGTTCCTGTCGCTCTACCTGTCCGAGCGCGAGGGACTCGCGCCTCGGGACGTCTCGCTCGTGCTGGGCGCATGGGGCGCGGGCACCATGCTCTCCGCGCTCGTCGGCGGGGCCCTCGCCGATCGCCTCGGCCGCAAGCCGACGATGATGCTGAGCCTCTGCGGCGGCGCGATCGCATTGGCGGCACTGGGCAACGCGCACGGCTCGCTCGGGCTCTCGAGCGCGGCCCTCGCACTCGGCGCGCTCGGCGAGCTCTACCGACCAGCCGTGGCCGCCGCGGTCGCGGATCTCGTACCCGAAGCGGGGCGCGCACGCGCCTACAGCTACCTGAACTGGACCTTCAACCTCGCTTTCGCCGCGAGTCCCCTGCTCGCGAGCTGGATCGTCGAGCGACACGGCTGGAACTGGCTCTTCCTCGGCGATGCCGCCACGATGCTGCTGGCGGCGCTCGTGATCCTGCGCGGCGTGCCGGAGACCCGACCGCCGCCCGAGCGCATGCGCGCGACTCGCGCGGACTGGCTTGCGCCCGCCCGCGACGCACGCATGGCATGGATGCTCATCGCCGCGCTCGGCATCGGCCTCGTGATCGTGCAGAGCTTCTCGAGCCTCGGTCCAATGGTGCGAGCCGATGGTCTCGATCCTCGAAAGCTCGGCCTTCTGTTCGCGGCCAATGGGGCCCTGATCGCCCTGCTGCAGCCGCTCGCCGTGCCGCGCCTTGCGCGCTGGCCTCTCGCGCGCGTCCTGCCGCTCGCAAGCCTGCTCTTCGCCCTCGGTTTCTCGGGGCATGCTCTGGCCGCAAGCTTCTCGGGACACCTCGCCTGCGTGGTCGCGTGGACACTGGGTGAGATCGCGCTATTCCCCCTCTGCAATGCCCATGTCGCAGGCCTGGCGCCGCCCGAGTTGCGCGGTCGCTATCAGGGGACTTACTGGTTTGCATGGTCGTGCGCCAACCTTGTGGGTCCGCTCCTCGGCCTCGGGCTGCTGGAGCGTGGAGGAAGGCCATTCTGGGCACTCCTGCCGCTCGCTCTGGCTGCGCTCGTGCCGCTCGCCCTGATGCGCGCCACGAGACCGCCGAAACCTGCCCCGGGCTCGGGACTCCGCTCCCCCTGACCCGTAGACTCCTGCGCCGTACCCGGGAGGCCCACCATGTTCTTCGCCCCTGCTCCGCTGTTCCTATCGCTCGCCACGAACTCCGTGCCGCTTCCCACGCCGAGCGCCGAGCCCATCGCGCTCGCGGCGCGCTTCGCGGCCGCTGCGCCGCAGGAGCGCCGCTATGGTTACAAGTGGAATCCGAGCTGGGTCGTGTCCGTCGGCGCGTACCAGAGCGAGAGCGACTTCGACACGTTCCTCGTGGGACCGAGCGACGTGGATCAGGACCTCGGCTACGCGGCCGACGTCGTGATCTACAACTGGGAGGGCGAGCGCGGCATGGGGCTCGAGTTCGGCCTCGCGCGCAACTCCTCGACCGTGTCGTCCACCGGAGTCGGCACGAACTACGACGTCGACAGCTACCGCCTCTCCGTGGGATTACGCATCGCGGACCGTGGGCCCGACGACCCGATCTGGATTCCGTTTGCGCGCGTCGGAGGAACCTACCAGCACGACGAGAGCTCGGGCCCGGGCGACGCCGATGGCTTCGGCTGGTATCTGGGCGGCGGCGTCGACTTCCGACTGGGGTCGAACTTCGCGCTCACGCCGAGCGTGCTGTACGGCGAGAACCAAGCCAACAACACGACCGAGTGGCAGTTCGGCCTGCTCGGTACCTTGGCCTTCTAGCGCTCCCCGATGGCCGCGACGGCGCAGCGCGGCGGTTGGCCCCGCCCGACCGCGATCGAATGGCTGTGCCTCGCGGCCAGCCTATTCCTGTCGCTGCAATACGCGTGGCTGCTCGATGACGCATTCGTCTACTTTCGCTACGTCGACAATCTGGTCCACCTCGGTCGCGGACTGGTCTTCAACGAAGGCGAGTATGTCGAGGGCTACTCGAGCCCGCTGTGGTGCGTGACGCTCGTTCCATTGCGCGCGCTGGGGCTCGACTGGTGGACCATCACGCGACTCCTCGCGCTCGGCTGTGCCGCACTCACATGGTGGATGCTCGTGCTGCTCGCGCGCCGCACTGCGCCCGCGGGAGTTCCGATCGTCAACCTTCCGCTTGCCTACCTCGCCTTCCACTACGCCACGCAGACTTACTTCACCAGCGGTGTGGAGGCGCCCATGGTGCAGCTCATCGCCGTGGCGTTCGCGCTGTTCGTGCTCGCACCCGACGTGCGCCTGGCGCGGTGGCTCGTCGGCCTCGCGCCCATGGTGCGTCATGAGCTGGCCTTGCCCGTGGGACTGGCGATCGCCTGGCTGTGGTGGCGCGAGCGACGCATGCCTTGGACGCCCGTGTTCGTCGCGGGCACGAGCCTCGGCGGCTGGCTCGCCTTTCGCGTCGTGTACTACGCCGACTTCCTGCCCAATACCTTCTACCTGAAGGACGAGGTCAACTGGGAGCGTGGCTTCACCTACCTCCACGACACGTTCTCGACCTACGGCACGTATTGGCTCGTCGCCGCCTTCGCGCTGCTCGCGCTGTCCCTGCGACGAGAACGCGGCCTGCAGCTCGGCGCGCGCGCCCTGCTGACCTTGAGCGCGCTCGCGGTGTGCGCCTACGTGGCGAAGATCGGCGGCGATCCGCGTCACTATCGCTACCTCGCGTTCCCATCCGTCGTGCTCGCGTGCAGCTGGAGCGGTCTGCTGGAGCACGCTCTCTCTCGCTGGCCCGAGCACTTGCGTCGCAACGGAGCGCGACTCGCTGCGGCGGCAACCGCCGTCGGCACGTTCCTCCTCTACCCGGCGCAGCTCTCCAGCCATCCGATCGGACGCGACGCGGCGCACACGAAGATCGACGAAATCAACGATGCGCAGTACCACCGACTGAAGAGCGATCTCGCCTATTCCCCGTGGGTGCTCGCGCCGGAGATCGAGCAGCTTGACGACGCACAGCTCGACCTCGCCTACGGAGAGAGTCCCCTCCTGCCGCAGGGTCCGGTCGACATCCGCGACGAGTACGCGCGCTGGCTCGCATCGGATGAGACTCCCGCGAGCTACCCGCTCACCACCATCGGCTGGTGCGCGACCTCGTGGCGCATGTTCACCCACACGTTCGTGCACTGGGACGGGCTCACCGACCCCATCCTCGCTCGCACCAGCGCGACGTCATGGCGAGCCGCGCACAAGAAGGACCTGCACCCGCTCGGTGTGGACCTCGCCCGCCTGCGCGAAGAGTTCGGCTCCACACCCGACGCCTTCCGCCGCGCGGTCGAGGCGGGCAAAGCCCCGTCGTGGGTGGCGAGCAACCTTGCGTCGATCGAAGTGATCGCCGCCAAGGCCTTCAATCGCCATGAAGTCGGCCCGAACCTCAAGCTCGCGTTCGCGCGCGTTCCGCGTATCGACCCGACGCGTTGAGGGCGGGCTACGGAACCTCCACGGACACGAACCTGCCTGTGAAGTACGGCGAGTAGTCGGGGTGGTACGTCTTCCGCTTCGCGTGCTGGCCACAAACGCGCCGCGCCACCTCCGCCGCGAGTTCCACGCCGCGGTCGATGTGGCTCTGCGTGTACACGCGGTGCGGGATCCCCCCCAAGATCCGCGGTCCTGTCCGCCGGCGCCATGCGCCGCGCGCACTCCGAAGCTGCGCCTCTCGTCGCACGAGAGAGAGCTCGCATGCACGCTCAGCGAGCCCAGTTCGCGAGCTGCTCCGCCAGCCGCCGGCCCACCTCGGTCTCGACCTCGATCACCTCGCTCGCGCCCACCGCGCGCAGGATGCGCGCCTGTCGCTGGTCGCGCGCACGCGCGATTACGCGCGCGATGCCGACCTCCTTCAGGGCTGCGACCGCGAGCACCGCCGACTCGAAATCCTCGCCGACGGCGACCACGGCCGCTGAACACGCGGCCGCGTCAATCGAGCGCAGGGCATCCACGTCCGTGGCGTCGAGCTCAACCGCGTAGGCGAGCTTTTCCTTCACGGCTTCGATCGACTCCATGCGCAAGTCGACCGCGATGACCGGACAACCGCGCTCCGCCAATCCGAGGGCGAGCGCAGAACCGAAGCGACCGAGACCGACGACGAGAGTGCGCGGAGCCATGGGAGCAACCTACCAGATGGGGAGATCGGCTGTGGGGAGCCGGAAGCGCTCGCGGGACTGCACCGAGCCGACCGCCAGAGCGGTAGCCATGAAACCCGTCCGTCCCACGAACATGGCGACGACGAGAATGAGCCGTCCCGCGTTGGAAAGCTCCGCGGTGATGCCCGTCGAGAGTCCGACCGTGCCCAGAGCCGAGAACGCCTCGAATGCGAGCTTGAGGAACGGCAGCTCCTCGGTGAGCGTGAGCGCGAAGAGCACCACGCCGAGCGCGACCAGTCCGAGGGTCGCCACCGCGGACGCGCGGCGGACTGTCTCCGGTGCGAGTCTCCGGCCGCTGAGTCTGGGCTCGTGCCCGCGCATCTCCCCGATGAAGGTCGCAAACAGGGTCGCGGCCGCAGTCGTCTTGATGCCGCCCGCCGTCGAGCTCGGGCTGCCGCCGATGAACATGAGCCCCATGGTCGCGAGCAGCGCGGGCGCGCCGAAGGCGCCGAAGTCGAGGGTGTTGAACCCGGCGGTGCGCGTGGTGACCGAGCTGAACAGCGCCGCCATCGCGCGCTCGGCGATCGTCAGTTCGCCCATCGACCGGTTCCACTCGAGCGCGAGGAAAAACAGCGCACCCGCGACGATGAGGAACCCGGTCGACTTGAGCACCACGCGGGAGGCGTAGTCGTAAGGTCGCTCCGCGACTCGCCCACCGCGGAACAGCGCCGTGAGGCGCTCGCGCGAGCGTTGAGCTAGCGCGCGGTACACGGGAAAACCGAGCCCACCGAGGACGATCAGCGCCATCAGCACGAGCTGGACGCCGAAGCTCCCGGTGAAGTCCATCAAGTTGCGCGGGAACAGCGCGAAACCGGCGTTGCAGAAGGCAGACACCGAGTGGAACAGCGCGAACCATGCGACCGAGTGGCCCTCGAGCCGCGGATCGTCGCGCCACAGGAAGTACAGCAGGACCGCGCCGACGAGCTCGATCAGCAGGGTCGTCGTGATGATCGTGCGCACCAGCGCGCGCAAGTCCGCGAGATGGCCCACGTCCAACATCGACGCATAGCGCACCTGCGCCATCAGCGACCCGTCCCGGATCAACGCCACGGACGCGGCTCCGAGGGTCATGATGCCGATGCCACCGAACTGAATGGAGAGCAGCAGCACGAACTCGCCGAAGGCCGTGTAGTGAGTGCCGATATCGAACACGCTGAGGCCTGTCACGCACACGGCGCTCGTGGCAGTGAAGAACTCGTCCACGACGCTGATCTTGTCGACGTCGTACACGGACCACGGCAGGGAGAGCAGGATCGTGCTGACCAGAATCATCAACGCGAAGCTCGTCGCGAGCAGCAAGTGCGGTCGGCGGCCGAGCCTCGACAGCAGGCTCGCTGTGAGCCGAGCCCGCCACTGGCTGGCGAGCGCCAGCAGCGACAGTGTGAGGAAAAAGCCGTCGTACACGCGCACCGCGTGGGCGTGCTGCGCGGAGTCCATGGATGAGGTGAGCTGGTCAGGAAGTAACGAGAGTCGAGCGAACAGCACGAGCAACCCGGCACACAGGAGCGACACCTCGAGCTGCAGCAGCCCGGAGCGGAGCCGCAATCGTTCCCGCAGGCCGATCTCGCCTGCAATCCAGAGCAGCATCCCGAGCTGCCCCGTAGCGGCAAGTACGGCTCCCGTTGCCGAAGGCGCCACCATGTCCCCAACGATGGCCGCGGATGTGACGAGAGCCGCGATCACGGACTCGACCGATGTAGCTGGGCGCGAAGCCAAGGCCGGGGCAGTCTGCGACAGGGCCGGTACCAATGCCAGCCCCGCGGCCGGACGGCTGCCCTCAGAGCTCGTCCGACGCGAGCCAGAGCACCGGAATCGTTCGTTCGAGGAGCTCATCCGAGGCTTCGACGGAAACCTCCAGCCAGTCCTCGGGTTCGAGTCCGCTGCGGTGCGCTGCGATGCGCCAGCGGCCCGGCGCGAGCCCGCACACCAATTGGCGTCCCTCCCGCGGGATGATCTGGAGCAGCGCGGCCTCGTCGCCGAGCCGGAGGGTCACGACCGCGCGCACCTCAGGCTCGGCAAGCGCCGCCGCGGGCAGCTCGAGATTCACACGCAGCGCGGCTGCCGGCAGTACGACATCCTGCGCAACGGCCTCCGCTCGCAGTTCGAGTCGCGCGACTTCGACGGTGCCATCGACCGCAAGTGCCTGCACGCTCCAGCTCCCGCTGCGAAGGCCGTGCGCGATGCGCCCGGACTGATCGCTTCGCAGGCGCTCGACCCAGCCGCGCCGCGTCTCCACGGCGAGCAGCTCGAGTTCCTCGTCGAGCACCCGTCCCGACCGCAGACGCACCAGCCCGCTCCATGCCACCAGCGCGTCCGCCATTCCGAGCTCGAGCTCGGCGCATTCGCCCTCTTCCAGCTCCGCGCTCGCGCTGCAGAGATCGCTCGCTCCCGGCTGCGCCACCGCCTCGGCGACGGTCACCCGTCCCCGCACCAGTCCCGCGCAGGAGAAGCGTCCCATGCCATCGGTCCGCAGCTCCCGTCGGACCGGCCCATCGGCTGTGTCCTGCAGCACGTGCAAGGCGGCGTCGGGCCAGGGCATCCCGTTGCAATCGAAGGCCTGCCCGATGACCGACGAGCTGCCGAAATCGAACTCGACCCGCCCGGGGCCACTGCTTTCCCACTCGCGCACCGCAAGGGTCCCATCCGGAGCCGCGACGCGCAGCGTGTGCCAGCCATCTGATCGCACGTCGAGACGCACGAGCCCGTCACGGTCCGTCCGGCCGCGCACATCGATCAAGCCCGTGATGTCGAGCAGCTCGGTCGTAACGCCCGAGAGTGGCTCGCCGCCGAGGAGTACGCGCACCTCGAGCAGCCCGGCCGCTATCGGCGCCGTCGCAGCCTCGCCAACTGGGCTCGCTACATCGGTCACGGCCGCTGCCGGCACCGACAACGCCTCGAGCTCCGCCTCGCTCTCGACGACCACGACGCGCACCGTGCGGTTCTCGAGTACAGCGCCCTCGGCCCGATGCAGCTCCATCCACCGCACCACGCCCGCGAGCGACACCACCGCCGCCGCCGTGCTCACCAGAAGCAAAGCCTGCAACTGTCGGTTGGTCGCCTTCACGAAGGCGGAGTCGTCCCCGCGCCCGCGCCAACCTGAGTTTTCCTTCCGCTTTCCGCAGTCGGAATCCCGGGTACCCGACAGTCCTTCTCACCGCCCCCTCGACGGCATGCGCTCGGCGTGGCACCGTCGGGGCCATGAGCAAGGGGTGCTGGGTTCTCGGTTTGCCGCTGCTGGCGCTCGCTGCGGGCGCCTGCTCCGCCCCGTCGACGGCTCCGCTCCGTCGCCCGAACATCGTGTTCATCCTCTCGGACGACCATGCGGCCCACGCCATCGGCGCCTACGGGTCGGAGCTCGCGCGCACGCCGAACATCGATCGCCTCGCGCGCGAGGGAGTGCGCTTCGAGCGCGCCTACTGTGGGAACGCGATCTGTGCCCCGGCGCGCGCGACTCTGCTCACTGGCACCCATAGCCACGTCCACGGAGTGGTCGACAACTCCGCGCGCTTCGACGGCGCGCAGCCGACCTTTCCGCAGGCGCTGCGTGCGGCTGGCTACCAGACCGCACTCGTCGGCAAGTGGCACCTGAAGAGTGAGCCCACCGGCTTCGACCACTGGGAGGTATTTCCGGACCAGGGCCAGTACTACGACCCCGAGTTGCTGTCGGCTGTCGGCACGCGCAAGGTCTCCGGCTACGCCTCGGAGGTGGTGACGGACCTCGCGCTCGAATGGCTCGAGTCGCGTGCCACGGACGCGCCCTTCCTCCTGTGCTTGCACCACAAGGCGCCCCACCGTTCTTGGGAGCCCGGCCCACGCGAGCTTGCGCTGTACGCCGACGAGATCTTGCCCGAGCCCGCCACGCTGCACGACGATTACGCGACGCGCGCGAGCGGCGCAGCCGCGCAGGAGATGTCGATCGCGCGCGACCTGAGCGAGTTCGACTTGAAGCTCGGAAGGCCGACGCCGCGCCGCTCGGAGGATCTCGCCGCATGGTCGGCGGCCTACGAAGCGGAAAACGCCGCCCTGCGCGCGCGGCCGCTCTCGGGCGACGATCGCACGCGCTGGAACTTCCAGCGCTACCTGAAGGACTATCTGCGCTGCGTGGCGGGCGTCGACGTCAGCGTCGGACGCGTGCTCGAGTACCTCGAGCGCGAGGGACTCGCTCAGGACACCCTCGTGATCTACGCCTCCGACCAAGGTTTCTTCCTCGGCGAGCACGGGTGGTACGACAAGCGCTGGATGTACGAAGAGGCCCTGCGTTTCCCGCTCGTGATGCGCTGGCCCGCGGCGATCGAGGCCGGTGCCGTCGAGCCTCGCCTCGTGTCCGGCATCGACCTCGCGCCCACGCTGTGCGAGCTCGGTGACGCGCCTGCGTTGCCGCGCGCGCAGGGCACGAGCCTCGCCCCGCTGCTGACGGGCCGTGAGCCCTCAGGCTGGCGCGAGGCCATCTACTACCGCTACTACGAGTATCCCGAGCCTCACCGCGTCGAGCCGCACTACGGCGTCCGCACAGAGAGCCACAAGCTGATCGTCTTCCCGCGACTGGGCGCGAGCGAGCTCTTCGACCTGCGCGCCGACCCGCGCGAGGTGCACAACCTCGCGGGCAGCCCGGACCACGCAGGACTCGAGGCAGCTCTCCGGGCGCAGCTCTCCGAGCTGCAGCGCCAGTTCAGCGACGCGCCGCGCTGACGATCGCGCCGGGAAAGCGCCGCGGGCCTGCTCGACGTGCGTCGAACAGGCCCGCGGGCTTGTATGGAGCCAGAGACGGGATTCGAACCCGTGACCCCCGCTTTACGAAAGCGGTGCTCTACCACTGAGCTACACTGGCAAATCGCTCGGGCGGCCCCCGATCGATGTGGGACAGGTTTCGGACGACAGCGGGCGACCGCTTGAGGCCGCCCGCCGCCGAGTCCCGTCCGGATTCCTAGTGGTGGGCCGCGCCGAGGGCAGCGCGATCCGCCGCCGAAAGGTTGCCGACGGCCTGAGCCGCCGCCTTGCGCACCGAGATCGGAGCGTCGGAGTGAGCCACGCCGACCAGCATCGCAGCGGCCTCGCCAGCAGCACCGCCGCGGGCGAAGATCGACGAGCAGGCGCGGGCGGCTGCCTCGCGAACACCTTCCGAGCGAGCGCCGTCTGCCGCCACCGCGGCGAGGGCCGCGACGTGGCTGGCGTTGCCAGCGCTGCACAGGGCGTAGGCTGCGCCCATGGCGATGGCGTCCTTGCGGCCGAGAGCGCCAGCGAGGGAGTCCGCAGCCGGAGCGATGTTCGTGCCGGTACCAGCGAGAGTCGCAAGCAGACCCGCCGCCTCGGCGGCGAGAGCATCGGCGCGATCGCGCTCTGAACCCATCTCGCCCATGGCAGCCGTAACGGCCGAGACATCGGCGGGGTTGACGAGGACGCCGGCGACCGTGTCGCCAAAGGCTTCGGCCGCCGCTTCCGGGTTACTCGAGACGAGGAAGATCGGAGCCTTGGCGAAGGCAGCCTCGGCCTTGATCTCGTCGATCACCTGCTGGGCAGCGACGTCCGGCAGGGAGTCACTGACCACGACGGCGTCGAGGCCCGGCATGCGGCGCAGGCTGGCGAGACCGATCACGCCGCTCTGCGAGGCGTTGACCATCAGGCCGGCGGCGCTGAGAGCTCCCGTGACCGCTTGGCCGCGAGCAGCGTCGGCGTCGATGACGTAGGCGAGGCGCACGACCTGACGGCCGGCGACCTCACCGAGCGCAGCCACCACGTCCGCGCCGGCGGTGCCCTTGCCCCAAGTAGCCATCTGGCCGAGGGCCACGGCAGCTTCGGAGCGAATCGCGCCGTCCTTCGAGGCCAGCGCGGTGCGCATGGACCTCGTCGGGGCCGGGGCCATTTCGGCGAGAGCGCGCACGAGCACGGCGGCGGTGCCGCTGTCGCCCTGCGCCACGGACTGGGCAAGGCCACCTTCGGCACCGAAGGTACCCGTCATGCCGAGAGCCACGTGGGCCTTCTCGACCATGGCCTGCATCTCGGTGGTATCGACGCCGGCGGCCGAGAGGGCGTTGACCGCGGCGATCGTGCCGGCTTCCGCACGGGCGAGACCCGGGAGCACGTCGGTGCAGGTGGCGTCGGCGATGTGGGCCGCGGTGAAGCAAGCGCGCGCCATGGCATCGGGGTAGAGAGAGCGCGGCGTCGCGGTCGCGACGAGCGCGCCGTCGCCCCAGCTCCAAACCACGTCGCTCCACATGTGGTCGGCGAGCACCAGCCCCGAGCGCATGTGGTAGGCGTCACCGATGGCGCACAGATCCCGGCAGGCGTTGCCCGAAGACTTGAGACCACCCATCGCGGCCGTGGCGGCGTCCACCACCGAGGCGTCGGCGTCGCTGGCGCAGCGGGCGACGAAGCCCGCGGCGCGGGAGTCACCGATGCGGCCGAGCACGTAGACACTGTTGCGACGCAGGAAGGCGTCGTCGGTCGCGAGCGCTGCGCAGAGGGGCAGCACGACGTCCGAGCTCATCTCGGTCAGCGTCTGGATCGCGGTGGTGCGGTTCTCGTCGTCGGCAGTGCTGCCCAGCCAGCCGAGCAGGTGCGGCACCACGTACTCGCCGTGGTCGGCCGAGAGCTTGCGGATCGCCTTGCGACGCTCGACCGGATTGTCGGTCGAGAGTTCCTTGACCAGCGCCTTGATCGCGTCGGCGTCGTTGCGACGCTCGCGGCGCGCGGCGTCGACGAGCGCCATCATGCGGCGGCCGACGAGCTCGATGTCGCCCTTCGAGCGCAGGATCTCGAGCCACGTGTCGTGGTCCGTCGCGGTCCACAGCGCGTAGGCCTGCTCAGCCGAGGGCTCCATGGCGAGCACCTTTTGGAACATGCGCAGCGCCTCGTCCTTGCGATCGCGTTGCAGCAGATCGACGGCCTGCTTGAAGGTCCCTTCGATGTCCTGGGCCAGCGCGGCAGGGGCGGTGAGGCACAGCGCGGCGAGGGCCAGACCCAGCTTCCGGTACGATCCGGTCATGTCGTGACTTCCTTGGTGGGACGGGGGCTCTGCGGAGCGGGCGGCCCGTGCGTTCCGCCCCGGAATAGGTTGGGGCGGGTGGGACGCGCGGGCGGTCTTGGGGGGCCCGTTCCGACGAAAGGTCCGATGATGATAGCGGTGCGAGAGGGCGGGTCAAGCACGGGCAATGCCGAGCTCGAACTCCTCCTTCCCCTCCCTCTACCCCAGCCGGGCGGGCAAGCTACGCGCCGTCGGGGCCTCGCCGGCTCGGGTGAGCAACCCGGCGACGAAGCGACCGGCCGCGGCGAAAAGGGGTGGGGTGGGCGCGAAGGCGAGCAGGACCGGGACATCCGCGCGCTCCCAGAGTCGATGGTCGAGCGACTGGGGCGAGCCGAACCACAAAAGCGCCAAGGGCTGCCCGCTTTTCCGATGGCGCTCCACGACCGCTTCGAGCGCGGCGCACTCCGCCTCGGTCAGGCCGTAGCGGCCCCGGCCAGCGCGCGCCTCGCAGAACACGGGCAGCAGCGTCAGGTCCCCCACGAGGGAGCCAAGTTCCTTGCGCAGCCCCTCGATCAGCTGGACGAATTCCGGCGTCTCGGCCGCGGGGATCGGGTCGAGCAGCTCGACCCCTCCCCTGCGCGGGCTGGGACCGAGGTCCCAGCGCGGGCGAGAGCTTCGCAGGGCTCGGTAGGCCAGCCGTTCGGCCAGTTCCCGCCCCTCGTCGACTCCCACTGGAGATCCCGGGCGGGAGCGCAGCCGCTCGCGCAGGGCCTGCGCGCGCTCAGCCGCTTGCTGCAGGCGTGCGAGCGACAGCAACGGTCCGCCCGCGTGGGCGACAAGCTCGGCCGCCGCCGCGTCCGGATCGTGCGGGCAGAGCAGCACGTCGCAGCCCGCCGCAAGCGCACGGGCATAGCGCGGCGCGAAGCGCTCGAGCGCTCCCATATTCATCGCGTCGCTGACGACCGTGCCGCCGAAGCCGAGCTCGCCGCGCAGCACATCCTCGATCACGGCGCGAGAGAGCGTGCAGGGCAGACCGCGCTCGCCCGTCAGGGCCGGCACGTCGAGGTGCGCGATCATCACGCAGTCGACGGCGTGCTCGACAAGGCGCCGGAACGGCACGAGCTCGCGCGCGCGCAGCCGCTCGGCACTCGCCGACACGCTCGGCAGCTCGACATGGGAGTCGCGCGACGTATCGCCGTGCCCCGGGAAGTGCTTGGCGCAGCTGCCGGCACCGCCGGCGCGCAGGCCCATCGACAGCGCCAGCGCGCGCTCCGCGGCCTCGCCGGGATGGTCGCCGAAGCTGCGCGTCGCGATGATCGGGTTGTCGCGCTCCGTGTTGACGTCCGCCACGGGCGCGAGCACGAGCTCGGCTCCCACGGCGCGCGCCTCGCGGGCGGTCAGCTCGCCGGCGGCCCAGATCCAGTCGAGTTCCTCGCGCTCGCCCGTCAGCGCGGCGGAGGCCAAGGCGAGCGCGGGAGGCAGGCGCGTGGCACCGCGGAAATGCAGGCCCGCGCCCTGCTCGAGGTCGACGGCAGCGGCGGGAGGCGGCACGCCGAGTTCGGCGCAAGCCGAGCGCACACGCGCGATGAGCGCCGCAAGGTCACCGGCTCCCGACGGCGTGCGGCCGAAGGCCGTGAGCAAGGCCGGCGGAAAGCGCTGGAGATAAGCGCGCGCTGGCACGACCTCGCCCGAGCTCGCGATCGTGCCCGCCACGCGCAACTCCGGCGCGAGAACCGCGCCCACCCAACGTTCGATCGTCTGCGGGTCCGTCATGATTCGAGTCGAGCCGGGGAGGCGGGCCAAGAGAGCTTGCCGAGGGTACGCCCCGGGCGCGCGCCCGTCGCGCTCGTGCGCGTCACCGGGAGCGCGAGCGCGCAGCGCGCCGCGAGCGTCGCGAACACCAGAGCCTCGCGGGCGTCGGGATCGACGCCAAAGTCCTCGCCCGACGCCACCGGTTGCGGGCAACGCAGCGCGAGCGCGTTCATCACGCGCTGGTGGTGCACTCCCCCGCCGCAGACGACGAGCCACTGCGCGCGCAGACCGAAGTCCCGCAGCGCGCGCGCCACCGAGAGCGCCACGAACTCCGCAGCGGTGGCGAGCAGGTCTTCCTTACGCGCGACGCCGAGCTCCCGGGCGCGCGCGACGATGCCCTCGACCCACGCCTCGCCGAAGGTGTCGCGTCCCGTGCTCTTCGGCGGCGGGCGGCTCAGGAACTCGTGCGCGGCGAGCTCGGCGAGCAGTTGCGCGTGAGCCGTGCCCGCCATGGCCGCGGCGCCGCCCTCGTCATAGGGCATGCCGAGCAGGCGCCGCGCCAGCCCATCGAGCAGCGCGTTGGCAGGGCCCGTGTCGAACGCCCGCGCGTCCTCGCGCGGATCGTCGGAGAGCAGCGTCAGGTTCGCCATGCCGCCGAGATTCAGGATCGCCGCCGGCCGCGGCAGGTCCGTGAACACGAGGTCATCGGCCAACGCGGAGACCGGCGCGCCTTCGCCGCCCGCCGCGATATCGCGCTGCCGAAAGTCACTCGCGACCATGCAGCCCGCTTCCTCGGCGACGAAGTCCCCGTCGCCGAGCTGCACCGTGGCGGCGCCGGAGGACTCGCGGCCATCGTGGTGCCACACGGTCTGGCCATGGCTGCCGACGAGGTCGAGCTCGAAGCTCGCCTCGCGCGCGAACTCGCGCACCGCGCGTCCGAACGCGCGGCCGAGGTCGCGCGACAGCAACGCGCTCTCGCGCAGCCCGAGCGTGCCTCCGTCGAGCACGGCGCGCACCGCTGCGCGCAGCTCCGTCGGATACGGCACGGTGCGGAACGCGAACAGTCGCGGGGCCCCGAGCGGACGCGCGGACTCCGCGCGCTCGAAGCGCACCAGCGCGACGTCGATGCCATCCGCGGAGGTGCCCGACAGCACGCCGGCCACGCCCGCAGATCCGTCGGCGAGGCGGGCCCGCAGCGTGTCGAGCGGATGCGGCGTGGTAGCCATGCGGGGCCGAAGGATAGCGAGCGCGGGCTAGCATGGAATCGCGCGCGTGCCGGGCTTGCGCGCGGCGGCGAACCCGGCGAGCGTGGCGCCGGCGGCGACGCGCTCGCCGCGCGGCTGCTAGGCTTCCCTGCATGGCACGCGAACGCGCAACCGTGCTCGTCGTCGACGACGACGGGGACATCCGCCTCTCCCTGGAGATGATGCTCCAGTACGAGGGCTTCGAGGTCTGGACCGCGAAGGACGGCGAGGAAGCACTCGCGCGGCTCGAGCGCGAGGCGCAGTCGGGCCGCGCCGCGGAGCTCGTGCTGTGCGACGTCAAGATGCCGCGCCTCGACGGACCGGGGCTGCTCGACGCGCTCGCGACCCGCGGCTCGCGGCCGAGCGTGATCATGATCAGCGGGCACGGCGACATCGCCACCGCCGTCGACGCGCTGCGGCGCGGGGCCGTCGACTTCATCGAGAAGCCGCTCGAGCAGAACCGTGTCGTGGTCTCGCTGCGCAACGCGCTGCGCGAGCGCCGCCTCACCTCCGAGAACGCCCACCTGCGCACGCGGCTCGCCGAGCCCTGGCGACTCGTGGGCACGAGCGCAGCGATGAGCACGCTGCGCGATCAGGTGGCACGCGTCGCGCGCAGCGACGCCTCGGTGCTGGTCACCGGCGAGAACGGCTCGGGCAAGGAAGTCGTCGCGCGCCAGATCCACCTCGAGAGCGCACGCGCGGCCGCGGCGTTCGTGACGGTCAACTGCGCGGCGATTCCCTCGGAGCTGATCGAGTCCGAGCTCTTCGGCCACG
>SXKQ01000039.1 GCA_005778045.1 Planctomycetia bacterium
GAGCACCCCGTGACCGAGATGGTCTACGGCGTCGACCTCGTGCGCGAGCAGATCCGCATCGCGTGGGGCGAGAAGCTCGGCTACACGCAGGAAGACGTGCTCGCGAAGAAGAACGGCTGGTCCATCGAGGTGCGCATCAATGCCGAGGACCCGTTCAACGGCTTCGTGCCCTCGATCGGCACGATCCACAACCTGCGCGCCCCCGGCGGCCCTTGGGTGCGCCTCGACGCGGCCATCTACCGCGGCATGGAAGTGAGCCTCAACTACGATCCCATGCTCGCCAAGCTGATCGTGTGGGGCCCGGATCGCAACGCCGCCATCGAGCGCATGAAGCGCGCGCTCGCGGAGCTCAACGTCGGCGGGGTGCGCACGAGCGCCCCGGTCGCGCTGCTCGTCCTCGAGGAGGAGAAGTTCGTCAAGGGCGACTTCGACACGCACTTCCTCGCGCACATGGACCTCTCGACCCCGCGCAGCGGCGAGGACGTGCTCGTGGCCGTCGCCGCGGCGATGCACCGCCACCTGCTCATGCAGCGCAAGGCCCTGCACACCAGCGCCGCCGATCGCGTCGCGTGGTCCGCGCGCAACCGCGCCAGCCTGTCGCCCTATCCGCCGCATGTCGGTGCGAGCGCCGGAGGTGGCCAGTGAAGTACTTCATCACCGTCAACGGCAAGGCGCACGAGGTCGAGGTCGTCGAGCGGCTCGGCAAGCTGCACGTGCGCTGCGACGGCAAGGACATGGACGTCGACTACCAGGAGGTCGACAGCCTCGGGCAGGTCGCGCTGCTCGCCGGCGGCCGCTCTTGGGGCCTCTCGATCGAGGGCGACGAGCATCAGGTCACCGCGGGCATCGCGGGCCACCTCTACGCGGTCGAGATCGAGGACGAGCGCGAGCGCGCCGCGCACGCGGCCGAGCGCGAGTCCCAGAAGGGCGGCGGCACGGTCAAGAGCGTCATGCCGGGCGTGGTCGTCAAGCTGCTCGTCAAGGAGGGTGACACGGTCGAGAAGGGCCAGCCGCTCCTGATCCTCGAGGCGATGAAGATGCAGAACGAGATCGCCGCGCCCTCCGCTGGCACGGTCAAGTCGCTGCACGTGAAGGAAAAGGAAGCGGTCGCCAGCGGGGCGAAGCTCGCCACGCTCGCGGCCACCTGATCGGGATCGCAGGCCACCCGCAGCCGCGGGCTCCCGCACGGGGAGCGCGCGGCCATGCTTTCGCGGGCGCACTCAGCGCGTCCTGCGTCGCAGCGCATAGGCCACGGCCGAGACGACGCACAAGAGCGCGATCCACAGCAGTCGCGCCGGTCTCTCGGACGCCGCGGCCCAGAGCGTGTAGGCCGAGGCGGCGAAATAGAACAGCGCACACGCGAGTGGCAGTTTCCCGATGCTGCTCCGGTCGATGCCCGCAGGTGCTCGGAACCTAGCGCGCACGAGTGCGAGCGCCGCGAGGGCCGTCGTGAAGGTGAGCACTGCGCCGCAGTTCTCGACCAACAGGTCGAACGAGTGCGTGAGCAGGAGTGCGAGCGCCACGACGCCCTGCAGCACCGTCGAGGCGGCCGGCGTCGCGCCGCTGCGGGCAGCGAACACGTCTGGCAGCGCCCCGTCGCCCGCCATCGCCGCGTAGACGCGCGGTCCGGCCACGGTGAACGCGCTCGCCGAGGAGACCATCGCGAGCACCACGAAGGAGGACATGGCCGCGGCACCGGTCGGGCCCGCGAGCTCGCGCACGATCAGGTGCGCGAGCGTCGTGCGAGCGCCATCACCGCCCGCGGAACGCCACTCGGAAAGCGTGCCAGTGTCGAGATTCGCGACGAAGACCCAGTTCACGGCGAGGTACAGCAGCGTCACGAGCAGCGTTCCGAGCAGCATCGCGCGCGGCACGTCGCGACGCGGCTCGCGGAACTCCTCGCTCACGTAGCTGGCGGTATTCCAGCCGTTGTACGCGAGCCCGACCCACAGGAGCTGGCCAAAGAAACTCGCGACCGGAAAGCCCTCGTGTGGCGCCTCGGGCTGCCACTGCGGCCAGGCGTGGGAGCCCGCGACGGCGCCGATGGCTAGAAACAGCGCGAACAGCACGACCTTCGCGAGCGCGAGTGCGTCTTGGACGCGCTGCGTCGCGCGAGCGGAGCGCGCTCCGACGAGCGTGATCCCGACGATGATGCTCGCGCCTAGAGCGTGCGTCGGAAGCTCGACCAGCGTGGCCATGTACGCGTCCGCCATCGCCGCGCAGAAGGCGACCGGGGCCGCGAAGCCGAGAAACAGGGAGGCCCAGCCCGCCAGCGCTCCGAGCGCGGGATGCAGCAGATCCGCGAGGTAGCGATACTCGCCCCCGGAGCGCGGCACGAGCGTCGCGAGCTCCGCGTACGCACGCGCTCCGCACAGCGCGATCGCGCCTCCGACGAGCCACGCGAGCAGGATCTCGCCCGGCCCGAGCACGCTCGCCGCCCAGCCCGCGGACACCAGCACGCCCACGCCGATCATGCTCGACGCGACAAGGCCGATACCCGAGAAGAGCCCGAGCTTGGGGCTTTCGTCCATGTCTCCAAAGCCTACGCGGACGCACACGCCCCACCTAGGAGCTTGCGACGTCGTTGGCACCGCCTCGGCGCCGCAAACGACTGCTGTGGGGCTGCCGTGGGCCGCTGGTCACGGCCGCGTGCAGCTCTGGCAGGAGAGTGCGCGCCGCGCGATGCCGCCGTGCACGACTGCTAGACTGCGACTCGTGGATGTCTTCAAGAAACTCTGCGAACTGGTGGCGATCCCGTCGGTGACGGGGGACGAGAAGGACTACGCCGACGCGCTCTCGCGCGAGCTCGCGGCGCTCGGGCTCGGCGTCGAGCGGCAGGAGCTCGCTCCCGGCCGATTCAACGTGCTCGCCCGCGGTGCGCGACCGCGGGTCGTGTTTTGCACGCACCTCGACACAGTGCCGCCGTTCTTTGGCCCGCGCGAGGATCGCGAGGCGGTGCACGGCCGCGGCTCGTGCGATGCGAAGGGGCCGGCGCTCGCGATGATCGAGGCCGCGCGCAAGCTGCTCGCGCAGGGCGAGGACCGCATCGGCTTCCTGTTCACCTGCGGCGAGGAGACGGACTCCGCAGGGGCGGCGCTCGCCAACGCGAAGCTCGCGGAACCGTGGCGCCCGGCCTTCACGATCGTCGGCGAGCCCACGGAGAATCGCTTCGCCGGCGCGCACAAGGGCGTCTACAAGGCCGAGCTCGTCGCGAGCGGCGTGGCGGGGCACAGCTCGCAGAACATTGGCCCGAGCGCGATCCACGAGCTGGTGCACGCGATCGAGAAGCTGCTCGCGCAGGACTGGGGGCGCCACGCGCTGCTCGGGCCGGGCACGCTCAACATCGGGACGATCCAAGGCGGCGTCGCGGCCAACGTGGTCGCCGATCGCGCGCTCGCAAGCCTGCTCCTGCGCGCGGTCGAGCCCGTCGAGACCACCGAGCGCAAGCTGTGCGCCTGCCTCTCGCCGCATGTCGCGCTGCAGCGGCCCTACAAGAGCTACGGACCGGTCGAGTTCGAGGTCCCGCGCGGCCATGAGCCGATCCCGGTCGCGTTCGGCACGGACGCGCCGCACCTCGGTCGCTGGGGCAAGCCGTTGCTGTATGGCCCCGGTCGCATCCTCGACGCGCACACCGATCACGAGCTGGTGACGAAGCGCTCGTTTGAGCAGGCCGTCGCCGACTACGAGTCGACCGCGCGCGAGCTGCTCGCGCGAGCGGAGGCCAGCGCGTGAGCGCGCGCCTCGCGGGAGCGGAGCTGCTCTCCGCGCTCGAGCAGGGCCGCGTGCGCGTCGCCGAGCGCGACGCCGACGGCGCGTGGACCGTGAACGCGTGGGTGAAGGAGGAGATCCTCGCGCTGTTTCGTGCCTCGCCACTCGTCGAAAGCTCGGCGGGCGCGCTCACGTTCGTCGACAAGCGCGACATCGGCCCGCGTGCGTTCTCGCTCGCCGACAGGGTGCGCGTGGTGCCCGGCGGCTCGTCCGTGCGTCGCGGCGCGTACCTCGCCCCGGGCGTGATCGTGATGCCGCCCGCGTACATCAACGTCGGCGCGTTCGTCGACGAGGGCTCGATGGTCGACAGCCACGCGCTCGTGGGCTCGTGCGCGCAAGTCGGTAAGCGCGTGCACCTTTCCGCCGCGTGCCAGATCGGCGGCGTGCTCGAGCCCGCCGGCGCGCGACCGGTGATCATCGAGGACGACGCGTTCCTCGGCGGCAACACAGGCGTGTACGAGGGTGTGCTCGTGCGGCGCGGCGCGGTGCTGGCCGCGGGTGTCGTGCTGTCGGCGAGCACCGTGGTGCATGATCTGCCGAATCGCCGCGAGCTGCGCGGCACGCGCGAGCGGCCGCTCGAGATCCCCGAGCACGCCGTGGTCGTGCCCGGCACGCGACCCGTCGGCGACGAGTGGGCCGCGTCGCGGCACCTGCAGGTGGCCTGCGCCCTGATCGTGAAGTACCGCGACGAGCGCACCGACCGCGCCACTGCGCTCGAAGAAGCGCTGCGCTAGGTCCGCGGGCGGACCGAAAGGCGGATTCGGACTTTTTTGCGCCGAGTACAGCGGAACGCGATTTTCTTCCCTCCTTTGTGCCGCGCCGCGTTCTTCTCTTGGACCCCTGCCGCTGTTCTGTCGTAAATTTTACAGCACTATGAAGTTCTTGCCCCGCATCGCCGCCCTCGCCGCCGCCGTGGTCCTCGCTGCGTCGCCGGTCTTCTCGACCTGGTCGATCGTCGCTGTGAACACGCGCACCCGCGAGGTGTGCATCTCGTCGGCCACCTGCCTATCGAACTTCAACCTGCGCCTGAACCTCCCCGTGATGCGGCCGGGGATCGGCGGAGGCGTGTCGCAGGCGCTCGTCGACACCGGGGCCGTCAACCGCCAGCTCATGTGGAACGGGCTCAACGCAGGCCTGGCTCCGCAGCAGATCCTGCAGCAATTGCTGAGCGTGCAGGCCGCGCAGTCGCGGCAGTTCGGCATCGTCGACTTCAACAACGCGCCCGTCACGTTCTCTGGCTCGCAGACCATTCCCGCCAATCCCGGAGTGGCCGGCGTCGTCGGGGAGTGGCGCTACGCGATCCAGGGCAACATCCTCACGGGCAATCAGGTCGTGCTCGCGGCCGAGCAGGCCTTCCTGCAGACGCAGGGCGACATGGGCCAGAAGGTGATGGCGGCGATGGAAGCGGCGCGCTTCTGGGGTGGCGATGGCCGTTGCTCCTGCAGCTCCCCGTCCCCGACGTCGTGCGCGTTGCCGCCCGCGGAGCCTTTCCAGAGCGCCCACACGGGCTTCTTCCTGATCTCGCGCGTCGGCGACACGGGCGGCTCGGTGTGCAACTCGAGCTCGGGCTGCGCCCAGGGTCAGATGTATGCCGCGCTGAACGTGATCGGCAACTCGACCACGCCGGATCCGGTGATCACCCTGCGCGCGCAGTACAACGCGTGGCGTGCCGCGCTCTCGGGTCGGCCGGACCACATCACGAGCGAGACGCTGGCCGACCGCGCGGCCCTCGTCGCCGACGGCCGGACCGAGTCGGAGGTCACGCTCTTCCTGCGCGATCTCGACGGCGTGCCCGTCGGCCACGGCGGTGCGTCGGTCACGGTGAGCAACTCTGGCACGCCCGACTCCGCGGCCCTCGTGGGCCAGCCCGTGGACAACGGGGACGGCACGTACACGCTGCGCCTTCGCGCCGGCCAGACGCCGGGCGGCGCGCGCTTCCGCGTCGCCGTCAACGACGGCATCTCGTCGGTGACGCTGTGGCCCGAGCTCGCGCTGCGCGTCGACCCGGTCGTGCCCCTGCACGTCGGCTTCGACGCGATTTCGGCCCGCGACCCGCGTCCCGTGCCCCTCGTGGTGAATGCGGGCTACGACACGAATCTGCGCGCCTACCTCCTGCTCGCGACCACCACGGGCGCGGCGCCCGGACTGCCGATCGGATCGGTGACCTTGCCGCTCAACGGCTCGCGGCTCCTGCGCTACACGCTCTCCAACGCGGATGAAGCCGGCCTGCTGAGCACGGTTGGACCGCTGAACCCCTCGGGACGCGCCACGGCGTGGTTCTCGCCCGACCCGTCGAACCTGCGCTATCTCGCGGGTTCGCGCATCGAGTGGTCCGGACTGGTGATCGGTTCCGGCGGACGCTCTGTCTTGCCGCCGGTCGGCTTCGACGTACTGCCCTGAAGCTCCTCGCGCGGCCGCTCAGTCCGCAATGCGCGTGGCGATCTCGTCCCACAGGGCGCCGCGCGCGGTGAGCGAGCGAGCCGCCGCTTCGAGGGCGCGCATGTGAACGCTCTCGTCGCCCATGCAGTGCGAGCGGAAGAGCTTCGCTGCCATCGGGCCGTGTTCGTCGCCGTCGATCACGACGTGGCGGTCGAGGTACCACAGCAGCGTCTTGACGCGTGCGGCCTGCTGCGCGTCTCGCGAGAGGCCCTCGATCAGCGGCCGGAAGGTGGCCGGGATGATCTCCTCGCGGCCGAGGGTGAAGGCGGCGATGCGCTCGGGCAGGCTGGCCTCGCAGATCTCGAGCGTCGTGCGGGTGAACTCCTTGGAGGTCGCCGGCGCCTTCGCGCGCGACAGCGCCTCGCGCCAGGGCCGACCGTCCTCGAGATCGCGCTGGAAGCCGAGGATGCCACTTGCATCCGCGCCGCACTCGCGCATGGCGTCGATGTAGATCGCGTAGTGGCTCTGGAAGCGCCCGGCGGGGCCGAGGTCGCTTTCCTCGCCGACCGTGATCTCGTTGATCAGTCGCGCGGCGTCGACGTCGAGCTTGGGCAGCCACGGCCAAGCGGCGGGCGCAAGGTCGCGCTGGATCGACTTCAGGAGCGACATGAAGTCCCACACGCACCACACATGGTGCTGCATGAAAACGCGGATGTGCTCGATCCGGCGGAATCGGCCGTGAAGCGGATGCTCGGCGAGCCCACGGGAAAGGCGGGAAACCACCGTGGCCTTGAGGGAGGTGTGGAGGCCGTTTTCAAGCAAGGTCGTCATGTGTACGGGAAGGCTAAGCCGCGGCGGAGGATCGCGAAAGGCCCGCCCTCGCCCGATCGGCGCGCTTGCGGGTCGCCAAGTGAGCGAAACCGGCCGAATCAGACGCGCGCGAGCTCGCGCAGGAATTCGCAGGCTTGGAAACGCTCGCGAGTTCCTTCCCGCGTGGCCACGTCCGGCAGTCTCGAGAGGACTGCGAGGCGCTCGACGACATCGCTCGCGCCCCGCGACCGCACGTAGCGCAGCGCACCGCCTTCGAACGGCGGGAAGCCCATGCCGAACACGGTTGCGAGGTCCAGCTCTGCCTCGCTCGCGACGACGCCCTCCTCGAGGCAGCGCGCAGCCTCCGCGATCAGGGCCAGCACGAGTCGATCGCGCACGTGCGAGTCATCGAGCGCCCGCGCGTTCGCCCGCACCCGCGCCAGCGCGGCCTGGTTGAGCGCGCCCTTGCGCGGGCGGCCAGACTTCGGATCGGGGGCATACAAGAAGAACCCCGCGCCGCTCTTCTTGCCCCGGTGGCCGGCGGCGACGAGCTCGCCCGCGAGCGGACTCGAGCGCATGCGCTCGCCGTAGGCCGCGTGCAGCGCTGCCGCTGCGTGGGACGCGATGTCGAGTCCGACCTCGTCGAGCAGCTCGAGCGGACCCATGGGCAGGCCGAAGTCGAGCGCTGCGCGCTCGATGCACTCGGCGGGGATGCCCTGCTCGAACAGCCGCACAGCCTCGTCGAGGTAGGGACCGAGCACGCGATTGACGAGAAAGCCCGCGACGTCGGCGACCACGACCGGCTTCTTTCCGAGAGCGAGCGCGAGCTTCGCCGCGCGCGCCACGGTCTCCGCCGATGTGCGCTCGCCGCGCACGAGCTCCACGAGCGGCATGGCGTGCACCGGATTGAAGAAGTGCATCCCGATCACGCGCTCTGGGTTCGGCAGCCCCGCGGCGATCGCCGTCACGGAGAGCGAGGACGTGTTCGTGGCGAGGATCGTATCCGCGCGTGCCTGAGCAGCCACTTGCGCGAACACGGCGCGCTTCACTTCGAGCCTCTCGGCCACGGCCTCGAGTACGAGATCGACTCGCGCAAGGCCCGCGATGCTCGTCGAGGTCTCGAGTCGGTCAGCGGCCGCGCGCGCCTCGTGCGGCGCGAGAATGCGGCGCTGCCGAGCCTTCGCCACGCGCGCGAGATGCGCGGCTTGCGCGGTGTCGAGCGCGTCGCGCGAGAGGTCGCACAAGCGCACGGAGCCGACGCGCTCCGCGACGAGCCCGGCGATCGCGCCACCCATCACGCCGCCGCCGATCACGCCCACGCGCGCGATGGAGCGCGCCTCGGAGCCGTCGGCGAGTCGCGCGAGCTTCTTCGCGGTCTCGGAGCCGCGGAAGAGAGACATGAGGCTCTTGCACGTGTCGCTCGTCGCGAGCTCGCCTAGTGCGCGTGCCTCGCGTTCGAGGCCGCGCTCGAGCGACATCCCCGGAGCGCGCACGATGAGCTCGAGCGCGCGTTCGGGAGCCGGGTAGCGTCCCTTCGTCTGTGCACGCAGGTTGCGCCGTGCCGTCGACGTGATCACGGCCAGCGCGAGCGGATTGCGGTCGACGAGCCATGCCCGCGCGCCGCGCGCCATGCGCGGATCGCTTGCGCGGCCGAGCGCGACGTCGCTCGCGATGCGCAGCAGGTTCTCGGGCGCGCACAGCCGGTCGACAAGCCCGAGCTTCTGCGCCTCGCGCGGCGTGTAGAGCTTGCCCGAGAGGATCGCGGCTAATGCGGTCGGAACGCCGACGCGACGCGGCAGGCGCTGGCACCCGCCCCAGCCGGGCAGGATTCCAAGGCGCGTCTCCGGCAGGCCGATGCGCGAGCTCGAGTGGTCCGCGAACACGATGGCGTCGCAGGCGAGCGACAACTCGAAGGCACCGCCGGGCACCGGGCCGCCGACGGCCGCGATCTTGCGGAACGAGAGGCGCGCGACGCGCGCGAATAGCTCCTGTCCGAAGCGCGCGAGCGCGGTGGCGAGCTCGATGTCGACAAGCCCCGCGATGGCCTCGATGTCCGCGCCCGCGACGAATACGGTCGGTGAGCGACCGGTGATCACGAGCGCGCGCACGTCTCGCATGCGCTCGAGCTCGTCGAGCGCGAGCGCGAGGTCGCGCATCAGCGGCCGGTCGAACACGGGGAGGCGCCGGTGGGGTGGGTCGAGTCGTACGATGCCGAGGCCCGGCTCGGGACGCTCGATGCGCACGCACGAGCCCACCGCGGGCTCGTTCTCGGGCGCAGGCATGTGCTCGAGCACGTTCATTGCACGCGCTCGAGAATCACGGCGCCGCCTTGGCCACCGCCGATGCACAGGGTCGCGAGCCCGAGCTCCACGTCGCGCACTTTCATCTCGTGGGCCAGTGTCAAGAGGAGCTGGAGGTATCGCGCGTCAGATGTATGTCGGGGGCTCATTCCTCGGTGGATTCATTCAGCATCATCGCCACCGAATTGCGCCAGTTGCCAAGCTTGTCGATGTAGTTCCAAC
>SXKQ01000040.1 GCA_005778045.1 Planctomycetia bacterium
CGCGGAGTTCGCCCTGAGCGACTCGCAGGGACGCTTCTCGCTGCGCATGCCGCCGCAGCACCCGCGTGCGCGGCTCGAGGCGCGCAAGGACGAGCTGCGCAGCGAGCGCGTCGCGGTCGCGCGCGGCGCGAGCGGTGCGGAGCTCGTGCTCGCGCCCGCGGGCGGAATCGCTGGTCGGATCGCGTGGGAGGGCCTGTCGAGCGGCGTCCGGCTGCACGTGGTTCCGCTGCTCGAGGCCGACGATCCCGGCGCGGAGCCTCCGCAGTGGACCTTCGTGCTCGCCGATGGCCAGTTCTTCGTGCGCGGCCTGCAGCCCGGCCGCTACACGGTCGAGATCCGCCGGAGCGGTGGCTCGGATCCGCTCGCCAGCGTGATTGGGGTCGAGGTACGGCGCGGCGAGACGACGCGCGACCCGCGGCTCGATCCGCTCGCACTCGTGGCGACCGCGCGCGTCGCGACACTCACGATCGTCGATGGCTCGGGTCGGCCCCGGTCGGAAGGGCTCAACATCATCGGGCGCTACAAGAACGCGAGTGGCGGCGACGACTACGAGTGGATTCCGCTCCACTCGGGCCGCGCCGTCGTGATCATTCCCGACGTCGCGCCCGCGGTCTCCGTGATGGGGGCCGAGTACCTCACCGAGTACATCGAGCGCCTCGACGACGATCGCACCGTCGCGATGCGTCGCGCGCCGACGGCGCACTTCCGACTCACGCAGCACGTGACCTTGCCGCCGGACATCACGCTCGGTGTCAGCCTCGAGCACGAGCTCGGTGACCGGGCCGGTTTCTCGTGGGACTTGGAGCAGCCGGAGTTTGACGAGAACGGCCGCGCCGTCATGCGCGTGCGCCACCTCGGAAACTACAAGCTCCTGCTGCGCGCCACGCTGCGCGGCGAAGTCTGGAAGTCGATGCCCCTCGACATGCCGGCGCTCGAGCTGCACGTGCGCGAGCTGCCTGCGGAGCAGACGTTCGAGGTCACCTGTCCGGAAGAGCCGCTGCAGGTCGTGCTCGAGGCGCTGAAGCGGCCGTGAGAGGTACGCAGCGCGCTGCTGCTCGCGCTGCTGCTCGTCGCGGCGGGCTTCTTCGTCTGGCGCCTGCGAGAGCGCGAGACCGCGGTCGATGGCGCGCAGCCGCCACGGCTGGACGCTCCTTCGCACGGCACCTCCAGCGCCGGCATGGAGTCGTCGCGCGTCGAGGGTGAGTCGTCGGCGGAGATGCAGGCGTCGAGCGGTGTGACGGCACCTTCGTCGCCCGCGCGCCACGTGCGGGCCATGCTCGCAGGCAGCTCGCGCGCGGTGGCCGGTGCCGAAATCGTCTGGTGGGTCGCGAGCGAAGGGCGCGACGAGTTCGAGCGCTGGCTCGAGGAATCGCTGGCCGAAGCGAGCCTGTCGCCGGACGCGCGCCGCACCGTCGCGGATGGTCAGGGCCGCTTCGAGGTCGCCAGCTCCGAGGCGACCGAACTCGACGAGGGTGCCGCGCTCGACGCTCACGAATGTGACTCGCAAGGCCATGCGCTCGGCAGGGTGAGGCTCCGTCTTCCGCGCGAGGCGATGACGCAGCGCATCGAGCTCGGCGACGCGCCCGTGGAGCCGCTGCCGGTCTTCGTGAGCGGACGCGTCCGGCTCGCGACGGGCGAGCCCGCGGGTGGTGCGCTGGTTACCCCAGATGACCTGAAACCACAGTCGGGCTGGTTCGACGTCGATCGTCCGGCGTCGAGCTGGCGCATGCGCCGCGATGCGCAGGGCAAGTTCGAGCTGCGCACGCCACTGAGTGCGACACACCTGGCACTGACTGCGGCCAAGGACGGCTACACGAGCGAGCCCGTGACCGTGACGGCGGGAAGCCGCGATGTCGAGCTCGTGCCGGCTCCGGGGGCGACGCTCGCTGGCCGCCTCATGCTGCACGAATCCGTCGCCGCCGAGCGCCTGCGAGTCCGCATGCGCGAGTCGACCGAGTTGCCGTCGCTGCGATCGCCACGCCACTCCCCGACGGGAGCTTTGAGTGTCGCGGCCTGCGCCCCGGCACGCTGCCGCTGCAAGTCTACTAGCTGCAGATGACCCGCGAGTTTGCGCGCGTCGAGGGGCTTCACATCGCGGAAGCTGGCACGAGTCGCGATGCGCGGCTGGAACCGCTCGACCTTTCGAATGATCTACGCGAGATCGCGCTGTCGCTGCTCGATGCGCGCGGCGAGCCCAGCGCGCAATCCCCGCAGGTCGAGCTCCATCACGGTGGCCCGAAGGCGGAGTTCGAGTGCGCGGATGCGCGTGTTCCCTTCCTGCTCGGGCGCGAGCCCGTCGACGTGCTCATCGCATGCAAGTCGTACTTGCACGAGTTCCTGCCGAGCGTCCGGGAGAGCGGGCCCGTCGTGCTGCACGCAGCGCCTACACTGCGCTTCCGGTTGCCGGAGGCCGCCTACGCCGCGCTGCGCTGTCTCGTACCCTCCCTGCAGCTTCGCCCGCAGCGCGAGACGAGCCTCGACGACGGCCAGCCGATCGCCTTCAAGGGCGGTCAGGCCGTCGACACGCTCGCGGTCGTGGCCGGTCAGTACCGCATGGCCCTGCAGCTCTGGCACCAGCACGACGGAAGCTGGATCTTCGGGGAGGTGCCGCTCCGCGAGCCCAGCCGCACCGAGATGGTGAAGGGCCCGCTCCCGCAGGAGTTCGACGTGTTGTGCGACCCCGTGGAGATGGCGCGGGTGGTGTCGCAACTGTTAGACAAGTGAGCATGCAGCGCCGCGCCTACCTGACCGCAGCTCTCGTCATCGCGCTGATCGCGGTGCTGTGGACCGTTCGGATGTCGCAGCGACCTTCCGGCGCCGTGCAGCCGGAAGCCGCGGACGTGGGGACGGCACTCCCGCAACAAGATGCGGGCGCCAAGCCCGTCGAGTCGCCGGCAACGCCGCAGCGCGACGAGGTCACCGCGAGCAGCTCGACGCTCGAGGGCGAGACGCTTGCGGTGCGCGTGCTCGCGAGCGGGACCTTCGATCCCGTCGCTGGGGCGGACGTGCTCTGGTGGCCCGCGCTCGATGCGGCGCAGGGAGACGGGGAGGAGCTCGTGCGGCGCCTGCTGCGCTCGGACGAGTCGCGCACGCTGCTCTCGAGCGCGGGCCGCACGACAAGCGATGCCGACGGGCGTGCGCAGGTGCCCGATGCAGTACACGGGGTGCTGGTACTGGCGCGCGCGGAAGGGCGCTTTGGCCTCGCGCAGTTCCTGCGAGGCGAGTCACCGCCGCTCGAGGTGCTCCTGCAGCGTGACTTCGCACTCGAGGCGCGCGTCCTCGATGAGCAAGGCGCCGAGCTCGAAGGGGTCGACGTGGAATTGCGCGTGGGAGACGACCCTCGCAGCGCCGTGCAGCTGCGGGAACGCAGCGACTCCAAGGGCCGCGCGCGCTTCGAGCACGCCGGCTTCGCCATCGCCACCTGGGGTGCGGGCTCGGAGCTTGGCTCGCTCGCGGTCGCGGAGCCGACGGAGCCGCCGGCAGTGCTCGAGTTCGCGCTGGCCGAGCCCCCGCAGGCTCCGGTCGAGCTCGTGGTCTCGCGCGGCGGCGAGTGCGAGGTGCGCATCGTCGGTCGCGACGGACAGCCCGCGAGCGGCCACTTCGACGTCATCCTTGGATATTTGCCGGGCGAGGACATCGAGCTCGAGGAACTCGATCCGAGTTGGGCGTCGGGTGCGCGGCGCAGCGACGTCGAGGGGCCGAGCGTGCTGTTCCGACACGTGCGGCCGGGACGGGAGCTGCTTGCGACGGTGCTGCGCGAAGGAGCTGGGGCTGCGCATCGGGCGATCGGGAGCGGACCGGCGAGCGCCGATACGCGCGCGGTGATCGAAGTGCGACTGGGAGCGGGCTGCACCCGGCTGGAAGGTCGCGCTCTGGCAGAGTCGGGCGAGCCGCGCGCGAGCGCGTTGCTGGAGCTCCGCATCCGTGGAGAGGACACTCTGCCCGGGCCGGCCCTCGCACCTGCCGTGCGCGCGAATGCTCAAGGTCGTTTTGAGCTCGAGTTGGAAACAGCGCGCTGGATCGAGCTGGGGGACGTGCCGCTGCAGCTCGTGGAGCTCGATTCCGAAGGCGGCGAAGTCGCGGAAGCTGCGCTGCGCGTGACGGCGACGCCCGACACTCTTCGCGTCGATCTCGGGAACGTGCGGCTGGAAGCCCGCTCGCTCTACGCGAGCGGTCGCGTCATTACGAGCGAGCACGAGCTTGTGTGTGGCGCGTGGGTGATGGGCGCGCTGCTCCACGAGGAGCAAGGAGCACCTGCGGAGAGCGCTCTGGAGCTGCTCCCGCACGTGCGCGCGCGCACCGACGCTCTGGGACGCTTCGAGCTGCGGGTGCCGCGCGGGCTCGAGGAACTTCAGCTGCTCGCCGGCAAGGGCGAGCTGCGCAGTCCGCCCCTTCGCGCGACCATGGGCGTTCAGGACCTGCAGATCGTGCTCCAGCAACGCGCGGAGATCGCCGGTCGACTCGTCGTGGACCCGACGATCCCGATGAGCCGCGTGATCGTCGTGGCGACATGCAAGGCCGTCGCCGGCGAGGGGATCCTGCGCGTCCGGCCGGAGCCCGACGGGCGTTTCGTGCTGCGCGGTGTCCGTCCGGGAGAACACTCGGTGACGGTGCACGCGGTGGATGGCTACGCCGAGCTGGCGCGCGTCGAGGGCGTGTTCGCACTCGCCGGCGAGCGCACTCTCGACGCGCGTCTCGATCCGCTCGATCTGCGCGCTGGACATCGTTCCATCGCGCTTGCGCTGCGCGACGAGTCGGGAGCGCCGTTCACGGGCGAGGTATCGGTCGTCGTGCGCACGGTGGGCTCCGAGGGCGAGCGCGCGCTGTTCGCGCCTGTGCTGCAAGGCGTGGCGAGCGTGCTGGTCGGTGACACGCCACCGCTCGTGACGGTTGTCGCTCCCGGCCATCTGGCGCAGGTGCTCGGTCCGGTCGACAGCGATCGAAGCGTGACCTTGATGCGCGCGCCGATGTTGCGCTTCACGCTCGCCGGAGATGCCGAGCTGCCAGCCTTGCCCTACCGGCTCGCCCTGCAGTTTCGGGCCGCCGGTCCAGCCGCCCGGGACGTCGCTCGACACCTGCCGAAGCCTGAGTTCGGCGGCAACCGCAGCGCGCGCTGCGAGGCGGTCCTCGCCGGCAAGCTGCAAGTGATGTTGAAGCTCGTGCGCCGGACCGAGGAGAGCTGGAACGAGGTCGAAATCCCGCTCGACCCGACGCTCTGGATCGATGTGCGGGAGCGTGGCGAGCAGGCGTTCGAGGTGCGCTGCACGCCCGAGGCGCTCGACAGCGCGCTGCGCGCCCTCGGAGGTCGCTAGGCCAAGCTACTTGTTGGCGCTCACGATCGGCCAGACCAGCACGGCAAGCCCCGCGATCACGTCCAGCGCGGCGAGTCCGCTGGCGACCCACGCGGCCACGCCCGGGGACGTGGCGCGCGCCTCCTGCGAGTACTGCAGGGCGAGCAGGGTCCCGAACATTCCGACGCCCAGACCGAGCGTCCGCTTCCAGTCGCCTCAGCAGGATCCCTTGGCGAGCCAGAAGCCGAGCGGCGCCACGCCGCCTGCGAGCAGGGCATAGAGTGCTTTCATGGCGGGAGTCTGGGCTCGGAGTCGATCGGATTCCAGCCTGCGGCACGAGAGGGAATCCGGCGGAACATTGCCTGTTCGCTCGGACGCGCGGATGATGCCCGGCGAAGCGCGATGAAGACCCCCAACCACTGGCCCGTGATTTCCTTGCTCGCGCTCGCGGCCTGTGCGCGCCCCGAAACGGCACCGAGCGAGTCGGCCACTCCCCAGCCGCCGATCGTGACCCGTGCGCTGGCCGATGCGGAACGTCCGAAGCTCGAGCAGGCTGTCGCGCGCATGCGCTGCGCCGCCTGTCACGCGAGCGCGTCCGAGCGAGTCACGCCCGAGCCCGCGCCATCGCTGGTCGGCATCGGCGCCCGCAAGACTCCGGAGGGCTTGCGTCGCTGGCTCGCGGATCCCCAGGCCGCCAAGCCCGGAACGGCGATGCCGGACATGCTGGCCAAGCTGCCCGCACGCGAGCGCGAGGTCGCCCTCGACGAGCTTGTTCACTATCTCGCAGCGCAGGGCGGGCCCGTGCAGCCGACGGAGCGCGAAGTGGAAGTCGCGGAGCTGGAGCTCGGACGACGCCTCTATCACGAGGTCGGCTGCGTCGCGTGCCACGAGCCGCAAGAGGATGCGGAGGACCTCGAACGTTCCCTGTGGTCTTTCCCGGCCGAGGAGCGCGTCGCGCCGCAGGTTGCCGGCACATTTGGCTCGACGGCTTTCGACACGGATGTCGACGCGCTGGCGGCATTCCTGCGCGATCCGCTCGCTGCGCGACCTTCGGGCCGCATGCCTTCGCTGCTGCTCGAAGCGGTCGAGTCGCACGCGATCGCCACCTACCTCCTGCGCCACCGCATCGGCCCCGAGGGGCTCGTCACCAAGCCGGGCTGGCGCTACCGCTATTACGAGGGCACCTTTTCCTCGGCGCAACCGGGCTTTTCCGATGCAAAGCCCGTGCGCGAAGGCACGCTCGACTCGCTCGACGGCTTGCCGGAGCACCGACCCGACAACTTTGGCTTCGACTTCACGGGCCTGTTCGAGATCGAGGTCGCGGGGACCTACACGTTCTGGACGTGGTCGGACGATGGCTCGAACCTGTGGATCGACGGTCGTGAGGTCGTCGAGAACGACGGCGATCACGGGCCGACCGAGCGCTCGGGTGAGATTCAGCTCGAGGCCGGCGCGCACGAGATGGTCGTGGCGATGTACGAGCACGGCGGCGGGCAGGAGCTGCGCGTCGAGTGGCAACCGCCCGGTGGCGAGAGGCAGGCGCTCCCGGCGCAGTTCTTCTCGCATGGCAGCGGACGCATGCTCGCTGCCGCGACGACGTTCCAGCTTGACACTCCGAAGGTGGAGCGCGGTCGCGCGCGCTTCGAGCGGCTCGGCTGCAACGCCTGCCACGCGATCGAGTCGCAAGGCATCGGTGTTCCCAGCGCGACGCCGCTGGCGGAGCTCGCGCAGCGGCCTGGCGACGGCTGCGTCGGCACGACGGCGCCCGCGCGCGGTCCGCGCTATGGGCTCGACGACGAGCAGCGCGTCGCTCTGCGCTCGTTCGTCGCGGATGCGGCGAAGCTGGCGGAGCCGCGCACGGACGAGGAGCGACTCGAGAGCACGCTGTCGCGGCTCGATTGTCGCGCTTGCCACCGCCGCGGTGACGCAGGCGGGCCTGACCTCGAGCGCGCCAAGTACTTCCGCGAGGCGATCGAGGCCGACCTCGGCAACGAAGGCCGCCTGCCGCCGCTGCTCGACAACGTCGGAGCCAAGCTGCATTCCGCGTGGCTCACGCGCGTGCTCGACGAAGGTGCACGCGTACGTCCGTACGTCGCGACGCGCATGCCGGTCTACGGATCCGCGAATACAAGCGCACTGACCGCGCTCTTCGAGCAGGTGGACGGGCACGGCGTCGAGGACGTCCCGCAGGAATTCGATCCCGTGCTCGTCGAGGCTGGCCGCAAGCTCGCGGGCAAGTCGGGACTCGGCTGCATCCAGTGTCACCGCTTCAACGGTGCCGAGTCGCTCGGCATTCCTGCCGTGGACCTCGCGACGGTCAGCGAGCGCATCCGTGGACCATGGTTCCGCCAGCTGCTCACGGACCCCAAGTCGCTCGGCATGAACACGCGCATGCCCGAGATGTGGCAGGTGATCGACACGCCCAACGGTCGCGTGCAGCGCAGTCCCGTGCGCGACGTCTGCGACGGCGAGCCCGCTCGCCAGATCGAGGCGCTGTGGCAGTACCTGTCGCTCGGCGCGTCCATGCCCTTGCCCGACGGACTCTTCATTTCAGAGCGCGAGTACGAGCTCGTACCAGCGAATGGGCCGGAGATCTGCGCGGTTTTTCTGCGCGGGCACACGCCGCGCGGGCTGATGGTCGGCCTGCCCGAGCAGGTTCACTACGCGTGGGACTTCGAGCACGCGCGCGCCGTCTGGGCTTGGCGCGGCCGCTTCTTCAACGCGGCGGGGACGTGGAACGGTCGCGCCGGTGCGCTTGAGCGTCCACCAGCGGCCGATGCGTATGAGTTCCCAGCCGGAGGCGCGCTCGCGAGCGAACCTGAGCTCGTCGCGCGTCCGCAGGGCTGGTCGCTCGATGCGGCCCAGCGTCCCGTGTTCCGCTACGCGCTCGGAAACGTCGAGGTCGAGGAGACCTTCGAGCCCAAGTTGCGCAGGGGTGGCTCGATCCTCGTGCGCAAGCTCGTCGTCTCGCACGACGGGGGCGCGAGCGAGGCCGCCGGGCTGCGCCTGCGCCACAGTGGCGCGGCGCTGGAGTTCCGTGAGGAAGGCGGGCGCTCCGTGGCGCGCGCGGAATGGGAGGTTGTGCCGTGATCCACGCCTTGCTCGCCCTCTTCGCGCTCGCCCAAGACGGCTCTCGCGAGGAGCGCTACTACAAGATCGAGACGTGCAAGCTGCCCGCGGGCGTAGAGCTCGAGGTGGGTGGCTTGCTGCAACTCGCCGATGGCCGCGTCATGGCCTGCACACGTCGCGGCGAGGTCTGGACGATCGCCGAGCCGTTCTCCGACGCGCCCGTCGCCGTGCGCTTCGCGCAGGGCCTGCACGAGCCGCTCGGGCTCGTCGAGCATGCCGGGTGGATCTGGTTCACGCAGCGCGGCGAGCTCTCGCGCATGAAGGACGCCGACGGCGATGGCCGCGCGGACACCTTCGAGACCGTCTGCGACGCGTGGCCGATCTCGGGCAACTACCACGAGTACAACTTCGGGCCTGCGCTCGATCGCGACGGCAACTTCTGGATCACGACGAATAAGCCGTTTGGCGACGAGCCTTTCGGGCGTGCGAATTGGCGCGGCTTTGCGCTCAAGATCACCCCCGAGGGCGCGATGACGCCGATCGCGTGCGGGCTGCGCTCGCCGGCGGGCATCGGCTTCAGCCCGTGGGGTGCGCTCTTCTACACGGACAATCAGGGCGAGTGGTGTGGCGCCAGCAAGCTCGCGCACATCGAGCCCGGGGACTTCCACGGCCATCCGTGGGGCACGTTCGCCTGCGAGGATCCGCTGTGGCAGTTCCCGAAGCCCGGCGACCCGCCCAACGGCACGAAGATGCCCGAGGTCGAGGGCGTCATGCCGAGCTTCAAGCTGCCGGCCGTGTGGTTTCCCTACGACAAGATGGGGCGCTCGCCCGCGGGCTTTGCGTGGGACGAGTCGAACGGCAAGTTCGGGCCTTTCGCGGGCCAGCTGTTCGTGAGCGACCAGTATCAGTCGTCCGTGATGCGCGTGGCGCTCGAGCAGGTCGATGGCCACTGGCAGGGCGCGTGCTTTCCGTTCCGGCTCGGCTTCCAGTGCGGCATCATTCGCGTCGCGTGGGATCGCGAGGGGCGGCTCCTGTGCGGCGAGACCGACCGCGGCTGGGGCAGCCTCGGCGGCAAGACGATGGGGCTGCAGCGCCTCGCATGGACGGGCGAAGTGCCGTTCGAAGTGCGCGAGATGCACGCCACGCCGCGCGGCTTCGAGCTCGTGTTCACGCGGCCCGTCGACGCGCGCAAGGCGGCCGATGTCGCGAGCTACTCGATGCAGAGCTACACGTACTTGCTGCACGAGCCGTACGGCAGCCCAGAGACGGACACCGCGCCCTGCACGGTGAAGTCCACGCTGGTGTCGCCCGATGGTCGGCGCGTGGCGATCGAGATCGAGCCCCTGCGACGCGGCTATGTCCATGAGCTGCAGCTCTCACTCTCGTCTCTGGACGGCGAGCCGCTGCTGCACGATCGCGCGTACTACACGCTCGGCCGCGTCCCGCGGTAGCCGACCAGCGGGCGGGCGCTATCCTCTCCCCCCCGATGCTCTTCCGTCGGCTGCTCCTTGCGCTCATGGCGCTCCTGCCCGCTGTCGCGGTCGCTCGCCCTGTCGTCCAGCAGGAGGAAGTGGCGGAGCTGGCAGGCCGCTTGCGCAACCCCAAGCTGACGCTCGACGAGCGCGTCGCGATCGAGGAGCGGATGCTGCTCTACGGCGAGAGCGGCGCGCGGGCTCTGCAGCGCATCGTCGAGGAGCGCGTGAAGAAGTGCGACGAGCGCGCACGCAAGAGCGAGAAGACCTACCTCGCAGACCTCGACAAGGCAGCGAAGAAGCTGGTGACGGCGCGGCTCGACAAGGCGGCGGTCGCGGAAATCGAGGCGGCGCGCAAGCAGGTCAACGACCTGCGCAAGGACGAGCGGCTCTCGAAGGATCGCATCCACGCCGAGGGCGATCCGGCGCGCGACAAGCTGCGCGCCCTGCTCGAGGTGAACGTGGATCAGGTGCTCGAGACCGCGCCGGAGCTCTCGAAGTTGCGCGAGTCGATCGGGGCGGATCTCTACGAGCTCGAGCAGGACTTCGGGCTCTGGCTACGCTGCAACTTCGCCATCCCCGAGAAGAAGCGTTCCAAGGCCGTCGAGGATCCGGCCACGCGGTGGCCAGCGGTCGAGAGCGCCGAGGCTTGGACGTGCCTGCTGGCGACCCCGATGACGCCGGCCGACCGCGAGGTGCTCGTCAAGAACCGTGCTCTCGCCGCGGAGCTCCCCGAGCCCGAGGAGGCGGCTGGGGTGCTCGACCTCAATCGCCTGCGGCTCGTGCTCGGCCTCAACGCGCTCCTGCTCGACGTCAAGCTGTGCGCGGCGTCGCGCGATCACTCGAACGACATGCGCACGCTCGGCTTCTTCGACCACACCTCGCCCGTGGAAGGCAAGAAGACGCCCTGGGACCGCGCCGCGCGCTTCGGGACGAGTGCCGGCGCCGAGAACATCGCGGCGGGCCACGAGACCGGTGCGGGCGCGAACCTCGGCTGGTGGTACAGCCCCGGGCACCACAAGAACATGCTCGCTGGTCACGCGCGCGTCGGCCTCGGCCGCAGCGAGGCCTTCTGGACGCAAATGTTCGGTTGAGACTGGAGTCCACGAGCAGATCCGCGTCCTCCGCGCAGCGAGCTTGGGGCCTGCTCGCTAACCTGTGAGCATGTTGCGAATGAAGCTCTTCCTGTTGGTGTCCCTGTGGGTCGTGCCGGCTGTCGCGCTGTCCGCTGCGCAAGGCGAGGACGACGAGCCGGTGAAGGATGGCAAGTGGCTCTACACGCGCCACTGCGCGGGCTGCCACAACGAGAATGGCGACGGCAAGGGGCCGACGATCACGCAGATGGGGCTCGTCGCGCGCGACTTCGCGCAGGGCGGCTTCGCGTTCGGCGACAGCACCGAGCAGCTCAAGCGCACGATCACTTCGGGCATTCCCGGGCGCTCGCCGATGCCGAGCTTCAAGGGCGTGCTCAACGACGAGGAGCTGGTGCTCGTGATCGGGCATGTGCGCACGCTGATGCCCAAGCGCGACGAGAACGCCGCGAAGAACACGGAGATGCTGGTCAAGGATCGTCCGCTGATCGCGCGCGGCAAGCTGCCGCCGATCGCGGACGGTGCGAAGGAGACGCCGCGCGGGCTGCTCATCGGCACGACCGAGGGCATGACCTTCGAGTACGACGTCGACAACGTGCGCCTGCTCGGCGTGCGCCTCGGGCGGTTCGCGGATCGCGAGGACTGGGGCGATCGCGGAGGTGCGTACCTCAAGCCGCTGGGTCGGCTGATCTGGGATCGCGCGGATGGACTCTCCGTCGACGTGAAGCCGAAGCTCGAGTCGAGCTACGCGCCGATGGGCATGCAGCGCCGCGTGCTGAAGAGCACGTTCGCGACGGCGGACGTCACGGGTCTCGAGTACGAGGTGCGGGACAACGACGGCAAGGGGCGCGTGCTCGCGACTCTGCGGGAGAGTGTCCGCACGCGCACGACGTCGTTTGGTCCGGCGGTCGAGCGCTCGTGGCGCGTTCAGCCCGCGAGCCACATGAATGCCTCGCTTTCCTTCGCTCCGGCGGATGCGGAGCAGAGCGAAGGCGAATCCGTGCGCTGGTTCGCGAATCGCCGCACCGCGGACGGAGTGGACGTGACCGCCGTGCGCCGCACGACGGCGGCTGACGGCTCCGAGCAGTGGACGTCCACCTCGATTCGTGTGCCCGCCTGGGCCCCGCGCCTCGCCGCGTTCCTTGAGAAGGAGCTCGCCCAATGATCCTCCCGCTCCTCTTCCAGGCCGCTTCGATCGCCGCCAGCGAGGCCGAGTACTACAAGGTCGAGTACCTCGCCGCGCCGCAGGGCGAGCGCGTCGAGGTGGGTGGCCTCGACTTCCTCCCCGACGGGCGACTCGTGTGCTCGACGCGCCGCGGCCAAGTGTGGCTGGTCGAGAACCCGCTCGCGGAGAACGCCGCGGACGCGAAGTTCTCGCTGTTCGCCGAAGGACTGCACGAGGGGCTCGGCCTAGAAGTCGTGAACGGAGAGATCTACGTGTTGCAGCGCGGCGAGGTCTCGAAGCTCGTCGACGAGGACAAGGACGGCACCTGCGACCGCGTCGAGACGTTCAGCCAAGGCTGGGGCTACTCGGGGCACTACCACGAGTTCGCCTTCGGCCTGCCGCGCGACGCGCAGGGCAACTTCTACGCCTCGCTCAACGTCTCGTTTTCTGACCAGCAGTGGTGGCATGGGCGCTCCGTCGCTCCGTATCGCGGCTGGATCCTGCGCATCAAGCCCGATGGTTCGTGGGAGCCCGTTGCAAGCGGCGTCCGTAGCCCCGCCGGAATCGGCGCGACCTCGAAGGGCGAGATCTTCTACACGGACAACCAAGGCGACTGGATGCCCGCGTGCCCGATCTTCCACGTGAAGGATGGCGCGTTCTACGGCCACCCCGCGTCGCTCAACTGGACGCCCGAGTACCGCGACAGCGGTCGCACCGCGAGCGACACGGTTCCGGCGAAGGTCGAGCGCGCGCGCGCCGCGCTCTGGCTGCCCTACGACTGGTCGCGCTCGACCGGCAACCTCGTCGAGGACACGACCGGCGGCAAATTCGGACCCTTTGGCGGGCAGATGTTCGTCGCGGAAATGACCAACGGCTACGTGCTGCGCGCGGGCCTCGAGCTCGTCGCGGGGCAGTATCAGGGCTGGGTCGTGCCGTTCCGCCACAAGGTCGGCTCGAACGTGCGCCTGCGCTTCGCGCCGGATGGCTCGCTCTTCTGCGGCTTCACGGATCGCGGCTGGGGCGGCCAGCCGCCGGGCGACGGCATCGCGCGCGTGCGCTGGACCGGCAAGCAGCCGTTCGAGATTCGCGACGTGCACCTGCTGGACAGTGGGTTCGAGGTCACCTTCACGGAGCCGCTCTCCGAGGTGGCAGTGGCCGCGCTCGAGCGCGCCGAAGTGCGCCAGTACGACTACAACTACTGGTGGGAGTACGGCTCGCCCGTGCAGCACCTCACGCCGCGCGCCGTCGTCGCGACGAGCCTCGACGCGACGCGCACGAAGGCCACGCTGCGCGTGGCGCTCGAGACCGGCATGGTCGCGCGCGTGAAGCTGCAGGGAGTCCAGTCGATGTCAGGTGCCTCGCTGCTGCACGACGAGTTCGCCTACACCATCAACGAACTCCCCGGCCGCCCCGCGAGCGGCGCGCACATCGCCAAGCTCGTCGAGCAGCCCGAGGCGCGCGAGAGCGGGAACGAAGGCGTGCTCTACCTCACCGAGGGCGACGCGCTCGCGAGCTGGGACGCGACCGGCTGGCAGATGGGGGAGGTGAAGCTCTCCGACGATCGCCGCGGTCTGCTCGTGAATCCCGAGGCCAAGGCCGACGACTGGAACGGTCCCACGGTCTCGAACATCGCCGGTGCGGGCCCGTCGGAGCTCGTGTCAAAGTTCGAGTTCGGCGACATCGACTTCTCGCTGCAGTTCCAGCTCCCCGAGGGCGGCAACTCCGGCGTGTATCTGATGGGGCGTTACGAGGTGCAGCTGCTCGACTCGTCGGGCAAGACCGAGCTCAAGTTCGGCGACTGCGGCGGCATCTACGCGGCCGCCGATCGCGCCGCGTGGCCCGGTCGCGCGCCGACGTTCAACACGTTCCGCGGCGCAGGCCGCTGGCACTGGATGAGCGGCACGTTCGAGGCGCCGCGCTTCGACGCGCAGGGCAAGAAGATCGCCAACGCGAAGTTCAAACGCGTGATGATCGACGACACGCTGCTGCACGAGGAGCTCGAGGTGCCGGTGCCGACGCAGGGCGGCTGGGAGGGCGAGGTCGCGCGCGGACCGCTGCGCATCCAGGGCGATCACGGGCCCGTGGCCGTGCGCGCGGTGCGCGTGAAGGCGCGCGACAACGTCGACGAGCGCAGCGACTGGACGCCGATCTTCGACGGCCGCTCGCTCGACGGCTGGAAGGTCTCGGACAAGGGCAACTGGTTGGTCGAGAATGGCGAGATCGTCGGCCGCGGCGCCGCCAGTCACCTGTTCAGCCCGCGCGGCGACTACAAGGACTTCGAGCTGCGCGCCAAGCTGCGCATCAACACCGGCGGCAACTCCGGCCTCTACTTCCGCGTCGCCTACGGCCCCGGCTGGCCCGCGGGCTACGAGGCCCAGATCAACAGCACCCACGCCGATCCGGTCAAGACCGGCTCGCTCTATCACTACGCGCCTTTCAAGGCCCAACTCGTCGGCCACGACACTTGGTTCGACTACCACGTCCTCTGCAAGGACGAAGCCGAGGGCACGCGTATCCAGATCCGCGTCAACCACACCCTCGTCACCGACTACCTCGACCGCGACCGCCGCCACGCTGCGGGCCACATCGCTCTCCAGCAGCACCACGACGGCTCCGTGATCCGCGCCAAGGACCTCGAGATCCGCGAGCTGCGCTGAGCGCTCAGCCGCTGAGTGCCGCGGGGTCGCGGAAGACCTCGCGGTGGTGCCAGCGCAGCATGTCGGGCCGCGGTGCATGGCTCGCGTTGGCCGGCGGTCGGATCTCTCGTCCGTCGTAGGCGTGGAAGAGCGCTCGCGTGCGCTCGTCGCGCGCGAGCTGGTTCGCGACTCGCACGCGCAGGTTCTCGTCGAGTGTGAAGGCGCCGCGATCGAAGCCCGCGTGGTGCATGCGGCACATGCTCAACCCGTTCCAGATCTCGTCGGGGCCCTGTGCCGCGGCCCAGCGGATGTGCGCGGCCTCGATGCCGAAGAGTCGAGCGCGATGACGCGGGGCGACCTCGCACACGACGCGGCGCTCGTCGTACGCGCGCAGCACTCGAGCGCTGAAGCGGGGATCTCGAAGGACGCGCCACGTTGGGGCGACTTCGCGCACGACGAGCCCCAGCTCCGGAAGCGTGACTGGGTCAAGCTGGTCCGAGTTCCCGTCGCTCATCGCCGCGCTCAAGAGCTCGTCGCGCATGGTGTCGGGGACGATGGATGCAGCGATGCCATACGCGACGAGCCATGCTTCTTCGGGGTGCGACAGGAAGTGAGCCGCGTACTGTTGCGACAGTCCGAACGACAGGTAGGTACGCATCGCCACGATGCTCGGATTTCCCGCGGAGTCACTGGGCACCTGCTCCGCCCCGACGAGCTCCCACCAGCTCACGCTCTCCTCGCTGCGTCGCGCGAGGCGCCAAACCGGCTGCTCGGGATGCTACTGGGCTCGCACGGGACCGAAGCGCTCCAGCAGCTCGCGCAACGGCCCCTCGGCCGCGGCGAACGTCACCAGCCGCTGTCCCGCCAGCGCACGCCCGAGCGCGAACAGAATGGCCAGGCGCTTGTGCGGCGCCCGCTCCCCACCGCGCGTCCACGCCGGCTGTTGCTCGACCTCGTTCAGGAACTGTCGCAGGTTCAATGGACTCGCGAGCGCTCAGTGTGGTTGGGAGCAAACCGTATCTCGCGACAACCTACGCGTCGCATGCGCGTCGTCAGAGTCAAGACTCAGCGAGCGCATCTGATGGATCAGCGCGCGGTGAAGCGCTCGCGGAGCGCGCGCTTTTGGATCTTGGCGGTGCCGGTCTTGGGGAGGTCGGGGAGGAAGTGGATGGTACGGGGGCACTTGTAGTGGGTGAGCTTGGAGCGGCAGAACGCGATCAGGTCGTGGGGCGTGGCGCTCGCGTTGGCGCGCAGGAC
>SXKQ01000041.1 GCA_005778045.1 Planctomycetia bacterium
CGGTTGATCTCGTCGGCGAGCAGCACGTGCGTGAACACGGGGCCGCGCTCGAAGCGCTGCACCTGTCGACCATCGGGCCCGCTTTCTAGGAGCCGCAGGCCGAGGATGTCGCCGGGCATGAGATCGGGCGTGAACTGCACGCGCCGGAAGCGCAGGTCGAGGCCGGCGGCGAGCGCCTTGGCGAGGGTCGTCTTGCCCAGCCCCGGCACGCCCTCGAGCAGCACGTGACCGCCCGAGAACAGCGCGCAGAAGACCTGCTCGACGACCTCGTCATGGCCGAGGAACACGCGCCGCACCGCGCCTTCGAGCTCGCGCGCACGGGCGAGCAGCGCCTCGAGCTCGCGCGCCGTCGACTTGGGGTCCGCCTGCGTCATGAACGCCATCATGCCAAGGGTCGCGCTTCGTCGCACGGCCGCACGCCGCCGGCGCTATCCTCCGCGTTCGCCATGATCCTGCGCTTCCTGCCGCTCGTCGCCTTCGCACTCGTCGCTTGTGCTTCCGACGACCTCGGTGTGCGGCGCATGGCCGAGCCCCAGAAGGCCTCACCGGGGCTCGCGCGCACGGCGGCCGAGGGCGGTGACTGGAACCAGTCGGCGAGCGTCTGGTACGAACTCGCTCTGCTTGGCGGCGACGGAGCTCCCGCCGCGTACGTGCAGTGCGCACTGGCCCTGTGCTCGGCGGGAGCGCCCGCGAATGCCGAGCGGTTGCTCGAGCGCGCTCTCGAGACGCGCCCTTACCAGATCGAGCTGCTCGAGGGGCTCGCCGACGTGATGTTGCGCTCGGGCTTCCGGCGCGCGGCCGAGCCGCACCTCGAGCGCGTGCTCGAGCTCGATCCCGATCGCATCGCGACGCTGCTCAAGCTCGCGCGGCTGCGCCTCGAGCTCGGCCTCGAGGTCGGTGCCGCTCCGCTGCTCGAGCGCCGCATCGCGCTCGGTGGTGGCGACGCGGAGACTTGGGTGCTGCTGGCGCGCGCACGGCGCGCCGTGGGAAACGCGGCGGGCGCCGTCGAGGCCTACGAGCACGCGCTCGAACTCGGCGAGAGCGACCCGGGGCGCCTGCTGCACGCCGCCGCGCTGTACTTCGAGTTCCCAGAGGATGCACGGGGTACGCTCGACGCAGCGCTTGCGGAACGCTGGATCGCGCGCGCCATCGAGCTCGATCCTTCGTCGGTAGAAGGCCACTTCCTGCTCGGTGTGTTGCACGAGAGCGAGCAGCGCGTCGACGCGGCCGGCGCCGAGTACCGCCGCGCGCTCGAGCTCGATCGCAATGCGCCCAAGGTGCTCAAGCGCATCGCCGAGCTCTACCGCCGTAGCGGCGAGCGCGACCTCGCCCTCGCGGCGGGCCGGCGCTACGTCGACGTGGTGCGGCGCAGCGACGGCGACGTCGAGGCAGCCGAGCGCTGGCTAGCGGGCCTCGCGCGCGAGTGAGACGCGCTACTTGCAGAGGCGCGCGACGAGCGCCTCGACCTGCTCGATCAGCTCGCGCGCGAAGTCCTCGCCAAAATCGAGCTCGAGTACGTCGATCTCGGGGAACTGGTAGCGGCCGGACGAGCGGTTGAACGGGATCCCGTACTCCCACTTGTTGCCGTCGGAAGCGTGGATCGTCACCGCGATCTGGTCGTCGCCGTCGACCGGCTCGACCGTGTATTTCACGACATCGTAGTTGGGCATGGGAGTTCGTCCGTCGAGGCTTGTCGGTCGACCTAGCGGCGCGACTGGAGCGCCTCGTCCTTCACGAAGAGGTAGTACATCTGGCCCGGGCTCTTTGTGCGGCCCGCGGTCCACTCAGCCTCGGGGCCGATGCCCATGTAGATGTCGGCGCGGCCGGCGGTGCGGATGGCGCCGCCGGTGTCCTGATCGAACATGAAGCGGTCGTAGACGGCCGAGCCGTAGGCCTGATCTTCCTTGGTGAACAGGCGCTGGAGCCAGTTGAGCGGCGAGTTGCGGTCCGGCACGTCGACGTCGACGAACACGATGCCGCCGCGCGGGAAGAGCGACTTGTCGGTGGCGAGCGTGCGCCCGCCGGTGACGTCGACGTTGAGGCTGCCCTTAGGGTCGCCGTAGATCTCTGTGAAGAACACGAAGCTGTCGTCCTTCTGGATGTACTCGAGCAGCAGCTCGGGATGTTTCGCGCCCCACTCACGGATCGTCGCCAGTGACACCTCGCTGGCCTTGATGTGGCCGTCCTTCACGAGCATCTTGCCGAGCGACACGTACTCGCGGCCGTTCTTTCCGGCGTAGCCGAAGCGCCTCTCGCTGCCGTCCGAAAGCTCGATCACAGCCGAGCCGTTGACGTGCGCGATGAAGGCGTCGAGCGGGTCCTTCAGGTACACGAGCTCGAGGTTGCGACCCACGAGCATGGAGCTCGCCTCGATCGCCTCGCGCGTCGGGTAGGGCGCGAGCGAGCCATCGGACTGTTTCTGGCCGAGGATCTCGCCGTCCTTGCCCTTCACGAGGTCATCGGGCAGCCCGTACAGCGGCCAGAAGTAATCCGCATCGGCCGTCATCGAGCCCGGGAGGATCGGCGTGCAGTAGCCGGTGAAGAGCACGCCGCCGCCCTTGGCGTTCCAGCCGGCACTCTTGAAGACGTCGAAGTCGAGCGCCACGCTCGCGTCGAAGTCGCGCTCGTCCGTGCAGCTCGTGAGGAGCGTGCGGAAGTGCTTGAGGCTCTCGAGCGCGCGCGCGTGCGTGACGCCCTCGATGGGGAAGTGCTCCTTCGACGAGGGACGTCCATACCACTCGATCGAGCGTTCGAGCGCGGGCAGGAGCTCGGCGCGGTTGCTCCAGCTGGCCTTGAAGTCCGGGCGCTTCTCGCCCTTGCCGAGCTTGAGCAGCGCGGGCGCGCCTTCGGGTAGCGGGCGACCGTAGTCGGGGGTCTGGCAGGCGGCGGCGAGGGTGAGGACGAGGGCAGGAACGAGGTGCAGCTTCATGGGAGCGGCGAGAGTAGCCCGCGCGCCGCGGCCGTTCCATGTGCCGTGCGCGCTCGCTCGCGTAGCATTGTGGGGTCCTCGATGCAGGTCCCGTTCCGCGACGCGCTCATCTATTGGCTGCAGCTCGGCTTCACGAGCTTCGGCGGTCCCGCGGGCCAGATCGCGGCGCTGCACCGCGAGGTCGTCGAGCGCCGCCGCTGGATCGACGAGGAGCGCTTCGCGCACGCGCTCAACTTCTGCATGTTGCTGCCCGGCCCGGAGGCTCAGCAGCTC
>SXKQ01000042.1 GCA_005778045.1 Planctomycetia bacterium
CATCGTCCCCGGCGGTGGCGTGGCGCTCTTGCGCGCGGCCGACGGCATCGATGACTCTAAGTTCAAGGGCGAGGAGCGCTTCGGTGCCATGATCATCAAGCGCGCACTCGAGGCGCCGCTGCGTCAGATCTCGCAGAACGCGGGCTACGACGGCGCGGTGGTGGTCGAGAACGTGCGCGAGAAGGGCGGCTCGTACGGCTTCAACGCACTCACCGGCGAGTACACCGACATGTTCAAGGCCGGGGTGATCGACCCCGCAAAGGTCGTGCGCTCCGCACTGCAGAATGCGGCCTCGATCGCGGGCCTGCTGCTCACGACGGACTCGATGATCACAGAACTCAAGGACAACACCGCCAAGGTCGAAGGCTCGATCGCCTGAGATCCGCCGCGACGAACGTGCCCCGGCGGAGCGCTCGCTGCGCTGCGCCGGGGCACGCTCAAATCCGCGAACCTTTCGCCCCACTCGAACACGACCGCGAATATGAGCGACAAGCGCGACTTCTACGAGGTGCTCGGCGTCGAGCGCGGCGCGAACGAGGAGGAGATCAAGTAGGCCTACCGTAAGCTCGCGCTCAAGTACCACCCCGCCCGCAATCAGGGCGACAAGGAAGCGGAGTCGAAGTTCAAGGAGGCGGCCGAGGCCTACGATGTGGTTGGAGACGCCGAGAAGCGCCGCCAGTACGACCAGTTTGGGCATCGCGCCTTTGAGGGCGGCGCCGGCGGTGGACCGCGCTTCCACAACATGGAGGACATTTTCTCCGCCTTCGGGGACATCCTCGGCGGGCAGATGTTCGGCGACCTCTTCGGCCAGCAGCGTCGCCGCAGCTCGGGCCCCCAGCCCGGCCGCGACCTCAAGATCGTGCTCGATCTCACGCTCGAGGAAATCGACTCGGGCGTCGAGCGCACGATCGTGATGAAGCGCGAGGACCACTGCGGGGGCTGCAAGGGCTCAGGCGCTAAGCCCGGCACCTCCCGCAAGACCTGCGACACCTGCGCGGGCCGCGGCCAGGTCAGCCGAACGCAGGGCTTCTTCGCCATGGTCACGCCCTGCCCCACCTGTGCCGGCGCGGGCACGCGCGTCGAGTCGCCCTGCACGCAGTGCCGCGGTTCGGGTCGCGATAGCGTGCGCGCCGAGGTCAAAATCCAGGTTCCCGCGGGCGTCGAGGAAGGCATGCGCCTGCGCATCAGCCAGCAGGGCGACGCGGGCGACCCCGGTGCGCCGCGCGGCGACCTGCACTGCGTGATCCGCGAGGTCGAGCACAAGATCTTCCGGCGCAGCGGTGCCGACGTGATCACGGAGATCCCCGTCTCCTTCGCGCAGATGGCGCTCGGCGACTCGGTCGAGATCCCGACCCTGCGCGGTCGCGCGGAGATGAAGATCGACCCCGGCACCCAGAGCGGCAAGATCCTGCGCCTGCGCGGACAGGGTCTGCCGGTGCTCGAGGGCCGCGGTCGCGGCGACCAGCACGTGCGGCTGTTCGTCGAGGTGCCCAAGAAGCTCTCCGACCGCCAGAAGGAGCTCCTCAAGGAGTTCGCTGAGCTCGACCGCAAGAGCTCGGGCAATACGTCGTTCTTCGACAAGATCGTGGGTTACTTCAGCTGAGTGCGAGCCGATTCATGAGCGAAGCAGAACCGAACACCGGAACCGACGCAGTCCCCGAGTCCGAGCGCCTGCGCAGCGAGCGCGACGACCTGCTCGCGCAACTCGCCCGTGCGCGCGCCGACTACCAGAACCTGCGCAAGCGCACGCAAGTCGACATCGACAACAGCGTGCGGCGCTCGCTCGAGGGCCTGCTGCAGGGCCTGCTCGTGCTGCTCGACCACCTCGACTTCGCGCTCGCCTCCAAGGTCGAGAGCGAGGATGGCAAGGCGCTCGCCAAGGGCGTCGAGCTCACGCGCCTGTCGTTCGAGCAGGTGCTGGCCCAGGAAAACGTGCAGCCGATCGCGGAGACCCGCGCGTTCGATCCGCGGCTGCACGAGGCCGTGGCCATGGTCCCGAGCGCGAGCCATGCCGCGGGCGAGGTCGTGGTGACCCTGCGCCGCGGCTGGATGTGGCGCGGGCAGGTGCTGCGCGCCGCCCAGGTGCAGGTGGCCAGCGCCCCGGCCGCGAGCGAAACTTCCCCCGCAGAAGTCCCGCCCAAGGCAGACTAGGATTGCGCGATGCCGACCTACGACTACAAGTGCGATGCCTGCAAGCACGCCGTCGAGTACTTCCAGTCGATGAGCGAGGCGCCGAAGAAGAAGTGCCCCAAGTGCGGCAAGTCGAAGCTGGTGCGCCAGCTCGGAACCGGCGCCGGCATCCTCTTCAAGGGCTCGGGCTTCTATCAGACCGACTACCGCTCGGACTCCTACAAGAAGTCCGCCGGCGCAGACTCGTCCTCGGGCTCTTGCTCGGGTGACACCAAGTCGTGCGCGGCCAACGGCGGCCCCTGCGCGAGCTGAGCTCGCTGGCTAGGACGGACCGAGGAAGAGCTCCTCGACCAGCTCGCCGATCGTCCCGCTGTCGCAGGTGCCGAGTACCCGGTCGGCCACGGCGAGCGCCTCGGGGTAGGCGTTCCCCATCGCGCAGCCTAGCCCCGCCTCGGTCATCATCGGGACATCGTTGCCAGCGTCCCCCACCGCCACCACGCGCTCGGGCCGAATAGCGTGCTCGTCGAGCAGCCAGCGCAGCGCCTCGGCCTTGCCCCGGCAAGGCGGGTGCACGTCGCACACGAGCAGCTTGCTGTCGCGGTGATGCGGCAGGCAGTTGAGCGGGAAATGCGTGATGTACATCGGCTGCTGGACAGCCGCCTCGAGTTCCGCAGCGACATCGTCGCTGCGCTCGTGCGTATTCGAGAAGAACGTCACGCGCATCGCGCGCAGGCGTTGCATGCGGGCGGGGTCGACGTACTCGACCGCCGTCATGTCGCGCAGCGCGCTCCACTCCGAATCGTTGCGCGGCGAGGTCGAGTACTTGATGCCCTCGCACATCGCGACGGTCATGAGCTCACGGTCGAGGCCAAAGCGCACGAGGCGCGCGAGCGTGCGTTCCGAGAGCACGCGCTCCTCGATCAGGCGCCGCTTCGAGGGGCACCACATCGCCGCGCCGTTGAACACCACGGCAGGGTTGTCGATGCCGAGCTGCTCGACCACGGGGATGGTCGCGAGCTCGGAACGCCCGGTCGCGATCATCACGCGCACGCCTCGGGACGAAGCCTCGCGGAGCGCCGCGAGCGTACGGGGATGGATGCGGTCCGCCTCGTCGACCAGCGTCCCGTCGAGGTCGAGCAGGATCGCGTCGTAGTTGCGCGCGTGCATGGGCCAAAGAGATTAGGGCGTGTGCACGCGCGACGCCACGGCACCGCTCAGAGATCGAAGCGCAGGCTGGCGGTCTTGCCGGCCTCGACCACGACCTCCTGCTTCGATTCCCCGTCCTCCCGCTCGCTGATCATGCGGCCGAACGTGCGCACCGTCACGATCCAGCGTCCGCCCTCGAGGTCCTCGAGGCGCGCGCGACCTTCCTGCAGGACCGCCTGAGAAGGATCGCTGCCCGGCTTCCTGCCGACGAGCCACGCAAAGACGATGCCCTCCGCCTGCGGCTCTCCGCCGCGGAAGACGCTCACCTCGATGGATCCCGACGGCAGCAGTTGCAGGTCGACGCGCGAGCGCGCCTCGTTCGGGCCGAGCTCGAGCTCCTCCGACTTGGCGCTGCGGAAGTCCTTCGCCTTCGCCTTGACCACGAGCTTCACGCCCGGCTTCACGCCGCGCAGCGAATAACGCCCGTCCTCATCCGTGCGCGCCGAAGGCTCGTCGCCGCCGAGCATCATGGTGCTCTCGTCGCGCTCGCCGCCGGCGAATGCCACCACCATGCTCACCGCACCCGTGCGACGAATTCTCGACGGGCGCTCGACCGTCACCTTGGCGCGCGCCACCGGCTTGCCGTCGGGGCCCGTGACCCGGCCTTCGATCACCGCGACGTCGAGCGCGATGTCGAGCTCGCGGTCGTCGCTGCCGATCGTCACGTCCACTTCGGCCGGCATCGCGCGGCTCTTGTGCGTCACGCGCGCCGTGTAGTCACCCGACTTCACGTTCTGGACCTCGTAGCGCCCGCGGCCATCCGTGCGTCCGCTCGGGCCGCCGCCCATCCCGAAGATCATCATGCGTCCGCTCTCCTCGCCGGCGTCGGCCTTGCGCTCGAGTGTCACGAGTGCGCCCGCGAGCGGCGCACCGCCTTCGGTCACCACCCCGCGCAGCGCGACCCGCAGCGGGGCGAGCAGCTCGAGCGCGGTCTCCGCGTTCTCGGCCACCGCAGCCTCGACCCAGCCGGGCTCCTGTTCGCCGCCCATGATGCCGGCGATGACGAACTGCACGTCACCGCCGCCGAACGACATGGAGCTCGAGTCTGGGCGGAAGCGATGCAGGCCCGGCGCGAGATGCCGGAACACGACCACGCCGCTCGCGTCCGTCACCTCGGGACGGTCGGGCCCGGACAAGGGCGCGGGGGGAGCGCCCGGAACGCGCGCCATGCGCCGCTCGATCTTCGCGCCCGCGACCGGCCGCCCTTGGACGTCCTTGAGGGTCACGCGCACGCTGCCGCCAACGCTCAAGCGCACCTCGCGCGCCTCGGGCTGGCCGACCGCGCAGGTGAAGGGCTCGCTGCGATGGGGCGCGTGCTCCGCGTGCTCGACAGCGAGCGTGCAGCGCGCGCCCTCGAAGCTGTTGAGCCGAGCGACGCCGCTCTCATCGGTGCGCGCGGTGGCACTGCTCTGGTCTCCGAACTCCAGCGGCTCTGGGCCGTCCGACGACGCGCCGAAGCTCACGGTCCGCGCGATGAATACGCCGTCGACGCCGCGCTCCTCTCGCACGCGGCGCAGGCTCACGCGCGCGCCAGCCACCGGAGCCCCGGACCCCGCATCGAGCACGGTGACCATGAGCAGCGGCGCAGGCTCCAGCTCGATGGTGCCAAGGTCGGTCTCGGCGCCCGGGCCGAGCGGAATGTCGAGCCGCGACCACTCGCGGTAGCCGGTTGCCGTGATCCACAGGTTGGCGGTGTCGCTGTCGCCCCGCCGGCGCAGGTTGCCGAGCTTGCCGCGACCGCCCGGATGCGCCTTCGACTCGTCCCCCGTCTCGAAGTACGGCCAGCGTGCATGCTCCTTGTCGAGGCTGCCTTCGACGCGGAACGACTCCAGCGGCGCCTTCGTGCGCGCGTCGACCACCGTGAACACGAGCGCCGAGTCCGGCTGGTACTCGAGCTGCAGGCCGCGGTCGCCCGCGCGCGCCTCGACCTCGCGCGACATGCGCGGAGCGAGAGAGAGCATGCCCTTCCCCTCGTTCAGCCGCAGCTCGTTCAGCCGCAGCTCGTTCAGCCGCAGCTCGTTCAGCCGCAGCGAGACGTCGTACGCCGCGTCGGGTCGCACGCCGCGCACGGTGAACGTGCCGTCCTTCTCGAGGCGCGCCGAGCGCGACGCGCGCGCGGCGCCCATGGACTCGCCCTCACGTTCTCCGCGCCGCTCGATGGCGTGAACGCGCAGTACGTCGATCGTTCCCTCCGGCACGCCTAGCGCGACGCCGGAGATCTGGCCGCCCGGCTCGAGCCGCAGCACCACCCCGTCGCGGCGCTCGTCCGCTCGCAGGCTGCCCTCGAGCTTGGAGCGCAGGGTCGGATGCTCGTCCGACTCGACGGCGAGCTCGAGCTCGCCCGCGGGCAGGATGTCGAGCTCGAACGAGCCGTCGGCGCGCGTCTCGCCGAGCGCCTCGCCGCTCGAGCCGTCGACAACCCACAGGATCCCATCGTTCGGGTCCCCGCCGAGCGTGCGCGAGATGCGTGCGCCTCCGACGCCTGCGCCGCGACTGTCGACCACACGACCGGTCACGACGGGCCCCGCGCTCAGGGTGAACGTACCCGCGTCGTAGAGCTCGCCAGCGGGAATCGAACGCGCAACATCGAGCGGTGCGTGGCGCGCCGCTCGCAACCGCAGCGTCACGTCACCGGGCCGCCGGAGCTCGAGCGTGAAGCGACCGTCGGAGTCCGTGGTCGCACGCCCCTTGCGATCGCGCTCCTCCTCACCCGTGGCCTGCTCGAACGCAATCTGGAACTCGAAGGGCCCCTCGCCCGCGCGCACCTTCACGCCCTCGACCGGGGCACCCGACTCGTCCTGCACGCGGCCGATCACCCGCAACCCCGCGGCGGCGACGGGCATCGCGGCTCCGCGGACGATTCCCGGCTGCGTCGGATCGATGGCCCGCCGCTCGAGAGGCACCTCGCGCGCGAGCTCGACGGACACGGGCGCGGAGATCTCGCCCGCTGCGGGCGTCGCTTCGGGAGCGGCCGGGGCCGGCGCGCTCGGCAGCGCAGCCTCGTCCCGCTGCGCGGGAGCCTGCTCCCGGGAGCGCCACAGGAGTATGCCGGAAACGGCGAGGATCAAGAGGACGAGGAGCAGCAGGGAGCGCTTCATGGGACGGCTTCCGAGGGCGGAGTCGGGGCGGAGGGCACGCGAGGCGGCAAGGTACGCCAGCCGAGGCCCTGCATTGGAGCGCGGAACGACGAATTTCGCCTCCTCCGCCCTTCCTGCGCCAGCCTTTACGTCCTCTCCCTTGCGCCGGGGCAGGGGGCGCCGTTCTTATGAATCAGCCGCCCCCGCGCCGCCCGCCCGTGTCCACGGAGTTCCCTGCATGTCGCTGCGCACCCTCGCCTGCCTTCTCAGTCTCGTGACCTTCGCACCGGCGCTCCCGGCCCAGCAGCTACCGAAGGTGGGCAAGGAGTACAAGGACGAGGTCGATCTGGGCTTCAGCATCAAGATGCCGTCCGACTGGCCCTTCGTGCCGGGACAGCCCGACGACAAGAACGAGATCGGCGGCTACTCGGGCGGCGACATGTCCGTGCTGATGGACCCCAAGACCGGGCGCCCGTTCCTCGAACTCGAGATCAAGCTGCTCAAGTTCGACCGTCGCAAGGCCAAGGACGGCGAGACGATCGAGGTCTCGTTGGACGGCGAGAAGGTCGAGATCGACCTCGGCGGTGGCGTCGCGAACTTCGCGGCCTGGTCGAAAAACCTGAAGTCGGGCTGGAAGCGCGAGGACAAGCTCTGCAAGGACCTCAAGGTCAACAAGGTCGAGACCAAGCTGCACGTCTACCGCAACGTGTTCGACAAGAAGGAGGACATCGCCGCCTTCCTGTGCGCGTGGGAGTACAAGCTGCAGCCCGACGTCGAGATCGTGATGCTCGGCTTCGCGCCCGCGGACGACAAGCGCTGGGGCAAGTGGGAAGGCACGCTCGAGTCGATGGCGAAGAGCTTCAAGTCGCTCGAGATTGCTAGCAAGAAGATCGCCGTCGCCAAGGGCGCGACCATGCGCGACGCGCGCCGCGCCGAGCTGCAGACGGAGATCACCAAGAACCCCGGCTGGAAGCTGTACGAGACGCCCAACTACTTCCTCGTGTCGTCGAAGAATGACGACAAGCTCTTCATGAAGGAGCTCATTGACCGCCTCGAGGCTATCCGCGAGCAGTACGAGGAGATCTACCCGCCCGCGCTGGCCGCCGAGCTGCGCCAGCTCGCCAAGGCGCGCGAGGCCGCGGAAGCGGAGGAGAAGAAAAAGAACCCCGAGCAGGGCGAGGCCGAGCCCACCGAAGCGGACTTCGAGAAGGAGTTCGCGCAGCGCACGCGCGCGTCGCAGGGCGACCCGATGGAGCGCTCGAAGTGCAGCGTGGTGCGCGTGTGCTCGAGCGAGGACGAGTACCTCAAGTACTCCGGCCTCTACGGCTCGGCGGGCTACTGGTCGTTCCAGACCGAGGAGCTCGTGCTGTACGACGACCAGAAGGGCGGCGGGCGCGCCAACACGTGGGCAGTCCTCAACCACGAGGCCTTCCACCAGTACGTGTTCTACTTCTTCGGCAACCTCTCGCCCCACAGCTGGTTCAACGAGGGCACCGGCGACTTCTTCTCCGGCTTCCAGTTGGAAGGCTCGCGCTTCAAGCTCGAGCCGTTCAACTGGCGCGTCGGCACGGTCAAGGAGAACATCGAACCCAAGAACCCGGCCGGCAAGTACGCGCCGCTCAAGGAGCTCGTGCGCTGGAGCCAGGCTGAGTACTACGGCCAGAACAAATACAAGCTCGGCGGCGGTGAGAACTACGCCCAAGGCTGGTCGTTCATCTACTTCCTGCGCACGGGCAAGAAGAAGGCCAAGGACTGGAACCCCGCGTGGGAGCCGATCCTCGACACCTACCTGCGCACGCTGGTCGAGACCGACGACCTCGAGAAGGCCGTGGACAAGGCCTTCGCGGGCGTGGACTGGGACGAGCTGGAGCGGGTCTGGAAGAACTACATACTGAGCCTGTGAGCCGCGGCCCGGGGACAGATCTCTAGGAGAACCGGCCCCTGCGTCGATAGGCTCCCCTCGGTCCACACGCACCTGCCATGCGAATCCACCACGCACTCGCTCTCGCCCTCCTCGCCACCGCCTGCCAAGGGACGCGCAAGCTCGCAGATCCCCTGATCGAGGTGCGCGGACCGGAGGCGACCGAGCTGGGCGTAGCCACCGACTACGGCATCGTGTTCCTCGGGCGCAGCGCGCGCTCGGGGCCGGTCGAAGTCACGGCTTGGTTCGGGGATGGCCCGAGCACCGAGCAAGCCGTGGTCGAGCCTCTCGGCGGTGGCCTGTTCACCGCCGAGCCGGAGATCCGCTTCCCGCGCGTGCCCATCGCCTTCGACACGCCCACGCCTGGAACGCGCCTCCTGCTCGTCGGCCGCGTCGGCCGCGAGCGCTGGCAAGAGGAGGTCGAGGTGCTCGCCGATCCGCGCGTCGAGGGACTGCTCGTGCGCGTGCCCGCGCGCCTTTCAACGACGACTGCGGAGGGCGCGGGCCTGTTCGTGGTCAACCCGCTCGCCGAGCACGAGCTCAAGCTCGTCGGTCTCATCTCCGGCCGCATCGCTCTCGAGGCAGCCGATGGAAAGCAGGTCGAGTATCTCGCGGCCTTCGGCCCTGACCAGCTCTGGCGCCTCGTCGCCTACCGGCGCGACTATCCCAAGCGCCGCAAGTTCGTCTACCGCGACGACATCCTCTGAGGTGCACGCGGTCCGACGGCCGCAACCCACACCGGCCAGGGCCCCGCGAACTCGCGTCGCTCCTCGCCATCGCGGCGACCGAGCACGCGCCGCGTGACGAAGTTGTAGAGCGGCTTGCCGGTCTTGCGCCACACGAGCGCCACTCCGCGGCGGTGCGGCGCGCGCGGCGGGTTCGCGAGCAATTCCGCGCTGGGCGACGCATCGACGACGCGCGCGAAGCGCAAGTAGCGTCGGCGGTGCTTGGCGAGGTGGCGCAGGTCATCGCTCGCGCGGGACGCGAGCGTGCGCGAGCCGACGGCATGCACGCTTGCGAGCTGGAAGTCGATCAGCGCCGGCCAGCCATCCGGTCCGACGACGATGTTCTGTTCCTTGTGCAGGTCGTTGTGGGCCACGCCACGCGCGTGCAGCTCGCGCACAAGCTCCTCGAGTCGCTCGAAGAAGTCGACCGGCAGTCGCTCGCAGCGATGCAGCGGTGCTCCGTCGATGTAGGAGCGCACGAGTGTGAGCTGAACGTCTCGCTCGGGCAGCGCGGGCAGACCTGAAACGTCAACGCTGCGGGGGACAGCGGCCAGTCCTGCCAGCGCCGCGAGCGCTCGTTCCTCACGCCGCAGCAACGCACGCGCGATACGGCGCGAGAGCGGAAGCGCTCCCCCACTGGCGACGCGACGAATCAGGCGGTGCGATCCATCGCCGCTCGTGAGCATCTCGACCCGACCGAATGAGTCGCGCTTGAGCACCGAAATCGTCCACATCGCGCGGAACTCTAGCAGGCGCGCACCGCCTCGGCGCAGGCGTTGGTTCCGACGCGATCGACGCGCGACTTCCTCGACGGGCGCGGCACATCGCTCGCTAGCATGGGCGACGCAATGAGCGACGGATCGATCCGCGCGCGCGGCCTGTGCCGACGCTTCGGCGCCAAGGTGGCGCTCGAGCCCTGCGACCTCGACGTCGAGCCGGGGCGCGTCACGGGCTTGCTCGGCCCGAACGGCTCCGGCACGAGCACCCTGATGCGACTGTTGGTGGGACTCGTGCGCGCTGACGCCGGCAGCGCGAGCGTCGCCGGCGTGGCGCTCGAGGGCGACGGCACCGCCGTGCGAAGCAAGTGCACCTACGCGCCCGGTGAGATCGGGATGTACGGTGAGCTGCGCGGGGACGAGCACCTCGACTGGTTCCTGCGCGGTCGAGAACGAGAGTCGCGCCAGCGCGCCCGCGAGCTCGCCCGGGCCTTCGAGCTGCCGATCGAGCGCCGCGTGCACACCTACAGCCACGGCATGAAGCGCCAGCTCATGTTCGCAGCCGCGCTCGCGCCGCGCGTGCCCGTGCGCATCCTCGACGAGCCCTCCGAGGGCCTCGACCCGCAGAAGCGCAGCACGATGATCCAGCTGCTGCAGGAGGACGCCGCGCGCGGGACCACGGTCCTGCTCTCCTCCCACCACCTCGGAGAGGTCGATCGCGTGTGCGCGACGTTCGTGTTCCTCTCGGCAGGGCGCAAGATCTCGACCGAGCGCGCCGACGATGTCGCGCGTCGCGCGCGGCGACTGGTGCGCGCGACCTTCGGACCCGAGGTGCGCCTCGACGATCTCGCGCAGCGGCTGCGCAGCGCGCGCGCGAGCGTGCGTGGCGATCTGCTCGTGGCCGAGCTCGACAGCGACGATCCGCGGCCGTTCCTCGCCGAGCTCTCACGCCTCGAAGGCATCGGCCCGCCGCGCACGCTCGATTACGGACAGGCCTCGCTCGCGGACCTCTACCGCGGGCTGTACGGCGTCGAGGAGGCCTGCTGATGGGCCGCGCGCTGCAATCAACCTTCTGGCGCGGGGTGGGCTTCCTCGTGGTGCTCGAGCTGATGCTCGTGCCCGCCGTGCTGTACTTCCCCGAGTTCCAGAAGCACACCAACTCGCTCAAGGCGATGGCGCCCATCCCCGTGCTGCGCAACGTGATCGACACGCTCGAGCAGGGCGGCGTGTTCGCGTACGTCACCGGCCAGCACTTCTTCAAGGGCTGCAACACGCTCGGCACGGCCGCGGCCGTGCTGCTCGCCTGCGGCGCCGTCGCGGGCGAGGTCCACCGCGGCACGTTCGAGATCTTCCTCGCGCGCCCCCTGTCGCGCCGTCGCATCCTCACCGAGCGCTGGCTCGAGGGCGCCGCGGCCGTGTGCATCCCCGTGGTGCTCTCGACGCTCACGATTCCCTGGCTGTGCAGTTTCGTCGGCCACTCGGTGCCCTACGTCCCGCTGCTCCTGTGCGCGGTGCAGCAGTGCGCCGTGCTGCTCGCGGTCTACGCGTTGACCTTCTTCCTCTCGACGCGCGCGCGCGCGCCCATGGGCATCGCCTTCGCGATGCTGTTCTTCACGGTCTTCCAGTTCGCGGCGTACCTAGTCGAGCGCATCACGCACCTCTCGATCTTCCGCCTGACCGATGTCGAGCGCTTCCTCTACATCCAGCGCGAGCTCGGCTTCGAGAGCTGGGCACTGCTGCCCCCGCTGGGCATCACGCTGCTCGCCTTCCTCGCGTCGCTCGCGTCGTTCGAGCGTCGCACACCCTGAGCGAACCTCACGAGAAACGCGCGAGCCACGCCTTCCAGACCCAAGTTCGCTGTGCCTTGCGCTGGAAGCGCGCCGCGCGTGCGGCGAGCTCGCCAACTTCCCGGAACGCGGCCTGCGCGGCCGCCCGATTCCCGGCCATGCGGAGCCCAAGCCCGCGGTGGTAGGCGCTCTCCGGATTGGGGCCGTGCTCGCGCTCGTAGCGCGAGAGCGTCGAGAGCGCGTCGTCGTCGCGACGCAGCGCGAGGTGCGCGCGGGCCAGCGCGAGGTGCACCTCGCCGTAGGCGTGCTCGGGGTTGAGGGCCAGCGCTCGCTCGAGGGACTCGAGCGCCTCGTCCGCACGCTCGGTCGCGAGCAGCGCAAGCCCGAGCCGGTACGCCCACTCCGCGGACTCCGGCTCACCCGCGCAGGCGCGCCGCAGCGGCTCGACCGCGGCCTTGGCCTTGCCGGCGGCGAGCAACAGCGAACCCAGCTTGCCCTGATTATAGGCGCTCTCGACGTGACCGAGGTCGAGAGCCGCACGCGTGAAGCGACGGCGAGCAAAGAGCGCGCTCGCGATGCGTTCGGCCAGTACGGAGAACAGGATCGCCGCCAGCCAGAAGCCGAAGAAGCCCCGGAACAGGCCGCCCACGCCCGGCAGCCGCTGCAGCACCACCAGCAGCACCACCGTGCCCGCGAAGAAACCGAGCATGCGTCCCACGCGCACAGGATACGCGCCGCCGAGCCTGTTGCGAGCACTCGCGGGCTGCGCCAGGCGGCGTCGCGACGCGCTCGAGGCCATTCTGCGAGTGGCGAGCTTTTCGCGCTCGGCTGCTAGGCTTCCGCAGCATGTCGTCCCGCCCCGCAGGCCCCGCTCCGCGCACTGCCGTGCGCGTCGAGCTCGCGCGCGCGCTCGGGAACCTCGCGCTGGCGCCACTGCACCTCGCGGATTTCTCCATGCGGCGTGCCTCGCTGCGGTCCGAGCTCGCCGCGCTGCTCGAGTCCCCCGCCCACATCGACCCCGATCCGGCCCCGCGCCCGCTCGCTCGCAGCCCGCGGATCCTGATCTCCTGCGCGGAGCACTCGGGCCAGATCCATGCGGTCAACGTGGTGCGCGCCCTGCGAGCAGAGCTTGGGCGCCGCGGCCTGCCGGCCGCTTCCCTCGCGGGCCTCGGAGGCCCCGCGCTCGCGGCGGAGGGTGTCGAGCTGCTCGGCAACCCCGTCGAGCGCGCGATGATGGGCTTCGACGGCGTGCTGCAAGCCCTGCCGTGGTACCTGAACCTGCTCGAGCGCTGCGCCGCGCACTTCCGCGAGACGCGCCCCGATGTCGCGATCCTCGTCGATTCGCCGGCGCTGCACGTGCCGCTCGGACGCATCGCGCGCCGCTACGGCGTGAAGGTGCTGCACTTCGTGACACCGCAGCACTGGGGCTGGGCTCCGTGGCGTACACCGGGCTACGCCCGCTCGGTCGATCGCGCGCTCACCATCCTGCCGTTCGAGCCCGAGTGGTTCCGTCGGCGCGGAGTGCAGGTTGCGCACGTCGGTCACCCGCTGCAGGATCGGCTCGCGCAGCAGCCGCGCTCCGCTCCTGCGATCGCAGGGCTCGAGCTCGCGATCCTCCCCGGCAGCCGCTCGCGCGTCATCGAGCTCAACCTGCCGTGGATGCTCGCGGTCGCGGCACGAGTCCAAGAGCGAATGCCCGGCCTCGTCGTGCGCATCCTGCAGGAAAACGTCGAGCACCGTGGGCGCATCGCGGAAATCGTCGCGCGCGAGCGGGCCTCCGAGCGTGTGGAGATCGAGACCGGCGACCTGCACGCCGCGCTGCGCCGAGCCAGCGCCGCCCTGTCGGTGTCCGGTACCGTCCTGCTCGATCTCCTCCACCATCGGCTGCCCAGCGTCTGCATCTATCGTGTCGCCAAGGCACGCGACACGCTCGCGTACCGGACACTGCTCATCACGCCGTGGTTCGCGTCCATCAACCTTCTCGCCGCACGCGAGGTCGTTCCGGAGCACTGCTTCCGCGGCCGAGGCCCCCAGGAGGAAGTCATCGAGCAGCTCGTCGGTCTGCTCGGCGACCCCGAGCGCCGTCGTGACGCGCTGCGCGGCCTCGAGCTGGCGGCGGACCGTCTCGGCCCCGCGGGCGCCTGCCGCCGCGCGGCGCTGCACGCGCTCGACCTCGCCGCGGAGGCCGGGGCGTGAGCCGCGAAAAATCCGCGCCCGACGTGAAGGACGGCCCCATTGCGGCGTATGGGCCCACCTTCATGCAGGCCGAGACCACCCGCCTGATGCTCGCTGCGCGCGCCGGAGACCGCGAGGCCTTCGACCGCCTGAACGAGTCCGTACGCGACTTCGCCTTCCGGCTGGCGCAGTCCCTCGTCGGCTCGCGCGACGACGCCCTCGACCTGGCGCAGGAGGCGTTCCTGCGCACCTATCAGGCGCGCGAGACCTTTCGCGAGGGCGAGCACTTCCTGCCCTGGTTCCGCCGCATCCTGCGCAACACCTGTTACTCCTTCCTGCGCCGTCAAGGCAAGGTGCGCGCCGCGAGCGTGTCCGCGAGCGGCGATAGCGAAGAGGAGCTCTCCAACTGGGAACTCGCGGACCCCGACGCGGCACATCCCATCGAGGCCCTCATCGAGGACGAGCGCGCACGCGCCTTTCGGACGGCCCTGGCGCGTCTGGGAGCCAACGATCGCGAGATCCTCGTTCTGCGCTTCTACCGCGACCTTTCGTATCGCGAGATCGCCCACGTGCTCTCGATCCCCGAAGGCACGGTGATGTCACGCCTGTTCCACGCCCGCCGCCGCCTGCGCGACGCGCTCGGACCCGAATACGCCGAGGACTTCGGCGGAGGAGGACGCCGTGGCGCAAGCCGCCCGTGAGCCGAGTCGCGAGGAGCTGCTCGCCATGGCCTACGCCGACGGCGAGCTTTCGGGAGCGGAGCGCGTCGAGTTCGAGCGGCTGCTCGAGTCGCGCGAGGACTTGCGTCGGGCCGTGGCCCGAGAGCGCGAGCTGGCCGTGCTCGGCCGCCTCGCGGCCGGTCCGGAGCCCATGGACGCGGAGTGGCGCGCGCTCGAGCAGGACCACGTGCATCGTGCCGGCCTCGGCGTCGGACTCGCGCTGGTGCTCGGGGGGCTCGCGCTCGGCGCGGCCTCGCTGCTCTACCTCCTGTGGTCCGCCGCCCTGCCGCTCGCGCTGCAGGTGGGAGCGACCGCCACGGTCGTGGGAGCGGCCGTGCTCCTCCTGCGCGCCCTGCGCGCGCGCCTGCGCACCCGTCCGTTCGACCCGTACACTGGGGTTCCCCGATGATCGTCGTCACCACGGACAGCATTCCGGAGCGCCAAGTCGTGGCCACGCTCGGCTTCGTGCGCGGCAACACCGTGCGCGCGGCCCACGCGGGCGACGACGCCGCCGCATGGCTCAAGAACATGGTCGGGGGCGAGATCGAGGAGTACTCCAAGCTGCTCGCCGAGAGCCGCGAGCAGGCGCTCGACCGCATGATCGCCGAGGCGCAGGCGCGCGGCGCCGACGCCGTGGTGGGCCTGCGCTTCGAGAGTTGCGAAATCGCCAGCGGCTGCGCGGAGCTGCTCGCCTACGGGACCGCGGTCAAGCTCGCCTGAGCACGCGGGCGCGGCTCAGCGCACGATGCGGACCTCGTCGAGTGACTTGCGCGAGATGTCCGGGACGGCGCAGTTCTCGGCAGGGTATCCGACGGGAATCATCATGAAACTGCGCTCGTTGTGCGGCCGCTGCAGAAGACGCGCGAGGAACTCCATCGGCGCGGGCGTGTGCGTCAGCGCCACGAGCCCCGCGTGGTGCAGGGCTGCGAGCAGGAAACCCACGGCGATGCCGACGGACTCCTGCGTGTAGTAGTGCGAAACGCGGCGGTCGCCCTCGACGCCGTGGACCTGGCGGAACACGACGATCACCGCGGGCGCTTCCTCGACGTAGGGCTTTTCCCACGTCGTCCCGAGCGGCTGCAGGTCCTCGCGCCATGTCTGCGTGATGCGTTCGTCGTAGAAGCGCCGCTCCTCTTGCTCCACGGCATGCCGCAGGAGCTGGCGTGTCGCCGGATCGCGCACCACCACGAAGGTCCAAGGCTGCTTGTTCGCTCCCGACGGGGCACTCGCGGCGGCCGCGATGCACTCGTCGAGCACGCCTTCGGGGATGGGATCCCGCGAGAAGTGGCGCACGCTGCGCCGCGTGGCGAGCGAGACGCGGAAGGCGCGCGCTCGCTGGAGGGAATCCTCGGGACTGCAGCGAACGTGCTGCACGGCAACAAACCCGGAACGCGAGGAGGGCGGCACCGAAGGCGACATCGTCTCCTGAGCGTACAAGTTGAACCGAAACACGTGGTGCACGTTGAAACTGGTGCCGTCGGGTAGTTACGAATCTTCATCGCAACCTCCCGGATCGGAGTCTCCACATGACGAGCTGTCCCGCCCTCCATCGACTCGCCTTGGCCCTCGCGCTGGCGACTGGCGCTCTCTGGCCGGCGTCCGCCCGGGCGCAGTCCCCCGGGGCTCCCTCCGCGGCCGCGGCCGAGGAGCTGAACCTCGCCGATCCGATCCGCGCCGGAGTGCGCTGGCTGCGCACGCGGCAGGACCCCGTGACGGGCGCCTACGGCGACCTCCCCACCACCGCACTGGTGTTGCGAGCCTACGCGACCTGCCCGGATCGCTACCGGTCCGTGGATGGGCCGTTCGTTCGGCGCGGAATCGAGTTCTTGCTCTCCAAGCAGGGCGCCGATGGGCTGTTCAGCGAGAGCGAAGGAGCCGCCGTCGAGCAGCGCCGCGCGCAGACGCGCGTGGTGCTCGAGGCCCTCGTCGCGCTCGGCGATCCGGGCTCCAAGGCCGCGCTGGGCAAGGCGCTCGCTGCGCTCGGAGGCGAGGCTCCGATGAGCCGCGACCCCCGCATTCCCGCGGAACCGACGCTCAAGGACCTGCGGCGCATCGCGCAGCAGATCCTCGCGGACCAGACCGCGCCCGGTCGCTGGGAACGGGAGCCCTCGCTGGGCGTGCTGATGACCGCCTCCAGCGTCCTGACGCTCTCGGAGCTCGACCGACTCATGCAGCGCGCGAGCCCCTCGGCCGCGCCCAAGCCGAACCTTGCCGCGCTGCCGAGCTTCGCCCCGGCGGAGCGCGAGTCGGCGCTCGCCGCCCTGCGCCGCGGCGCAGAGTTTCTCGCGGCCGTCGGCCCCGACGGACGTTTCGGTGCTCCCGGACGTCCCGACTCCGGCCTCACGTCCATGGTCCTCGCGGCCCTGCAAGGCGTGCCGGCCCCGCGCCCCGCATCGCTGCAGCGCTGCATCGACTCAGGCCTCGAGTGGATCGCCTCGTTCCAGAAGCCCGACGGGTCGATCCACGACGGGAAGCTCGCCAACTACAACACCGCGGCCGCGATCCTCGCGCTCACGCGCTCGAAGGACCCGCGTTGGAACGAGGCGGTGAAGAAGGCGCAGGCCTTCCTTGTGAACCTCCAGCTCGACGACGGCGAGGGCTACAGCGAGGGCGACCTCTACTACGGCGGCATCGGCTACGGCTCCACGGAGCGGCCCGACCTCTCGAACCTGCAGATGGCGCTCGAGGCCCTCGCGGCCTCGGGGCTCGAGCCCAATGCGCCGACCTACAAGAAGGCGCTCAAGTTCCTCGAGCGCTGCCAGAACCGCTCGGAGTCGAGCGACGTGCGCATTCAGGACGGCGACGTGCTCGTGCGCGCCGGCAACGACGGCGGCTCGGCCTATGCGCCCGGCGACTCGAAGGCCGGCTTCGAGGAGCTCGAGGGCGGGGTCAAGGTGCCGCGCTCCTACGGCTCGATGACCTACGCGCTGCTGAAGAGCCTGCTGCACTCGGGGATCGCGAAGGATGACCCGCGCGTCACCGCGGCGGTCGCGTGGGTGCAGAAGAACTACACGCTCGACGTCAACCCGGGCTTCCCGCCGGGGCGCGATCCGACCGCGCCCTACCAAGGCCTGTTCTACTATTTCCACACCATGGCGCAGGCGCTGTCCCTCGTCGGGGTCGAGGAGCTCGTCGACGGCAGCGGCCGCGCCCATGGGTGGCGCCGTGAGCTGTGCGGCCGCGTCGTCTCGATGCAGAGCAAGATCGACGGCTCGTGGACCAACGCCAACAGCCCGCGCTGGATGGAAGGCAACCCGCTGCTCGGCACGGCCTACGCGCTGCTGACGCTCGACGCCGCGCTGCCTCGCTAGCTCCGCGCTAGATTGCGCCTATGCAGCGCATCTACCGCACGGCGTCCGCGAACCAGGAGTCTGCCAGCCCCGAGCTCGTCCTCGAGGTCGATGGACGCTTGCTGGACCTGAGCGGCTGGCTGGCCGACGCCGCGCCGGGGGCACCGCGCACGTTGATCGAGCTCGCGGCTCACGGCTTCTTCGAGCGCGCGTCGCTCGAGAGTGCGCGCAAGCGCGGGCGCTGGCGCGAGCTCGCCCGACCGACACAGGTGCTCGTGCCCGTGGAGCCCGAGGGCGTGGGCAAGATCCTCGCCTTGGGCAAGAACTTCCGCGAGCACGCCGCCGAGTTTGGCGAAGCCGTGCCGGAAGAGCCGCTGTTCTTCAACAAGCTCCCGGAGACGCTGCGAGCCCACGGCGAGAGCGTGCGCGTGCCCGCGTGGTACGCCGCGCGCGTGGACCACGAGGCCGAGCTCGCGGTCGTGATCGGCAAGCAAGGCTGGGAGATCGACGAGGCGCGCGCCATGGAGCACGTCGCGGGCTATTCCGTCGCCAACGACCTCACCGCGCGCACGCTGCAGAAGCAGGATCGCGAGCTCAAGTACCCGTGGTTCCGCGCCAAGAACCTCGAGGGTTTCTGCCCGCTCGGCCCCTGCTTTGTCCCGCGCGACGCGCTCGACATCGCGAACCTCGCCGTCACGGCCCGCGTGCGCCATCGCGACGGGACGCTCGAGGAGCGCCAGCGCGCGAGTACCCGCGACCTGATCGTCTCCGTGCCGCAGGCGCTCGCATGGCTCTCGCGCCACCTCACGCTGCGCGTGGGCGACATCGTGCTGATGGGCACGCCCGCGGGAGTCGGCCCGCTCGTCGACGGCGATGAGGTCACGTGCTCGGTCGAAGGCATCGGCGAGCTCTCGACGCCGATCGTGCGCGCCTAGAGCGCGGCCACGAGCGGCTGCAGCACGCGGTAGGTCATCCCCCACACGACGTCCTCGCCGAGCCGAAAGCACGGCATGGTGCGCCACTCTCCATGGTGAAACACCTCGGTCGTGCCCGTTGAGCGCGCGAGCACGTCGAGTCGCGCCCACACAACGCGGCTGACTTCCGGCCCCGGCGCCAGCCGCGGGCGCGTGTCGAGGCCGAACACGTAGGGCCGCACCGCCATCGGGCGAATCACCGGTCGCAGGTCCTCGAGCATGCCGAGCGAGCGCGCGAGCCGCAGGTCGAAGCCGAGCTCCTCTTCGGTCTCGCGGATCGCGGTGTGCAGCAGATCGTGGTCCGCGTCTTCGCGATGCCCGCCCGGCAGGCCCATCTGGCCCGACCAGGGGTCCCCTTCGCGCTCGGCCCGCCGGATGAGCAGGACCTCGAGCCCAGCGGCTTCCGGCACGCATACGACCGCCACGGCAGCCTGACGAAGCCCGGCGTCAGGATCCGGAACAGCCTCGCGCGCGGAGAGCAGCCGCTGGAGCGAATCGAAGGCACGATGCACGCACGGGAGCGTACCGCAGCCGCGGCACCACCACAGGGGCGGTACCGCGGCTGGAGGGAGTCGGCAGGGCTGCGAACCCGGGCCGAGCCCGAGCGCTACTCGAGGAAGCGCAGGGTGGCGCGCAGGATCCCGCCGCGAGCGACCGGCCGCTTCTCGACCGTGCCGACCCCAGGCGCCGCCGCGCGTTCCCGGGCGACCGGTTCTCCGGCACTCATTCCGCCGGGGCAGTATCCGAAGGCCTCGAGCGGCTCCGCGTCGAGCTTCGGCAGCACGACCGCGACGGCGCCCGGGCTCGTCCCGACGCTCGCGGGCTCGACCTGCAGCGTCAGCAGCACTCCGGAGAGCTCACCGACCTTGACCTCGGCCGAGAGACCGAGGAAGCCGAGGTCGAGCAGGACGTCCGCGCTGAAGTACAGCTGGCCGTCGATGCCGCGCGAGTAGGCACCCGCGAGCTTGTACTCGAGCGCGGGCAGCAATTCGGGACTCGCGCTCGCTTGGGCGAGTTCGCCACCGAGCAGGCCACCCTCGGCAGAGCCGCGCAGCTGCGCGCGCAGGGCGTGGGTGACGGAGCCCTTGGCACCCTCGACCTCACCGCGCAGGACGACCGACGTCGCGCTGTTCGCCGCCCACATGCCGGCGACCGGGGAGCCCACGTCGCGAGACGCGGCGGTGGCCAGGGTCGGCAAGGAGGCGAGGAGCACGGGGGCGAGGATCGAACGCAGTTTCAGGGCGAGGAACATCGGAATTCTCCGTCACGCGTTTCTCCTTTCGCGCGCCAGCGTCCTTCCAGGGCGCTGCCGCTCGCGAACGACGGAGCAAGTCAAGTCCCGCCGCGAACCGGTCGCTCGCCGCGAATTTTTTTCCGACCGCTCCGCGCCGCGGCTACAGCAGCCAGCCGCCGGCGACTTCGAGCACCGTGCCGGTCACATAGCTCGAGCTCGAGGAGCACAGGAACGCGACCGCGTCCGCCACCTCGCGCGGCTCGCCGGGCCTCCCCATCGGCACGCGCTGCCAAAGACTCGGATCGAGCGTGTCCGCGGAGGCGTGCTCGTGCGGCACCACTCCGGGCGCGACCACGTTGACCCGCACGCCGTGCGGCGCCTCCTCGAGGGCCCACGAGCGCGCGAGGACGACCAGCGCCGACTTCGCCGCGACGTAGGCCGCAGCCTCGCGGCGCGCGCGCGTCGTCTCGACTCCCGCGCAGCCGAACAGCACGACGCTGCCGCGCGCGGAGCGCAGGGCCGCACGCGTCGCCTCGATGCCGAGGAACGCGCTCTCGACGTTGTTGGACAGCAAGCGACGCAGGTTCGCGGCGCCCGTGGCGTGCAACGGAGCCCGGACATACTCGCCCACGGCATGCACGAGGTGGTCGATGCGTCCGTCGCTCGCGAGCACGGCGTCCACGACGCGCTTCCAGTCCTCCGCGCGCTCGAGATCGGCCGCGTGCACGCAACCGGGAAACTCGCGCTCAAGCGCCTCGCTCTCCGGCGTGGGCGAGCGGTACGTCGCGTGCACGCGCGCGCCCTCCGAAGCGAGGCGTCGAGCGCAGGCGAGTCCGAGCCCGCGTGCACTGCCGGTCACGAGCGCCACGCGCGAGGCCGCAGTTTCCATGGCCAAGACTCTAGAAGAGAGGCCCAATCCAGAGAAGCCCGCGCGCGGCCAGGCTCACCGACGATCGATCGAGCCGAGCCGCTCCGGCGGCCAGATGCGCACTTCGACGCGACCGCGGATGTAGTCCTGCGGCACGAGCCCGAAGTCGCGGGAATCGCACGAGCGCGGACGATTGTCGCCGAGCACGAAGTAGTGCGCCGGCCTGACGTGCACGCGCACGCGCGCGTCGGGATCGGTCTGCGTGACGTAGGGTTCCTCGAAGCGCTGGCCGTTGACCCACACCTCGCCACCCTCGAGCACCACGTCATCCCCCGGCACGCCGATCACGC
>SXKQ01000043.1 GCA_005778045.1 Planctomycetia bacterium
AACGCGCTCGCTGCGCGCTCGAACGCGCGCATGCGGGTGGGGTTGCAGTGCGCGCGGAGGTCGGTCTCGACCCACAGTTCCCCATGCGCGTCGGGCAGCTCGCGACCGATGCGCTCTAGTGCCGGTCGGTCCACGATGCTCTTGTGAATCCCATCCCCCGTCCGCCAGCGCTCGCTTGGACGCAGGACGAGTGCATGCTCGGGGAAGGGCTGCAGGGCGACGAACGCGGACAGCGCCGCGAGGGACTCACAGCGCTTGCCAGCGAACACGGCGTCGAGCGTGGCATGTCGATGGGCGTAGCCGCGCCCGTCACGCGCATCCACGAGCACCAGCCACTCCTCGTCCGGCGTGAGCAGCGGCGCTGCGGGATACGGCACGAACGAACCTCCGCTCGCAATGGCGAGCTCGCCTCCCCGCTCCGCGAGCGCCGCGCGCGCCTTCGCCTCCGCCGCTGCCCGCGGATCGAGCTCGCGCGCCACTTCGCCCGAGAACGCCCAGAAGCGCTCGGTGTCGAGCGCCGCGACCCGCACTCCCGCGGGCCCGAGGCAGACGCGAAACGCCGGCCCGCTCGCGCACGCCTTGCCGTGGAGAGTCGTGACCATCAGCGTGCGCGAGCGGAAACGTCCCGCCGCGCTCAAGAGCGCGCCTTCACTGGCAGCCGAGCACGGCCCGCTCGACGACTCGACCAATGACTCGACCGGGCGGCGTCGCGGTAGAGCCGGCCCAGCCCCGCGCCGATCCGCTCGCGCTGCATGACCAAAAGATCGCGTCCCAATCCGCGCGGACCCAGCCTCCGGCTGGAGGCGGCGGCAGGAGGCTGCCTACGCAGAATTCGCGTGGAGTCGATGTCGCCGCACCTAGATTTTGGAAAGATCTCGCGCGGCAGTCCGTCGGTATAGACCCCACCGCAGCCGCGCAGTCCCATGCCCATGACGTCAAGCCGAGTTTCCGCTGCCGACCTCGCCGGTACCGAGGAGTACATCCGCCGCGTGCGCGAGCGCGTCGGCACCGTAGTCGTAGGCCAAGACGTGGTCGTCGAGCGCCTCCTGATCGCGCTCTTCTCTGGCGGCCACCTGCTCCTGCAGGGCGTGCCGGGCCTCGCCAAGACGCTGCTCGTCTCGACGCTCTCCAAGTCGATCGACTTGGGCTTCGCGCGCGTGCAGTTCACGATCGACCTGCTGCCCTCCGACATCCTCGGCAGCGAGGTGCTCGACCAGCGCACGAACGAGTTTCGCGTGCGCAAGGGTCCGATCTTCACCAACCTGCTGCTCGCCGACGAGATCAACCGCGCGGCGCCGAAAGTGCAGGGTGCGCTGCTCGAGGCCATGCAGGAGCGCAAGGTCACGATCGGGCCGGAGACGTTCCGCCTGCCCGCCCCGTTCCTCGTGATCGCGACGCAGAACCCGGTCGAGCAGGCCGGCACGTTCGAGTTGCCCGAGGCGCAGCTCGACCGCTTCATGCTCGTGCACCGCCTCGACTACCCCTCGCCGGCCGAAGAGCGCGAGGTGCTGAGGCGCAACGCCGCGCTCGGCATCCAGCGCCAAGAAAAGGGCGCGATCGTGCAGACGGAGTTCGACGTACTCGACTCCCGCCCGGTCGGCTCGGTGACGGAGATCGTCGCCGCCATGGAGGCCGTGAGCTCGATCCACGTCAGCGACACGTTCGTCGATCACGTCGTCGAGGTCGTACACCGCACGCGTGCGCACCCCGACGTCGAGCTCGGCTGCAGCCCGCGCGCGGGGATCTCGCTGATCAAGGCCTCGCGCGCGCGAGCGCTGATGCACGGTCGTTCCTACGTCGTCCCCGAGGACCTCTACGCGCTCGCCGAGGACGCACTGCTGCACCGTATGCGCCTCAAGTACGGCTCGATCGCCGAGGGCAAGACCGGCCGTCAGGTGCTCGACGAGATCCTGCGCTCGATGGGCGACGAGGCGCGCGCCTGATGAGCGCGGGGCCGAAGGTCGACCCGGCGGTGCGCGCGCAGGAAGGCCACGTCGAGGAGCTCGCGACGCTCGATGCGCGACAGTTCGCCATCGCGATCCGCAAGCTCGCCGACAGCCTGTCCTACGGCATCGACAAGTCGGCCTATCTCGGCAGCGGCACCGAGTACGTGCAGTCGCGGCCCTACCACTGGGGCGACCCGATCCGCTCGATCGACTGGCGCGTCACGGCGCGCACGCGCAGGCCGTACGTGAAGGAATACGAGGCGCCGAAGAGCACGCCCTGCTACCTGTTCCTCGACACATCGGCCTCGATGACGATCGCCTCGGGACGCGCCAGCAAGTACGAGCTCGCGCTCTACATCGCGGGCGGCCTCGCGCTCGCGTGCCTCGACCGCGTGAGTCCGGTGGGTGTGATCGGCGCAGGCGAGCGCACGATGCGCGTCGAACCGAGCCTGTCGCGCGCGCGCGTCATGCAGTGGCTCCTGCAGCTGCGCACGCATCGCTTCGACGAACGCACGACGCTCGCCCAGCGCCTGCGCGAGGTGCTTCCGACGCTCGGTCAGCGCTCGCTGCTCGTCGTGCTGTCGGACCTGCACGACGAAGGTGCGCTCAAGGCGCTGCAGCACGCCGGCCACGCGCACGACTGCGTCGCGCTGCAGCTCGTCGACCCCGCCGAGTCCGGGTTGCGCGGCGCGGGTTTCCTGCGGGCGCGGGAGGCTGAGACGGGCCGCGAGTTCGTGACCAGCGGACGCGCGGCGTGGAGTGATCCGCGCGAGCTCGCGAGCGCCTTGGTGCGCTCGGGCGTCGACTGCCTGACGCTGCGCGCGGGCGAGCCGTGCGCGTCGAAGCTGCGCGAGATGTTCAAGAACCGCGGCGGCGTCGCGCGAGGCACGCGATGAGCAGCTTCTTCCCCGGCTTCGACCTCTCCCTACCGCGCGGAGCGCTTCCGGGCGAGGACCTGCTGCGCGCATCGCCATCGGTCGGCATGCCGGTGCGCTGGAACGACGTCGTGCTGCCGGGCACCGAGCTCGTCGCCGTCTCCGCGGACCGCGAGGCTCCGGTCGCGCTGCGCATCGTCGCTACGCGCCCGCACGGCGGCGCATTTCGCTACGACTTCGAGTACTGGGGCCTCGAGTCCGGCGCGCACGATCTGCGCACGCTACTGCAGCGGCGCGATGGCTCGTCCACCGCCGACCTGCCCGAGCTGCGCGTCGAGATCCGCAGCGTGCTCGCCGCGGAGGGCGCGGTCCGGCCGAACGCTCCGCGGCCGGTCGAACTGCCGCAGCTCGGCGGCTACGGCGCGCTGCTGGTCGCCGGCGGGATCGTGTGGATCGCCGGTCTCGTGGCGATCCTCGTCGTCGGGCGTCGCCGTCGCGCCGCGGAGAGCGCCGGGCAGGCGCGAGTACGCTCGCTCGCGGAGCGCCTCCAGCCGCTCGTCGAGCGCGCGATGCGCGGCGAACTCTCGCGCGAGGAGCGCGCGCAGCTCGAGCTGTCGCTCGTGGCGCTGTGGCGTCGCAGGCTCGGCCTCGAGGGGTCGCGCCCCGTGGAGGTCATAGCGCAGCTGAAGCGCCATCCCGAGGCCGGTCCGCTGCTCGTGAGACTCGAGGAGTGGCTCCACCGACCGGATGCGCGTGGCGCCGGCGAGATTCCCGCGCTGCTCGTGCCCTATCGCGAGCTCCGCGCAGACGAACTCGACGGCCCCGGAGGCGCGCGCTGATGGAAGTTCTCGCGTCGTTCCGCCACCCGTGGATGCTCGCGCTGCTCGTGATCCCGGCGTCCCTTTGCCTGTGGACGTGGCAGCGGCGCGGCCGCGCGCTCGCGCTCCCCTTCGACCACGTGCGGCGAGCACGCGACTCTCGCGTGCGCTTTCTGCTGCGCGTGGCGGAGTGCGTCCCCGCCCTGCTGCTTGGATGCGCGCTGTTCGTGCTCGCGGGCCCGCAGTCGTGGGCCGAGCCGCGCTCGAAGCGCGCGCTGACGAACATCCAGTTCTGCGTCGACGTCTCCGGCAGCATGTTGGCCCAGTTCGGGTCCGGTGATCGCTACGACGCCGCCATGGTCGCGATCAACTCGTTCGTCGACCTTCGCGAGGGCGACGCGTTCGGTCTCACGTTCTTCGGCAACAACGTGCTGCACTGGGTGCCGCTCACCAACGACATCTCGGCCTTCCGCTGCGCGCCGCCGTTCATGCACCCGCGCAACCTCCCGAGCTGGTTTGGAGGCACCGAGATCGGCAAGGCGCTGCGGGCGTGCCGCAAGGTGCTGGCAGAGCGTCCCGACGGCGACCGCATGATCGTGCTCGTGAGCGACGGCTTCAGCTCGGACCTCTCGGGCGGGCAGGACGAGGAGCTCGCGCGCGAGATGCGCGCCAACGGCATCGCCGTCTACACGGTGCACATCGCCGAGGGCGCCATTCCCGACGAGATCGTGCGCATCGCGACGCTCACCGGCGGAGATGCCTTCAAGCCGGAGGACGAGGGCGGACTCGAATCGATCTTCGCGCGCATCGACGCCATGGCGAAAGCCAAGCTCGAGAAGAGCCAAGCCGAGGCGTCCGACGACTACGTCCCGTGGTGCCTCGCGGGCCTCGGGGCCCTGCTCGCCTTGCTGCTCACCGGCTTCGGACTGAGGTACACGCCGTGGTGACGCCCGCCGACCTGCCGGAGTCGCTGCCCGAGTGGTGCGCGGCGCTCGCGCTCGCGCTCGCGGCGCCGGCGGAGTGGCTGCACTCCCGGCGAGTCGCGCGCGTTGCGCGCCTCGCGTTCGGGCCGCTGGAAAGGCCTGCAGCGTGGGCCCTCGGGGCACCGTGGCTGCGCGCCCTATCGTGCTCCATGGTGGCGTGGGGACTCGCGACACTCGCCACCATCCCGCCGCGCGCCCACTCTGGCGACGCCGCGCTCGCGCAGCGCCTCGAGAATCCACGGCACGTGCTGATGGTGCTCGACGTGAGCCCGAGCATGCGCCTCGTCGACGCCGGCAAGGACCAGAAGCAGAGCCGCATGCAGCGCGCTCGCGACGTGATGGAGTCGTTCTTCGACCGCGTCCCGTTCGCGCAGACGCGCGTGAGCGTGATCGCCGTCTACTCGGGTGCGAAGCCGGTCGTGATCGACACGAGCGACTTTGAGGTCGTGCGCAACATCCTCGGCGACCTGCCGATGCACCACGCCTTCAAGGCCGGCAAGACCGAGCTGTTCGCGGGACTCGAGGAAGCCGCGACGGTGGCGAAGGACTGGGAGCCCCGCTCGACCACGCTGGTCGTCGTGAGCGACGGCGACACGGTCCCGGCCACCGGCATGCCGCGCATGCCCGCCTCCGTCCACCGCACGATCATCGTCGGCGTCGGCGATTCCCAGACGGGTCGCTTCATCGACGGCCGCCACTCGCGGCAGGACGTGGCAACCCTGAAGCAGATCGCGGCGCGCCTCGGCGGCGTGTTCCACAACGCCAACGAGTCCCAGATCTCGACGGCGGTGATCCAAGAGTCCTTCGCCAGCGAGGACGAGAGCCCCTTCGAGCGCCTGACGCGCCGCGAGTACGCGTTGCTCGCCATCGGCGTCGGAGCGGCCCTGCTCTCGCTCCTGCCCTTGGCCCTGCACCTCGCCGGGACCCGCTGGCGGCCCGGCGCGTCCACAGGGGAGTCCAGAGCCCAAAAATCCCGGGCCGCAGGCGCCCCGGTTGGGCTAGCATGAGCGCGCGCGCACCGGGCTCGCGGGAGGTTCGAAATCCATGAGAAAGCTCCTGATCTTCACCTGGTTGCTCCTGCCCGTCGGGGCAGCGGCGTACCACTACGGCCCCGGACAGGAACGTGTCCGCGAGGACGCCGCGGCGGCGCAAGTCGCGCTGGCGCAGGGTCACGTGCGCGAGGCGCGCGAGGTCGCGGCAAAGGAGGGCGATGCGGCGGCGCGCGGACTGTGGTCCGAGGTCGAGCGCACGCTCTCGGAGGCGATCGCGGCGCTGCCCGCGGAGCGCACGAGCGACCTGCGTCGCCTGCGCCTCGAGCGCGCCAAGGCGCAGATGTTCATCTCGAAGCTGCCCGAGGCCCGCACGGAGCTCGAGGGCCTGCTCGGCGAGCTCGAGTCCGATGCCAGCGCCGATCCCGCGCTCGTGCTCGACACGCGCGACGCGCTCGCGAACGCGCAGTACTACACGACCTGGCTGCTGCGCCTCGAAGGCGCCGCACCCGAGGAGTGGGAGCGCGAGATCGACGCCTCGCGCCAAAACTACAAGCTCGTCGCCGAGTCGCTGCTCGCCGAGGGGGACGGTGACGGCGCCGCGCGCGCGCAGGAGAGCCTCGAGTCCTCGATCCGCCTCGCGCGAATGGACATCAAGGACCTGCAGGGCCTGCCACTGCCGTCGCAGTGAAAGGGCTGTGGATCGGGCCGCGGTCGCGGCTCCAAGAGCCAGAGCAAGGGACAGAAGCCTTCCGACGCGCGCGGTGCGAGCTCCGGCCCGCCGCCCGACGGCGGCGGCTCCTAGTCGTCGGATCGTGCGCGGCCCGCGCGAGTGGGTCGCATCGCTTGTCCACTCGTCGGCGCTTCGCCTTCGCGCCCCTTTGACGCGCGTGCCACGCCGCCTTCCGCGCGGCAACTCGATGGAGATCAGGATGCAGGCTCGAATGATGGCGCGCGCCCTCGCGGCGGCGCTCCTGTGGTGGTCCGCTGCCCACGCCCAGCCGGTCATCCAACTGGGCGAGCTCGGCTACGTGCAGATGGAATCGGGCGAAGTCATGGAGTTCGCCGAAGGCGACCAGCCCGCCGAGCAGGACGAGGCGAGCGAGAAGAAGCCCAGCAAGCCGGGCCCGCGCACGCAGAAGCTGCGGCAGCTCGGCTACGACCGGCGCCCCTCCGCGATCCTCGCGGCGTGGGCCAAGGTGCGCGAGACGCAGGTGGAGCCCTCGGAGGGCACGGGCGAGGTGAAGACCTCCGCCCTCGAGCCCGAGCCGAAGACCGGCGCATTCAGCGGCGCCGTCATCACCGCGGCAGGCTCCTCGACCTCTGTCGTCGTGAGCGGCACGACCGCGGCCATTCCGCTCACACTCATCCCCCCGACGGGCAGCACCGCGCAACCGGCGACGATCACCATCTCAGCCGGCAGCGCGCTCCCCACCGCGACCGCCACGGCGGCGCCCATTGCGACGGTTACGGCCGCTCCCAGCGCGACGGCCTCGTCCGCGGGAGCAGAGCCTGCGGCCGCTGCGGCCGGCACGGAGGAAGCTGTCGCCATCGATCCGCGAGCCGAGGACGAGGCGCGCAAGGCGAAGGAAGAGAGCGCCCGGCAGGCCGCCGAGCAGAAGGCCATCGACGCGGAGCTGAAGCAGTTCCAGCGCGACGTCACGCTCGGCGAGTGGACTTCGGTCAAGGCCGCCTTCGCGCGCTGGCAGGAGGACGAGCAGAAGGCCGGCTACGAACAGCTGCTCAAGTCGCTGCAGGAGGGCCCGCGCGAGCGCGCGCAGGTGCACCCGCAAGGCCAGCAGTACATCGAGAAGAACCAGTTCTCCCCCGCCGACGTGCTCGGGCTCGCCGCTGCCTGTCCGCACAAGCTCTCCGACAAGGAACTCGCGGCCCTCGGCACGCTGCTGACGCAGGCCCTCGAGCAGGGCCACCAGATCTCGAGCTTCGTCGCCCTCGTGAAGGCGCGCGTGGACGAGCCCGGGTTCGCCGTCGATCGCCGCCAGATGGCGCGCATCCTCGTCGGTGCCGGCAAGCCCGACGAGCTCGAGCCGTTCGTCCCGACGCTCGATGAGGCGCTCGAGCGCGGCGATCGCGAGGGCCTCAACCTGATCTCGCGGCTGTGCCTCGCGCGGCACGCGAAGGATGCGAGCACCGTCTGGCTCGAGCGCGCCTGGAACGCGACGCAAGCCGTGCTCGCCGTCGGCGAGGTCAGCGAGAGCGCCAAGAACGAGGCCATCACGCGCGCCGTCGAGCTCGCGCCGAAGCTGCGCGCGGAGCTCGGCGCCGCGTGGCTCGACGAGAGCTTCACAGCCCGTCCCGAGCGCGGCATGGAGATCCTCGCCGCCATCGGCTCGACGGCCTCGAAGGCGCTTTCGATGGCGCCCACCGACGCGGATCGCCGCGAGCGGCTGCTCGAGCTGCAGTCGACGGCCGCCAAGGCGCTGCTGCGCGCCGCGCCCGAGCTCGCGGCGCGCTGGCAGCCCCAGCTCTCGCTGCTCGCGTCGAACTGGCTGCGCGAGGCGCTGCACAGCTACTCGAACGACACGTCGACGTCGCTCGGCCCGCAGATGCGGCGCGACATGTACGGCAACTTCTTCTACTACGACTTCGACGACGAGCAGCGCGGCTGGAACGGTCGCGGCGGTGCCGCGGCGATCAAGACCGGCAAGATCCTCGAGGCCCGTCCGAGCGACGAGTGGGTCGAGCTCGTCGAGCCCACGCTGCGCCCGCGTCTGCGCGTGGCCTACGCGCAGCTGTTCCTGAAGGTCGGCGAGGAGATCGACGCCTTTCCGTACATCGAGGCGCTCGCGAAGACCGACCCGATCCCAGCCAAAAGCCTCGTCGACGAGTTCCTGCGCGTCTGGGCGCGCAAGCACGACCCCAACCAGAATCAGGGCCGCTCGAACCCCTACATCTACATGTACGGCTTCGACCAGCGCGCCAACGCCATTCCGCTGACGCGCTCGAAGCAGGAGCGCGCGCTCGCGGAGCTCGGCGAGTGGGTCGGACGGCTGCGGGCGCTCGAGGTCGAGATCGATCAGAAGCTCGTAGCGGCGGCGTTCCGCGCCGCGCACAGCCAGGCCGAGATCTATCGCCTCGAGACGCTCGAGAGCATCTTCGGCTCGGTCGACGCGCTCGATCCCGAGACGCTCGCGGAGCTCGTCGGCGCGATGCGCACGAACCTCGCGGGCGTGTGGCGCGATCCCGCCCTGCAGAAGGACAAGAGCACCCAGCGCAAGCAGAAGGACATCGAGCAGGAAGTGCTGCGCGGCTACGGGCTCGCGCGCGCCACGCTCGACCGCGCGCTCGGGAAGCACGGCGACGCTTGGCAGCTGTGGATGGTCCTCGGCGCACTCGAGCACGACGAGAACCAGTTCCGCTACGAGCTGAAGAAGGACGCCGAGTACTCAACGCGCCGCACGAAGGCGTTCGAGACCTTCGCGCGCGCCGCCGAGCTCTATGCGGGCTCGCGCGCGAGCGCGGAGCCTTCGAAGGACTCCGCGCGACTCTACGAGACGTGGTTCTACGCCGCGCTCGGAGCCAGCGACCTCAACCGCATCGACGCGAAGACCCAGCTCGCCACGGGCGAGATCGCGCGCATCAAGGCCGCCCTTGAGGCGCTGCGGCCCGAGCGCGTCGCGCGCCACGTCGAAATGTTCGGCAACTCGCTCACGACGGGTATCGGCAGCTGCAATCCGGCCGTGAAGTCGCGCTACGTGCGCCAAGGCCTCGCCATCACCGGCGAGACGAAGATCACGCGCGAGCTGCAGCAGCTCGAGAGCTATTACGGCGACCTCGTCACCGAAATCCGCCTGCACGCGGAGGTCGACGGCCCGAGCGAGGTTGGCCATCGCTCCCCCTTCGGCCTGCGCATCGACCTGCGCCACACGGTGGAGATCGAGCGCGAGTCGGGCGGCTTCGGCAAATACCTGCAGAACCAGAACAGCGTCAACTACGCGTGGAACTACGGGCGCCCGCTCGAGGACTACCGCGACAAGTTCGAAGAAGGTCTGCGCGAGCGTCTCAAGGAGCGCTTCGACGTTCTCTCGGTGACGTTCAACCAGCCCGAGGCGCGCTCCCTGCCCGACGCCCAGCCCGGCTGGCGCGTGACTCCGTATGCCTACGTGCTGCTGCAGCCGCGCGGCCCAGAGGTCGATCGCATCCCGCCCGTCTCGCTCGACCTCGACTTCCTCGACACGAGCGGCTATTGCGTGCTGCCGATCGAGTCGGGCGAGCTCCTGATCGACGCGCGCGGGGAGCGCGGGGCGAAACGTCCGTTTGAGCGCCTAGCGCTGGTGCAGACGCTCGACGAACGTCAGGCGAAGTCCGGCAAGCTCGTGCTCGAGATGAAGGCCAACGCCGCGGGCCTCGTACCCACGCTCGAGGATCTCGTCACGCTGGCCCCGGAGGGCTTCGAGGTCGCTTCGAAGGACGAGCGTCCAGTCTCCGTCTCCAAGTTCGATGAGGATGGTCGCAGCGTGCTGACCGAGCGGCTGTGGACGATCGTGTTCCAGGGCCGTGAGGGACTTGCGCAGCTGCCGCGGGCGTTCGCCTTCGCCGTGCCCAAGGTCGAGGTCGCGTCGAGCGAGCACTTCCGCTACGCCGACGCGGATCTCGCGTCCGTCGGTTCGACCGTCGAGCTCGATTACGACTACGGCGAGACGAGCCCGCGCTGGCCTTGGTGGCTCGGCGGTGCCGCGCTGCTGGCCGCGGTGATCGCGTTTGCGCGACGCGCGCGTCCCGCGCAGCAGGCCCCCGCTGCGGCCGTCCGCACGATTCCCGAGCCGCTGACCCCGTTCAGCGCGCTGGGATTCCTGCGCGAGGTCCACGACGAGGGCGGACTCGAGGCGCCGCGCCAGCGTGAGCTGGCCGACGAGATCGCGCGGCTGGAGCGCGCCTACTTCGGCGACGCGCCGGGCGAAGAGCGGCCCGACCTGCAGCATGTCGCGCGCAAGTGGGCCACGGCGGCGCGCTGAGACGGGCGCTGCGCGGTTGGCTCCACGGCGGGAACGCGTAGGTCGCGTTCCCGTCGCGCTTTCAGGCCGGACGAAGCATCCGGCGCAGCGCGTGCGAGAGAGTCTCGAGGCTGAAGGGCTTGTAGAGCTGCGCGGTGAAGCGCAGCTGAGCGAACACCTGCGGATCAGCCTTCTGCGCGAAGCCGCTCGCGAGCACGATCGGCAGGTCCGGGCGTTGGCGCCGAATCTCGCGTGCAAGCTCGATGCCGTCCATCACGGGCATGTGCAGGTCGGTGATCACGCCGGCGACTTGGTTGGATTCGTCGCCAAGGATCTCGAGGGCGCCGCGGCCATCCGCGGCAGTGCGGACGCGGAAGCCGATGGCGGTGAGGATCTGGCGGAACACGTCGCGCACCGCGGGCTCGTCATCGACCACGAGGATCAGCTCGCCCGCGCCGCGCAAGCCCTCGGCTGGACGCGGCGTCGGTGCCTCGGGGGCGCGCTCGGGCTGCAAGTGCACTGGGAGCATCACGGTGAAGGCCGAGCCCTTGCCGGGCTCCGATTGCACGCGCAGGAAGCCGCCGTGACTGCGCACGATGCCGACCGCGGTCGACAAGCCGAGGCCCGTGCCCTGATCGACGCTCTTGGTGCTGAAGAAAGGCTCGAAGATGCGCTCGATGAGTTCCGAAGGGATGCCGTGACCGGTGTCCTCGACCCGGAACTGCACGTATTCGCCGGGAACGCCCTCGCCCTCGTGGCGCACCTCCGCGCGCGTCAGCACGCGCCGGGAGACGGCCACCCGCAGGTCGCCCCCTCCGGACATCGCGTCACGCGCGTTGACGCACAGGTTGAGCAGCACCTGGTGCAGCTGTGTGGCATCCCCGAGCACCATCGGGACGGCGGGATCACTCTCGAATGTGAAGCGGATATTCTTCGGGAACGTACTGCGCGCGATGCGCTCGATCTCGGCCACGGCCGACTGCGGGCGCAGCGGCACGCGCTTGCCATCGACGCCCTTGGCGAAGGTGAGCAGTTGCTGCACCATCGACGCGCCACGGCGCGCGCTCGACTCCATGACGTCGACCAAGTCGCGCGACTCGGGATGGCGGTCGCGTATCAGGCCGCAGGCCAGCAGGATCGGCGCGAGCGCGTTGTTGATGTCGTGAGCCACGCCGCCGGCCAGCGTGCCGATGCTCTCGAGCCGCTGCACACGCAGGCCGCGGCGCTGGATCTCACGGTGCTCGGTGATGTCCTGCCCGAGCCCGACGACACCGGTGACCTTGCCATCGCGATCCCGTCGCGTGCTGATGTTCAGCAGAAACAGCAACCCGCGCCCGTCGCGCGACTCCAGCGGCACTTCCACGTTGGCGCTCTCGATGCCGTGGCGAGCGGCGTCGAGCACGTCGCGAACGGTCCGGCGCTGGCCGGGCGGCACGAGATCCGCTAAGGAGCGCCCGAGGACCTCGGCGCGGGGATAGCCGGTGAGGCGCTCGGCGGCGCCGTTCCACTCGTTGATCTGGCCTTGCATGTCCTCGCCGAGGATCGGCGCGTTGGCGGTCTCGATCAGGTGGCGCAGGTCGCGCGCGAGGGCTTCGGCCGCGGCCTCGGCCATCCGGCGGTCGTGGATGTCGACGCAGGCGCCGACGATCTCGACGGGGTTGCCGTCCGCGTCTCGCTTCAGCATGTACTCGTCGCGCAGCCAGCGATACGTGCCGTCGGGAAAGCAGAAGCGGTACTCGAACGAGGACGTCCCATGGGAGACCGCGCGTTCCATGAAGCCGTAGGCCCTCACCGCGTCGTCCGGGTGCAGATGCTCGCGCCAGAAGTGCGGATGGCTCAGGTATTCCGCGGCTGGGTAGCCAAGCTGCGACTCGATGTTCGGACTCACGAAGGTGCTGCGGAAGTCGCCGCCGGCCTCGCAAGAGAAGATCACCGCCGACACGGACGTCATGACGTAGCGCAGCCGCTCCTCGGCCGACGCGAGCTTGCGGGCGCGCTCCTCGACGAGGCGCTCGAGCTCGAGATTGAGGCGCTGCAGCTCGGATTCGGCGCACAGGCGCCGGTCATTCTCGATGAAGATCAGCACGATCGCTGCCACCGCGAGCCCGAACTCCTCCTCGTCGTTCGTCCATTGCCGTGGATCGCCGATGTGCTCGCAGCACAGCACCCCCCCGACCGAGGCGCCGATACGCAGCGAGAGGTCGAACATCGAGGTGATGCCGAGCGGCTTCAAGTAGCCTTCCGCGAAGCTGCGCGTGGCGGGGTGCGTGAGCGCGTCGTCGGCCCGCACGGGCACGAGCGTCTCGAGCGCCTCGAAGTAGCTTGGGTGATCGGTCCGGAAGAGCTGCACCGCGGTGCGGCCAAGCGAGCGCCCATCGGCCCACATCTGCTCGCAGGTGATGCACGTGTGTCCCTCGTCGAACAGCCAGACGCTCGCGCGCGCGACCCCCAGAGCGGCCGCGACCTGCTGGGTGACGAGCGCGAGGAACTCGTCGCGGTGGTCCGGGCTGTTGGCACGCAGGATCGAGAGCACGCTGTGGAACAGCCTGCGCTGCTCGCGCAGCCTTACGAGCGACGGCGCCGAGCGGCCTTCGGGACTCAGCTCGCGGAACACGCCGCGCGTGACGCGGGGCAGTCCCCCCTCGAACTGCATCGTGACCTTGCCCTCGAGGTACACCGCCTCGCCGGACTTGGTCTCGAAGATCGCCTCTATCAGCCCGACGTCCTCGCCGGCCATGAGCCGCTGCATGTATTGCATGCAGTGATCGCGGTTTTCGGGGTGGATGATCTCGAAGATGTTGCGCCCGGCGACCTCGTCGAAGGAGTAGCCAAGCCGCTCCAGCCAAGACCGATTCACGAATCGGATCGAACCGTCGGGAAGGACGCTCTGGACAAGGTCAACCACCCCGTCCAACAGGTCGCGCAGCGCCAGGGAGTCGATTTCGGTCTGAACCGGGCGCGCGATCGGAGCCTTCACGGCCTCAGATTGTAGCGCTTACCGGCTTGGGTGGCTCCGACAAGGCCGGGAGCGGTGCTAGCATCGGACGCTGATGGGCCCGTCTCCCTTCGCCCGCACCGTGGTCGGCTTGGCGTTCGCCGGGATGCTGGTGTCGGTGTGGCGCCTCGGCCGCTCGGAGGGGCCCGTGACAGAGGCGCAGGGCTTCCGGATGCGGGAACAGGCCGCCGAGCTCGGAATTCGCTTCCTGCATCGGGAGACGACCCTCGACCGCAAGCTCGACAACGTGGCCCCCCACGTCTCCGGCATGGGGGCCGCGGCTTCGCTCGTCGACTTCGACAACGACGGCTGGACCGACTTCTACGCCACGTCCAGTCGTTTCGGCACGCCCAACGCGCTCTACCGCAATGAGCAGGGACGCTTCCGCGACGTTGCCGCGGCGGCGGGGCTCGCGAACGTCAACCGCGAGGGCGAGGGCGTGTCGATGGGCTCCATCTGGGCCGACTACGACGGTGACGCGCTCGAGGACGTGTTCCTCTACAAATGGGGCCGCCAGCAGCTGTTCCGCAACCGCGGCGATGGCACGTTCGAGGACACGAGCACGCGTGCGGGCGTGAATCGCTGGATGAACTCGAACAGCGCCTGCTGGCTCGACTTCGACCGCGACGGCTTCGTCGATCTTTACGTCGCGGGCTACTTCCGCGAGGACATCGACCTGTGGAATCTCTCCTCGACGCGCATCATGCAGGAGAGCTTCGAGTTCGCTCAGAACGGCGGCCACAATGTGCTGTGGCGTAACCGCGGCGACGGGACGTTCGAGGACGTCACCGCGCGCACGGGTTGTGACAGCACGCGCTGGACGTTGGCGGTCGCTTCGGCGGACATGGATGGCGACGGCTTCGCCGATCTCTACCTCGCCAACGACTACGGGCCGGAGGAGCTCTTCCGCAACGTCGATGGCGAGCGCTTCGAGCGCGTGACGGATGCGGGGCTCGAGGAATCCTCGAAGAGCGGCATGAGCGTGACGCTCGGCGACTTCGAGAACGACGGCACCTTCGGCGTGTACGTGACCAACATCTCGAACCCCGGACACCTGTTCCAGGGCAACAACCTGCGCCGCAACCGGCTGGCGAAGAGCGGCAAGCTCTACAACATCGCCGATGCGTCGAGCAGCTCGTCGCGCGCCATCGTCGACTGCGGCTGGGCTTGGGGCGCACAGTTCGGCGACCTCGACAACGACGGGCGCCTCGATCTGTTCGTGACCAATGGCTTCGTGTCGGCCTCCAAAGAGCGCGACTACTGGTACGGCATGAGCAAGGTCGCCGGCGGTGCGAGCGAGATCTTCGAGGATGCGACCTTCTGGGAACCCATGGGCGACGCGAGCCTGTCGGGCTTCGAGCAGAGCCGCGTGCTCAAGAATCTCGGCAACGGCCAGTTCCGCGACGTCGCGACGGCGGTGGGCGTCACCGATCTCGAAGACGGTCGCGCGGTCGCTTTCGGCGACTTGCAGAACCGGGGTGCGCTCGACGCGGTGGTCGCGAACCAGAGGGGACCGCTGCAGGTGTACGTCAACGAGCCAGCCGCCGGCCGCGGCTGGGTCCAGCTGAAGCTGCGCGGACGGGGCGCCAACACGTCCGCAATCGGCGCCGTGGTCGAGTTGCGCTTCGCCGGCATGTTGCAGGCCCAGTGCGTGCAGGCCGGCAGCGGCTTCTGTGCCCAAAACGACCGGCGCCTGCATTTTGGCCTCGGCGGCGCCACCGCGATCGATTCCGCTCGCGTACGCTGGACTTCCGGGCAAGTGCAGGACCTCACTGCACTCGAGCCCGGCCGCCTGCATGTGATCGAGGAGCCGCAACTGTGACGACCGCCACCGCGATGATGCCGAATGCGCCCGCCACACCGCGCGGGGTCTGGTCGGGCCTCAAGCCGCAGCACATGGTCAGCGCCCTCGTGACGCTGTTCCTCGTGCTCGGCCAGTGGCGCTTCCAGATCATCAAGAGCTACCCGCTCACGGGCATCGGGTTCATCGACGACTACGCGGTGCTGATCGTCTCGCTCTCGACGGCTCTGGCCTTCGAGGCGCTGCTCTCGCGCTGGCTGCGCGGCGAGTGGCCGAGCGTGCTGTCCGCGTACATCGCGGGCAACTCCGTGGTGATCCTGCTCAAGCCGCAGGGCGGCCTGTGGCCCTACTTCCTCGCCTCGGCGATCGCGATCACGTCGAAGTACGTGCTGATGTACCGCGGCCGCCACCTGTGGAACCCGACCAACCTCGCGATCAGCTTCATGCTGCTCGCCGCGCCGAGCTCGATCACGATCCTCGGCCACGAGTGGGGCAACGAGCTGTGGACGGTGGGCGTGATCTGGTGCATCGGCCTCGTGGTCGTGAAGCGCGCCAAGCTCCTGCACATCAGCTTCACCTATCTCGTGAGCTTCTGCCTGCTGGCGCTCCTGCGCTGCGCCATCACGGGCGCTCACCCGCTGACCGAGCTCGCGCCAGTCACCGGCCCGATGTACCAGATGCTGATGTTCTTCATGCTGACCGACCCGCGCACGACGGTCAGCTCGCGCGCCGGCCGCATCCGCGTCGTGATCATGATCGCGCTGATGGAGTGCGCCCTGCGCCTCGCCAACGACTTCCACCTCGCGTGGGCCGCTCCTTTCGACACCGCGCCCGCGATCTTCGCGCTGGCGATCATCGGACCGATGGCGCTCGCGCTCGATCTGCGCCGCAAGGCGAGCGTCTGAGCGCGGCTCAGAGCTCGAGCACGGTGCGGGCGCCCTCGCCCACCGTGGTCTCGCCCAGCAGCGTGTCCGAGCTGTCGAACACGCGCACGCGCGCACCGACCTCGCCCTGAATCCACCACATCGCGTCAGGCGGCACCGAGAGTGCGTAAGCCAGGCGGCCTCCAGAGGGCGCGAGCAGCTCGACAACGATGTCTCTGGTCATGTCGCGGCGCGCGCGCAGGGAGATGCCGACGCTGCGCAGCCTCATGTCGAGGCGCACGCTCTGCTCGCCGGAGCGCACGGTGACGATGGACTCTGATTCGAGCCCGGACATGTCATCGCGCCAGTGCAGCTCGTAGGGTTGACCCGGAATCAGGCCCGACAAGCGGAACGCGCCCTCGTCATCCGAGCGAGCATGGGGCATCGGCCACTCGAACTGCCCTTGGATCCACCGCAGCGTGAACGGGCCCACTTCGTGCTGGCGCTCGCGGCCCAACATGCGGCCGACGGACCAAGCCGTGAACGACGCGATGTGCGGTGCGGAGCCCGACACGAGCCGACCGTCGATCACGCCACCCCGCTCGAGCTCGAGCACGGCGAGGCTCGCGCGCGCAGGCAGGAGCAACGTCCGAGGTCGCCAGCCATCGACACAGGCGACGAGGAAGAACGGCTCGCCGCAGGGCACGGCCATGTCGATCCGCGCGCTCCCCTCGACCGCGCCGCTCCACACGGCCAGTTCCTGACCCGGTGCGTCACCCCGCACGGTGAGTGCCACCACCGTGACGACCGCCGACTCCCCAGCCGAGAGCAGCACCGAGATCTCCGGCTTGCACAGTCCCGGCAGCTCGAAATCGACGGGGATCAGGAGCTCCCCGCCGCGCTCGAGCTCCGAGCGCGCGAACGGCACGGACACGATGCGCTCGAGCGGCAGCCACGAGCTCGACGAGATCTGCACGTGCAGCTCGGTCAGCACGGCCTCGTCGTCGGGCGTGAAGCAGTGACTCACCTCGGAGCGATAGGTGCCGTCGGGCTGGAGGTAGGTCCATGCGGCGAGTCCGGTCGCCGCGCCGTGGTGACCGAGCTCGCCGAGCCGCGGACGGACGATCACGACCGGCTTGCTCTCCTCGCCGAGCGCACCTTCGACTCGACCCGTCACGAATACGCGCGCCCAGTTGCGACGCGCCAGCGGATCCAGCCGCTCAGCCGGCTCCGGCGACGCACGCTCACCCGACTCCCCCACCGTTCTCGGGGGCGGTTCCACTTCGCCTGGAGTTCCCGTGCTGGACTCCGAGCTCGCGCTCGAGCGCGCGGCGTGCTCGCGCTCCGGCGGGCCGCGACGCAACAGCAGGATCGACGCCGCCAGCGCGAGCAGGACCGCCAGTCCGAGAAGCGTGCGTTGCGAGCGGATCGGAGTCACGGGCTACGGAATAGCACGCGCGGCGCGGATCGTCACGCCTGCGAGGCGCACCAGCGCCGGGCAATGCGCTCCGCATTCGCCATCAACGTGAAGGTGAGGTTCTTCGCCGGCAGGAAAGGGAACGTCGAGCCGTCCGCGAAGAACAGACCGCGCAGGTCGTGGCTCTCGCCGTCGGGCGAGGTCGCGAGCGGACGCGCCTGAGCGCTCATCGCAACGGTCCCCGCGTAGTGCACGCTCGCGCCCATCGGCCGCACGTGAGCCATCCCCGGCGGGACGATGCACCCGAGTTTCCAGAGAGCCTTTCGGACAGTCTTGAGCACGCTGCGCATGCGCTCCGGCTCCTCGCGGGCGGGCTCGTAGCGCACGAGCAGTCGCGAGCCCTCGCCATCGGCCTCGAGCTCGAGACGACATTCCGGCCGACGCTCGTCGTGGAAGTTGACGTTGACGATGCCCAGCGCCGCGTGCGCGTTGCGGAAGATCCACAGCGCGCTCTTCAGGTCGAACGGGACGCTCTGGACGATCGGGTGGATGAGTGCGGTCTTCAGCGTCGTGACGAGGCCGTGCACGTAGTGCCGCGGATCCTCGCGCTCGAGGCCGAGCGCGAGCTGGTGGTACTGGTACGAGTCGGGCTCGTAGCGCTGGCGCAGCATGGCGAGATGGATGTACGGCACGAGCACCTGCCGGTTGTCCATCAAGCCCTCGAGCACGGGCGCACGGCCGCCGTGGGCTCGCAGTGAGTCGAGGAACAGCTTGCTGGAGGCAAGCGTGCCCGCGGCGAGCACCACCGACGTCGCGTCGAGCGCCTCCGCGCGCCCGGACGCAAGCTCGACGAGGTGCAGCTTGCGCACGCGGTTGGCCTCGTCGGCCTCGATGCGCGTGGCGAAGCGACCATCGAGGTAGGTGAAGCGCTCGTGCTTCAGGAGCGCGCGCAGCGTGATCGAGGGCGTGTACAGCGCCTCGCGCGGGCAGCTCCACAGGCAGCGACCGAGGTTCGTGCAGCCATGGCGACCGTCGCGCTCGTCGGAGCGCACCGCGGCACGCGTGCGGCCCATCCAGACGCCGAGATCCGAGTTCAGCCGTTCACGCTCACGACCGTAGCGAGCGAGCAGCGAGCGGGAATGCGCGTCGAGCGGCAGCGACGGAGCGAGGTGCTCGTGAACCGGCGTGAAGCGAGAGAGGTCATCGTCCGTGCCACTGACCCCGATGCGCTCCGCGACGGTGCCGTAGCTCGCATGCAGCTCGCGTGCGTCGAACGGAAAGTCGCGCAGCTCGTGCTCATGGAAGGGGAACGCGCCGCCCGTCCACGCCTCGGCGAGCCCGCCGCGTGCGAAGCTCGAGAGCGGCTCGAACCCCTGCGCACGCGTACGGAAGCGCTCGAGCGGCGCGAAGATGAAGCCCTTGTGCGGCGGGAAGCCGTAGTACTCGCCCTTGGAGCCCGGGAACATCACGGCCTCGAACTTGCGGCCGAGGAAGTAGCCGGCCGGATCGTCGTGCTCGCGCTTGAAGCGCGCGAAGCCCGCATCTGGCAGCACCGGTGCGGGCGCCGTGCGGCCGACGTCGACCAGCGTGACGTGCGCGCCATGCTCGAGCGCAGTCTGCGCGAAGTGCACTCCACTCGCTCCCGAGCCCACGACGACGACGCGCTTCATCGTGATGCTCCAAGGCGCGAAGCGAGCCAGATCGGGAGACTGAGCAACATGCCGCACGCGAGCAGCACGCCGAACACGACGCCCAGCCAGGTCATGTGCAGGAGCATTCCGGGAACCGACGCACCCGTCGGAGTGTCGAGTTCCTCGTCATGCGGCGCGCGCACCTCGTGAATCGCGAGCAACAGCACCAGCTTGCGGCGCAGTAACCCTCCGTTCGAGAACACGCGCGCGTGGGCGTCGAGCGCACGCACCAGCACCGGCACGCTTCGCGCAAGGGACACGACCGCCCTCTCAAAGCCCGTCGTCGACGGCAGCTCGACAGCTCCGGCGGCATGCGCGGCCCGGTACTGCTCGCGCACGTATTCGTCCCCCGCGCTCGCGCCGAGATAGTGCGCGAACGCATCGCACTCGCGGTCGAGCTCGCTGCGCTCAGCCATACTTCAGCAGGTCGTCGAGCATCGCGTCGACGTTCCGCATCGAGCCGGCAAAGCGCCGCTGGAGCTCGTTGGGTCGCGCCGTGCTGTCGTACACGAATGAATAGAGCTGCCCCGCGCTCATCGGCAAGAGCGGCAGCGCCACCTTTTCGAGCTGCTTCAGCACCGCAATCGCACCCTTGCCGGGCAACGGCAGGAAGCGCGCGCTCCCGCGCTTGCGCCGCTGGATGCGGCCCAGAAGCTCGCGGAAGGTCAGCACCTCTTGACCGCCCAAGTCATACTCGCCGCGATCGAGCGCCGGATCCTGCAGCCATGCCTCGAGACACAGCGCGAGGTCGTCGGCGTGGATCGGCTGGATGTTGACGCGGCCGCCGCCAAACAGGGGCACCAGCGGCAGGGACGCGAGCCCCTCGAGCGAGTGCCAGATCTTCGCGCGGCGACTCATCACGATCGTCGGCCTCACGATCGTCCACTCGAGCCCGCTCGCGCGCACGAGCGCTTCGGCCTCGAGCTTCGAGCGCCCGTAGGGATAGGCGTCGTGCTCGGGATAGGTCGCGGCGATGCTCGACACGAACAGGAAGCGCCGCACCCCAGAGCGCTTGCATGCTTCGAGCACGCTGCGCGTGCCCTCGACGTTGACGCGCTGGAAGTCGGCCGCGCGCGCCTTGCCCGTGAGCGCGGCCATGTGGACGAACTCGCTGCAGCCTTCGAGCGCGCGCAGCCACTCCTCGGGCTCCGAGATCCGGCCGTGCACGGCCCGGATGGCGGCCTCGGGAAAGGCGCTGACGTTGCGCGAGAGCACCGTGACGGCGGGCATGTTGCGACCGGCGGAACGCTTGTCGCCCGCGAGGCGCTGCAGGAGCGCGCGGCCGACGATGCCCGTCGCTCCCGTCATGAAGATCCTGCGCCCGTCGCCCATGGCTGCGCTCGAGGATAGGCGAAGCGCGAGGCATGTTCGAGCCACGTGAAGTCACTCGACGCATCACTTCGGGGCCACTGGCCGGTTCCAGAGCCCGTCGTGCGCGCGTTCGATGGCCTGCGCGCTGCCCGGCCACTAGCATTTACCCCCCGAATCGCCTCCGATGCTGCTGCACTTCCTGCTTGCCACCGCCCTGCTCGCGCAGGCCCCCGCTCCCGCGCCAAAGCCGGCGCAGGTTACCCCGTTCACGGTCGCCCTCGACGGGGCCCGCTCCGCGCTCGCTGTCAAGGACGTCGAGCGAGCCCGCGTCCAGCTCTGGCGCGCGCTCGAGCGCGACTCTCGCTCCACCGCCGCGTGGGCGGTGCGTGCGGAGCTCGCGGCGGCGACCGGCGACCGCGACGAGGAGCTGTACGCGCTCCACACGCAGCTGCGGCTCTCGATCGCCCAGAAGCTTCCGAAGCCTGAGGTCGACGCCCTGCGCGCGCGCATCGTCGCGCTCGATCCGATCGCGGCCGACCTGTTTGGCATGAACGCGCGCTTCATCGGCACGCTCGAGCCGATCGCGGCCGCCTACGAGAAGGATGGTCGTCCGCACTCGGCGATCCGCGTGCACAAGCTGATCCTCGCGATCGACCCCGAGTACTCCGCCTCTCAGCAGGCCATCGAGCGCATCGCCGCGCTCCCCGATCCGAGCCTCGCCGGAGACGCGAAGCCCAAGGACCTGCTCGCCGACGTCAGTGCCGAGTGGATCGCGAAGTTCGATGCCGAGCACGCGACGTGGGACACGCGCGCGAGCCTCGAGCGCGAGAACTACACGACCTACACCAACGCCGGCTACGAGGTGCTCGTGCGCTCCGCCGAGGCGATGGAGCAGATGAACCGCTTCTACCGTGTCTTCTTCCAGTACGGCACGGAAGAGGACGGCAAGACGGTCCCGCGCATCGACCTCAACATCTTCAAGCTGCGCGACGAGTACCTGAAGCTCGGCCTCGGCCCACCCGTCGAGTGGTCGGGCGGGCACTTTACCGGTGGCGCGGTCGAGACCTACATCGAGGGGCAGGGCTTCGACGGCATGACGGGCACGTTGTTCCACGAAGCCGCGCACCAGTTCGTGTCGCTCGCCACGGGCGCGGCGGGCTGGCTCAACGAAGGCCTCGCGAGCTTCTTCGAGGGTTGCCGCATCCTCCCCAACGGCACGGTGCTCATGAACATGCCGGCCACGCACCGCCTGTTCCCGCTCGCGGAGAATATGGAGCGCGGCTGGATGAGCGGTCCCAACGACGGCATCGATCCGGCGAACCCCTCGAAGAGCGCTCCCGACAAGGCACCGACCTTCCGCATCGTGGTCGAGAACCAGTACGCGTGGGGCCCGCCGTGGTACTCGCCGACCTGGGGCGTGGTGTTCTTTCTCTACAACTATCAGGACCCCGTCGACGGTCGTTTCATCTACCGGCGCGCGTTCCGCGAGTACGTCGACGCCTCGGGCGGCCTCGATGGCAAGACCGCCGTGCAGAAGTTCGAAGAGGTTGTGCTCGGCCAGCCGCTGCCGCCGATCAAGGGCTTCGACCGCGAGGACGCGCCCGACGTCGTGCTGCCGAAGTCGATCGACGAGCTCGACCCGATCTGGAAGACGTGGACGCTCGAGCTGCGCGACGAGCAGATCGGGCGCATCGAGCGCAGGCGGCCGTACCTGCGCTGGGCTCGCGCGGCGCTGCTCGCCAAGGATGACGTCGCGGCGCAGGAGCACTTCGAGAAGGGGCTGGTGTCGACGCCGGACGACGTGGAGCTCGCGCTCGAGTTCGCGGAGTTTCTCGCGGGGCGCAAGGATACGGACCGCGCGGCGCGACTCGCGCTCGAGGCGCTGCGCGAGCTCGAGACGCGCAAGCCCGTCGACGAGAAGGCGATCGACCGCGTCGACCGCTTGCTCTCCAAGTGGGATCCCAAGCGCGCGGGAATCGAGCGCGCGCAGCGGGATCTGCTCGCCGCCGCGCAGGGGCTGATCGACCGCTACGAGCAGGCCACCCGTCCGATGATGGTGATGGACCTCGCCTGGCGCCTCGGCCGCGACCTCCAGGAGCCGCAGCTGTTCGAAGCCTACGAACGCGCCCTGCGCGCGAGCGGCCGTTCGCTCGCGCTGTGGGAGCTCGCCTACAACGAGTCCAATCTCGAGGGCTGGGACAGCGGCGGAAACACCTCGTTCCAGGCGGCAGGGTCGTTCCTCGACGCTGCCTTCCGCGACTACGCGCCAGCGGAATTCGACTACCAGATGCTCGCCCTGCAGCGCGTCACGTCGGGCGACTACTCGCTCGAGGCGGACGTACTCGCGCAGCGCGGCGACTGCAACTTCACCGGCCTCGTTTTCGGCCGCAAGGACGCAAACAACTTCCACGCGCTCGTGCTGTTCCCCGGCGCGCCGCGGCAGAAGGACAGCAAGGCCGCGGACAGCGCGTGGATCGACCTGGCTTCCTTCTACGGCGGTGGCACCACCAAGACGTGGCGCCACGTTCCCGTCGCCGCCGACACGGCCGCCGATGGGCAGAGCGCGACGGCGCGCTGGCGCAAGCTGCGCATCGACGTCGCCGGCGCGAAGATCGACTGCTGGGTCGATGGCCAGCTCGTCGCCACGCACGAGTTCGCCTCGCGCGAGGTGCTCGCCGGTGAGATGGGATTGCTGCAGGGCCGTGGTCGCGCTCGCTTCAAGGACGTGCGCTTCCTCGCGCGCGACCCGCGCGATCCCGCGAGCCGTCTCGAGCGCGAGCTGCGCATGGAGAAGCTGCGCGCCTCGGGCGACGAGGCGATCGCCGGCAGCTACGTCGGGCTGATTCCGCGCTTCCCAGAAGTCACGCGCTGGGCGCGCGTGCCGCGCTCGAGCTGGGCGGAGGCGGGACTCGTGCCCCAGCTGCTCGTCTTGTGGTCGATCGAGCAGAACGAGCTGATTCCGCTGCAGGAGTGGCTGCGCGACCTCGATGCCCGCTACGGCAAGGTCGGCCTGCGCATCGTGTCGATCGCGTCCCCCAACGACGACGGCAAGCTCGAGGCGTACCTGCGCGAGCATGCCTTCCCCGGCTCCGTCGGCGTCGATCGGCGCGAGGGCACGGGCCTGGGCCTGACGCAGAAGCGCTTCTTCATCGAGCGCTTCAACCTGCCCCGGCTGCTGCTGCTCGACATCGACGGCAAGGTCGTCTGGGAAGGTGATCCCGGCTTCAAGATCGGGGATCGCTGGGCTGCCGGCGTGGAGAGCTACCTCGACGCACCGCTGGCAGAGCTCGTCAAGACGCGCAAGCTCGACGTGCTGCGCGAGTGGCTCGAAGGCTGGACGAGCGCGGGCGCCGCGGAGCTCGCTGCAGGCGACCTCGAGAAGGCATGGCCGCGCATGCAGGTCGCCAAGGAGCTCGACGGCCAGCTCGTGCCTGCGGCCGTCGACGTGCAGCGCAAGCTCGCAGCGCTCGAGGCCGTGTTCGCTGACCTGCCGCGCGAAGGCGCGCGACTGGAGAAGGAGGGTCGCGCCGCCGCGATGCGCCAGCTCGTCGCGTGGGCGAAGCTCGCGGGCATCGAGCCGGACAAGGCGCTCGCCGCGAAGCTCAAGCCCTACCTCGAGGGATCGCAGGCGGCCCAGTGGGAGCGCGTCGCCAAGACGCTCGAGACCTACGCGCCGCGTATCGCGAAGGATCCCGGCCTCGGCGCCGAGCTCGCGGACAAGCTCGCTGCGATCAAGAGTGAGTTTGCAAAGGAACTCGCGGCCGATGTGCGCTCCGCGAGCGGCGATACCAGCCGACTCTCGGCCGTGATCGCTGCGGCAAGCCGTGCGCCTGCACGCTGGCTCGCGCGCGAACGCTTCGGCTGGTAGGCGCGCGGCCACGAAGGAAGCTCGCCGCGGCGGAGCGAACACGTCGCGGTCATCCCGCGCGCGGCCTCCTGGAGCCGGACGTACCCCACGGCGGCCAGCAGGTCACCCGACATGCAACCTCGTTGGAGACCTCCAGCGAGTGGCTCGCGCCCTCGGAAGTGCCCTGCGCGACGGTCGCGACCTGTTCCGTGTCCGCGGTGATCGCCGCCCTCCAACTCGTGGCTCGCGACAGTTTCTGGCTGCTGTCCTTCGTCATCGCCGTCGGTTCCTCGACCGCGGCGGCGATCGTCGTCTTCAGGTTGTCGATCTCGCGGAGGATCACGCCGCTGCGCGAGATGCCCTCGAAGGTGCCGCGCGAACCGGACTGTACGGCTCCGATCTTGGCGCTGAGGTCCGTCGACGCATTCGCAGTCTCCTCGGCGAGCTCCTTCATCTCCTTCGCCAGCACCGCA
>SXKQ01000044.1 GCA_005778045.1 Planctomycetia bacterium
CGCAGCTTCGTCACGGGCGCGGCCACGGCGACCTTTGCACTCGAGCTCGAGGACCTCGCGCTCACGCCCCCGGCACGCTGGACTGCGGCTGCGTCGCTCGGTCCGATCGTGCTGCCCGGCGGCTCGACGCCCGCGCAGCTCCGCCTCGAGAGTGCAGCGGGCATGTTGCTGTACGAGATCCGCGGAAGCTCGGGCGGCAACGTACAGGTCGACCAGCCAGCGCTCTCCATGCACGAGTCCGTGCGCCTGCGCATCGTCGCGGGCTCGACCGGCATGCAACTTCCCGCGAGCGACCTCGCCGTCGTCGACGCGCACTGCGAGCGCCACAAGCTGTACCTCCCGGCCATCTCGCTGTCCGCCGGCTCGACCCAGTTGCTGTGGGTCGCCCAGAGCGGCGCGACCTACGTCGCGAACGCCGCGCAGACTGCGCCGAACTTCTCGAGCCTCTCGCGCGCACCGAGCCCGCCCTGGAGCGCGCGCCAGCCGGGCTTCGCGGTGGAGGTCGTCGCCACCGGCTTTCAGTTGCCCGTGAACATCGCCTTCAAGCCGAACGCCGGCAGCGGGCCCACCGATCCACTGCTCTACGTCACCGAGCTGCACGGCAAGATCAAGGTCGTGCGGCGCAATCGCAGCGTTGGGACCTACGCTTCCAACCTGCTCAACTTCAACCCGACGAGCGCGTTCCCGGGTTCAGGCGAGCAGGGCGTCACCGGCATCGTGGTCGATCCAGCGAGCGGCGACGTCATCGCGGCCATGCTCTACGCGCCGATCGCCAATCCCGCGAACCACAACCCCAAGCTCGTGCGCTTCTCGAGCACAGACGGCGGGCGCACGGCCGCGCTCGCCACGACGATCCTCGACATGCCGGGCGAGACCCAAGGGCAGTCGCACCAGATCTCGAACCTGACGCTGCTGCCCGATGGCACGCTGCTGTGCCACATGGGGGACGGCTTTGACGCCAGCACGGGGCAGAACCTGAACTCGTACCGCGGCAAGATCCTGCGCCTGCATCTCGACGGCATGCCCGTCGCGTCAAATCCCTTCTACAACGCCGGTGATGGCATCACGTCACGGGACTACGTCTACGCCTATGGCCTGCGCAACCCGTTCGGCGGCGAGTGGCGCGCGAGCGACGGCGCTCACTACATCGTGGAGAACGGTCCGAGCATCGACCGCTTCGCGAAGATCGTCGCCGGCCGCAACTACCTGTGGGACGGCAGCGACGCCTCCATGGCGAACTATGCGCTGAAGAACTGGAATCCCGCGGTGGGACCCGTGAACCTCGCCTTCGTTCAGCCGCAGACTTTCGGCGGCAGCGGGTTCCCTGCCGTGTATCAGGACCACGCCTTCGTGACCGAGTCGGGGCCTACCTACGCCTACGGACAGAACTCGCAGGGCAAGCGCATCACCGAGTGGATTCTCGATGCGAACGGCGCGCTCGTCGCGGGTCCGATCCCGTTCGTCGAGTACACCGGCTCGCGGCGCGCGACCGTGTGCGGACTCGAGACCGGACCCGATGGCCTCTACTTCACCGACCTGTACGCGGATGCGGCGAGCAACCCCACCACGGGCGGCGCCAACCTGCTGCGCGTGTTCCATCGCGAGCTCCCCGACTGCAATGGCAACGGCAACGACGACGCCTGCGACCTCGTCAGCGGCACCAGCGCCGACAGCGACCTCAACGGCCTGCCCGACGAGTGCGACTGCCGCGGTTCGAGCTACTGCCTGCCGCTGCAGAACAGCGCGGGCTGCACGCCCGCGATCTCGGCCACGGGCTCGGCCTCGCTCTCCGCTCCCGATGACTTCGTCGTGCGCGCCAGCAACGTGCTCAACAACCGACAAGGCCTACTGATGTGGGGCACGGGCAGCGTGCTCACTCCGCTCGGCGCGGGCTTCCGCTGCGTGGGCGCTCCCGTGCGCCGCATGGCCGTGCAGGACTCCGGCGGATCGACCGGCGGCATCGACTGCAGCGGGATCTACGCGCAGGCGTTCCCAGATACGTTGTTCGCGGCCAACGGTTTCCTCGCAGGACGGGTGCTCTACTTCCAGTGGTGGTCGCGCGACAACGGCTACGCCGCGCCGGACAACATGGGCCTGACAGACGGCCTGCGCGTGATGGTGTGCCCGTGAAGCTCGCCGCGACGACTCTGCTCGTCGCCCTCGCCGCGTGCAGCGCAACGCCCGAGCGACCCCGCGAGCCGTTCGTCATCGTCCTCGGAACCGCGCAGGATGGTGGCTTCCCGCAAGTCGGCTGCCGGGAGCCCGCATGCGCTCGTGCGCGCGACGATGAGGATCACCGGCGACTCGTGACCTCGCTCGCGCTCGTCGATCCCGGCTCGGGAAAGCGCTGGCTCTTCGACGCGAGCCCCGACCTGCGCGAGCAGGTCGAGCGTCTCGAGCCTCTCGCGCCGCTCAAGGCGGGAGACGGCGCGCGTCCCCCGCTCTTCGACGGCATCTTCCTCACGCACGCGCATATCGGCCACTACGCCGGCCTCTCGCTGCTCGGCCGTGAGGTGTACGGCGCACGCGACGTCGCGGTGTGGTGTACCCGGCGGATGGGCGCGTTCCTGCGGGTCAACGGCCCGTGGAGCCTGTTGGTCGAGACGCGCGCCGTCGAGCTGCGCGAGATCGAGCCAGGCACAACCGTCGCGCTGGCGCCCGATCTCAGGGTCGAGGCCCTGCGCGTACCCCACCGCGACGAGTTCAGCGACACGCTCGCGTTCATCGTGCGGGGACCGTCCCGTTCCGTCGCCTACCTGCCAGACATCGACAAGTGGGAGCGCTGGGAACTGCCGCTGGAGCGTTTCCTCGCGAGCGTCGACGTCGCGCTCGTCGACGGCACGTTTTACGCGGACGGAGAGCTTCCCGGTCGCGCGATGTCCGAGATCCCGCATCCGTTCATCGCGGAGACGCTCGCGCGACTCGCCACGGCCCCTGCAGAGCTGCGCCGCAAGGTCGTGTTCACGCACCTGAACCACACCAATCCGGCCTGTGATCCGCACGGCGCCGCAGCGCGCGCGATCCGGAACGCCGGCATGCGCGTCGCGCGCGAGGGCGAGGTGCTCTCGCTCGGCGCGGACTAGCTCGCGAAGAGCTTGGGCAGCTCGGTGGCGAGGGTGAAGCACCCCATCGCGCCCATGGCCAGCGTGACGAGCCACGCGAGCACTTCCAGCGTGCGCGGCAAGGACAGCGCGCTGCGGCGCGAGGCGACGAGCATCGCAGCGAGACCGAGCGGCAGGATCAGGCCGTTCAGCGCTCCCGCGAGCACGAGCACCTTCACGGGCTTGCCCACGGCGAGAAACACCGCGGTCGAGAGCACCACGAAGGCGAGCAGCATCGGTCGCCGCGCAGCTTCCAGTCCCGGTCGCAGCGTGCGCA
>SXKQ01000045.1 GCA_005778045.1 Planctomycetia bacterium
CGAGGACGCGCTCGCCGTCGGTCACGACGATCGCGCTCGGCTCCTTCATCGGGAAGTTACGCAGCACCTCCGCGATGCGATCGCGCTGGTCGCAGCCGATGTAGACGCCGCGGCTCTGGCGGTAGATGCGCGAGAAGCGCTGGCAGGCCTCGCCGACCGTCGGCGTGCACACGATCGGCATCAGCTCCTCGATGTGTTCGTGGAGAGGGCGGAAGAACAGCACCTCGTTGCGATCCTGCAGGGCGGCGAGGTGCACGTAGCGGCCGAGTGGCGAGCCGGCGGCGAGGTCGTTGCCGTAGGCGCGCGATAGCTGCTTCGCCGTGGTGGAGGTGCGCGTCGGCAACAGGCCGTGCAGGCCGATTTTCCCGCGCTCCTAGCGGGAGAATCCGGTGCCCTTGTTCGTCAGGGGCTCGAGCAGCAGCGCGCGCCCGCGCCGCCGCATCGCGAGGTAGGGCATGCCATTCGTGGGATCGACCTTCTGCGTGTAGTCCATCGAGTGCTCGATGGGGCGGCATCGGCTCGAGGGCCTGTCCGGCCCCATTTGCGGGGGGCTTTTCATGCCCTGCATGTCGCTACCCCAAGGCCCCGAGAAGGAATGCGTGATCGAGCGCGAGAGTCTCCAGAATCCTGCGCAGGGTTTGCGCGCCCGTTCAGCGCGTACCCGCCAGCCATTTCGCCAGCGCGGGATCCTCGGGGTCGCTCGAGCTTCCGTGCTTCGCGGGCGCGCCGCGCAGCTCGCTCTCCTCGTGGCGGTTCGAGCGGCAGCGTTCGTGCACCTCGGCCGGTGGATCGCTCGCCGCTCGCCAGCAGCGCGATCCGGCGTGAACGCGCCGCAAGGGCCGTCGAGCCCTGTGGGAGCGCCCGGGACAAGCTCTTCGATGCAGCGCCGCGACCAGTCGCCGCGCGCACCGATCGGGAGTTCCACCGAGGGACGCTCGCTCGACGGCGCGATCGAGACGGAGTGCTCCTGCGAGCTCTACCAGCGTGACGACGTCCTCAGCCAGACGAACTGACGAGGCTCGAAGCGCAGTCCCGCGTGTCCTTGGGGCTCGAGCATGGTGCGCGAAACGTCGGCACCTTCCTGCCTCGTGTAGGTCACTCTCCACGGCCGTCGCTGCTCGCGCAGCGGTCGACGCACCCGGTAGTCGAGCGCGATGCCAGCGAGTAGTCCTGCGTGCGGTTCGATTGCCCAGCCCACGCTGGTGTTCGCCTTGCACGCCCGCCCGCCGAGGGAGGCTCGAGCATGTCGGGCAGCAAGATCGTCGCGAGCGCGCGCTGACCGCAGAGCCAGCGCTCGTAGCGCACTCCCATCCTGTGCCGAGTCACGGAGAGCGCGACGAGCGCGAGCAGGGCCCACGCGGCGAGTGCGCCAGCTCGCAGGGCCAGTGACCCGCCGAGCCCGAGCCGCTCCGTCGAGTGCACTGGCAGCAGGGCCACATGGGCATCCAGGAGCACGACGCCCGCGATCCCCATGCTGCGGTGCAAGAGCATCAGCGCGTCGCTGCCGAACAGGATGTTGACTGGCCCCAGCCGCGCCACGAGCGGGAACTCGAGCGCGACGATGCCCAGCGCCAGCAGGCCCGCGGTGGAGGCCGGCTCGATGTGCCACGGGCGCTGCGGCGCGATGGAGCCCGCGAGCCCCCTTGGAGAGCAGCGGCAGCAAGCCGAGCAGCGCGTAGGCGCCGAGGATTGCGACAGCCCTTACGCCTGCCTGTAGCACCGCGCGCAGGGCGACGCCCGATCGCCGAACTCCGCAGGCGCCTCTGGCGCGGCCACGGCCTCCGCGGCGAAGATGCGGCGGATGTCCGAGCCCGTGCCCCCGCAGGAGTCCGAGCCGCAGCGCCGTCGCCGGGCGCGCTACAAGGGCACGCACCCGCGCCGCTTCGAGGAGAAGTACAAGGAGCTCGATCCGGCTCGCTATCCCGAGCTCGTCGAGCACGTGCGCTCGCGTGGCCAGACGCCCGCGGGCCAGCACGTGCCGATCCTGGTGGACGAGGCGCTCGCCGTACTCGAGGTCGAGCGCGCCCTGCGCGGCGTCGACTGCACCTTTGGTTTCGGCGGTCACTCAGAGCGCTTTCTCCGCGCGCTCCCCACCGTGGGCGAGCTGCTCGCTCTCGACGTCGATCCGCTCCAGCTCCCGCGCACCGAGGCGCGGCTGCGTGCGCTTGGTTTCGCCGAGCCCCGACTGCGAGTGCAGCGCACCAACTTTGCCGCACTGGGCCCCGTGCTCCACGGGCTCGGCTGGAGCGACGGCGTCGACTTCGTGTTCGCCGACCTCGGCGTGTCCTCGATGCAGATCGACGACCCGGCGCGCGGCTTCACTTTCAAGCAGGACGGCCCGCTCGACATGCGCATGAACCCCTCGCGCGGCCTGTCCGCGGCGCAGTGGCTCGAGCGCGCGAACGAGGCACAGCTCGCCGCCGTGCTCGTCGAAAACTCCGACGAACCCCATGCCGAGCGCGTCGCTCGCGCCCTCACACTGCGCCGGGGTCACGTCGCGACCACGCTCAGGCTGGCGGAGGCCGTGCGCGCCGCCCTGCCGCCGCGCCTCGAGGCCGATGAGACGGAGCGCAGCGTCCGACGGGTCTTTCAGGCTTTGCGCATCGAGGTCAACGACGAGTTCGGCGTGCTCGACGCGCTGCTTCGACAGTTGCCGGACGTGCTGCGCAGCGGGGGGCGCGCCGCCCTGCTCACTTTCCACTCCGGCGAAGACCGTCGCGTGAAGAAGGCCTTCGAGCGCGGTGTCGCGGAGGGTCGCTACGCAGCCGTATGCGACGAGGTGGCGCGACCGTCGCCGGACGAGAGGCGGGCGAATCCGCGCGCCGCGCCCGCGAAGCTGCGCTGGGCCCGGCGCGCGTGAGGCCGTTGCCTACCAGCGCGGGCGACCGCGACCACCCGTCTCGCCGGCGGCTTCGCGCCAGCTCGTGCGGGGGCCGGGCAGCTCCTTGGCCGCGGCGACCTTGATCGTGCGACCGCCGAGCTGGGTGCCGTTCAGCGACGCGATCGCGCCGGCGGCCTCTTCCGGCGTGCCCATGTCGACGAAGGCGAAGCCGCGCGAGACCCCGCTGTCGCCATCGCGCTTGAGCATCACCTTGGCGACGGTACGGCCGCCGGCCGTCAGGGCCGCTCCGAGCTCGGCTTCGGTGGTCTCACGGGACAGGTTGCCAACGTAGATGCGCGTCATGTTCAGGTGTCCGATCGGTGATGGTGCGGCAAGCTGACCGATCGAGGCGACGTGCCCGGGACAGGAGAGCTGGCGAAAGCGGGGCAATACGGTACGGGCGAAAGCACCAGCGTGCGCACCCCATCTCGTGAAAATCGAGTCGACAAGAACTCATTCGGACGGTTTCGGGCTGGCCCGTGCCTCGGTCGTATGTGAGAGCAGCATTGATTCTCTCGGGAAAGGACCTAGACTTTTTGCGCTCGCGAACTGATTTCCCAACTCTCTCCTACTCCCCTAAACCAAATTCTTAGGAAGTCCGATCGTCATGGTACAACGACTGAGTCCTGAAGACCAGATTGCTGCGCTCGAGAGCAAGATTCAGACCATCAAGAGGAGGGCCGAAGAAAAGCGCCTCAAGGCGAATCCGGCCGTCAAGCACCTTCGCGTGTCCCTCAAGGCCCTCGACAAGGGCATTGGCTCCTGCGCAGAGACGGCGATTCGCAAGGAACTGGGTGAGGCCCGCGCCATGCTGGCGGCCTGCCTGTCTCTCGCTTCGGCGGGCTCGAGCGTGCAGGTCTCCTCAGGTTCCGATGGTTCGGCACGTCGCTCGGCCCCGGCCGCGATCAATGTGAATATCCGCCCTGACCAGATTCTCGATTACTTGAACAAGAACCCGGGACTGCGCGGCGAGCTGATTGCGGTCGCACTCGGCACGGATACGAAGTCGATGCGCGTTCCGATGAAGAAGCTCATCGAGCAGAAGCGCGTTCGCACCACGGGCCAGGCCCGTGCGACTGCCTATCACCCCGTGTGATTCGTCCTCGTTCGACGCACTGTGCAGGGCCGGGTCTACCCCGGCCCTGCTGCGTTGTGGGGCAGGGGGTCGTGACTCGCGCGGCGCGCTCGGCTGCTCCGAGGCGCAGAGTGGCCTGCGGTTCCAAGTCGCTCTCGACTCGGGTGAGTCGTCGGCAGTGGGAGCGGGGCCTGCGGCGAGGTGGAGCGACAGTCGTCTTCGCGGCTGACCGACCGGCCTGAAAAGGTTGCGCGGTTTTTGGGCCCTAGACTGGGGGTGTGTTCAGAAATGCGACGCTGTAGAGGGCTGCGGTGGCGCGCCGGGCGAAGGGGCCTCCACAGGAGCCACCAACCATGATCCAGTCGTCCGCCGACCGCATCCGTGCCTCGTTCCAGCTGATCGCCCCCAAGGCCAGCGAAGTGATCGACAGCTTTTACGCCAACCTGTTCGCCGCCGCGCCCGCCGTGCGCGCCATGTTCCCCGAGGATATGCAGCAGCAGAAGGCGCACCTGCTCGCCGCCGTCGGCCTCGTGGTAAAGCAGGCCGACAACCTCGGTGCGCTGCGCGAGCCGCTGCTCGCCATGGGCCAGCGCCATGCAAATTATGGCGCCCACCCGACGCACTACGCGGCCGTGCGCGAGGTGCTGCTCGCAACCCTCGCCCAGCATGCCGGTCCCGCGTGGACCGCGCAGCTCGAGGATGACTGGCGTGGCGCGATCAACGTCGTTGCGAAGGTGATGATCGAAGGCCAGCTCACGTCCACATCGCGCGTCGCGTGACGCGGGCTCGCTGGAAGTCGAAGAAGCGGGACGACTAGTCCGGGTCGACCGCGTCGGGCCACGGGATCGGCTCGCCGGTCGTCGCGTCGAGCGACAGCTGTGCTCCCATCGAGCGCAGCTGCTCGCCGAGGATGCGTGCGAGCTCGCTCACGCGTGCGCGGTCCCGCGCCGCGAAGTTCAGGCTCTCGCCCACGTCGTGTGCGAGGTCGTAGAGCTCGAAACCGCGATCGGCGTGCCGATAGATCAGCTTCCAATCGCCGACGCGCACGGCGCTGTAGGGCCAGATTCCAGGTCCGCGCGCACCCCAGAAGTGCGGCTGGTGCCAGACGAGCACGCGCCCGGACTCGAACGATCCGCCACCGAGGATCGGCGCGAGATCGAGCCCGTCGCGGGCGACTCCATCGAGCAGAAATTCCCGGCCAGCGGCAGCGAGCAGGGTCGGGAACAGGTCCGTACTGACCACGGGTTCCGCCGTGCGCTGCGCCGCCACGACGCCCGGACCGCGCACGACGAGCGGCACGCGCGTGCCGCCCTCGTAGGCCGAGCCCGTGCCGCTGCGCAGCGGAGCGTTGTGCGAGTGGGGCTCGCCGCCGCGCGAGTGCGCGGACAGCCCGCCGTTGTCCGACGTGAACACGACCAGCGTCTCGTCGGCGATGCCGCGCCGGTCCAGCTCGTCCAGCACGTCACCGAGCGCCGCGTCGATTGTCTCCACCATGCTCGCGTACGCAGCCTCGCGCCGGTCGAGGTGCGCGTAGTTCGCGACGTGCCGCGGGTTGGGCTGGATCGGCGTATGCACCGAGTAGGGCGCGAAGTTGAGGAAGAAGGGCTGGCCGTTCGCGAGGGCGGCATCGACCTGCTCGACCGCCTCGATCGCCAGCGCCTCGTCCAGATAGATGTCCTGCCCATGCCAGCGCTCGAGCCCCGGCACGTCCCACACCGGATCACCCTTGCGCGTGGCCGCGGCGAAGTTCTCCGTGCCATAGAAGCTCGCCGGCGCTCCCGCTCCGTGCCCTCCGACGTTGACGTCGAAGCCGAGCGTCCGCGGATCGCTGCCAGGCGTGCCCAGCGCGCCGAAGTGCGCCTTGCCGACGTGGATGGTGCGATAGCCGTGCGCCTGCAGGAGCTCCGCGAGCGTCGTGTCCTCGGGTTGCACGCCGTTCACGTCCCACGCGGGAGGTGCGAGGCTTGGCCACGGGGCGGATGTGTCGCTGTCTTTGCGCAGCGTCCAGTACGTGATGTGCGAGCGCGCGGGAGCGATGCCGGTGTGAATCGCGGCGCGCGTCGGCGTGCACACGGGCGCGGCGGAATAGGCTTGCGTGAAGACAAGGCCTTCGCGTGCGAGCCGCTCGACGTTCGGCGTGCGGTAGCGGACGTTGAACTCCGTTGGCTGGGCGGCGAGCGGGAGCGAGAGGTCCTGCCAGCCGAGGTCATCGACGAGGAACAAGACGATGTTGGGTGCACGCTTCGGCGGCGGAGTTGACGTCGCGCAACCGCCGAGCCACGCGAGAGCCGCGCACGCCGCCGTCGATGTTCGCGTCCAGCGGTCCATGGCTCACTTCGCCGCTAGGAAGCGCTCGATCGTCGCCGTGAGAAGTTCCTTGCCGTCGAAGCCGACCTCGCGCAGCAGGATCTTCCCGTCGCGCCCGATGTAGCAGTTCGTCGGGAAGGCGCCGACGTACAGCGCCGCGTTGAGCTTGTCCGAGCCGAGCACCACGGGCCACGGCAGGCCTTGGCGCCGTGCGTGCTCGATCTCGCGCTCGCGCTCGGGCTCCTTGTTGAGACCGATCACCGCGAGATCCGCGCCGTGGGTCGCGTAGAGATCCTTCAAGTGCGGGATCTCGACGTTGCAGGGGCTGCACCACGACGCGTAGAAGTTCAGCACGACGACCTTGCCGCGCAGCGCCGAGAACTTGATGTCGTTGCCCTGCAGGTCTTTGCCGATGACGTCGCCGAGGATCTCGATCGCGTCCTTGCCGACGAGCTTCTCCGCGAACTCGCGCTCGAGGCGCTCCTTCTCGACCATCTCCCGCCGGCGCACGACGTTCGCAACGAGAGCGCGCGCCTCGGCGGCGAGGTAGGAGCCGGAGTCGCCGTAGCGATCCGCGAGGGCCTGCGCCTCGCGCTCCATCGCATCGAAGTCTTCTGCGCGCCAAGACTTGCGCTGCAGCGTCGTGAACTCCGCAAGATCCGCGCGCAGCCGCTTCACGGCCTCGTCTCCGATCTGGCGCATCGAGCGCAGCTCGAGCTCGCTTCCGAACTCGCCCAAGCGCGGCGGATTCGCGGAGAACTCGACCTTCCAGTTCGTCTTGCTGGACGCAACCACGCGCTTCGTCGTGTCGATGCGCAGCACCTGCACATGCGCGAGCAGCTTCATCGACTCGACCATCGCGTGGGCAGCGGGCAGACCGCTCGCCTTGGCCGAGAGTTGCAGCGCGCCGTTCTCATCGGAGCAGGACCACTCCCGCGTAGCCTTGAATTCGAACTGCGTCGGGAGCATGACACGTGACGTCAGGCTCGCGCTGCCGGGCACGACACTCACGGCCGCGGGCGGCAGCGGCAGGTCGCCGAGCGCCATCAGGGCCGGCGCGCCCATCGGCATGCCGGGCATCATCCCGTTGCCGAGCGGAGCGCGCGTCCAGTCGGGACCGAGCTCGAAGATCGAGAAGCTCGAGGACGCCGGGACCGTGCGGACCTTGCCGCCGACGAAGCCGCTGCCTTCGGCGAGCGTGTGGAACAGCGCGACTTCGAGCGTGCCCTTGTCGCCCTGGCCGAGCACGATCGCGCGCAGCTCGACCGGCAGCGTCATGCTCGACACCGCGTCCTTGTGGGTCGCCTTGCCCGAGTAGGTGAGCTCGGTGCCCGCGGACAGTTCAAGCGCTTCGGCAGCGACTTGCGCGGTGGGGGACTGGACCGAGACGAGCAATACGACAGGCAGAAAATCGAGCATGCGCGTGAGACTATCGTCCGGCGTGGGAACCGACTGCAAGCAGCGGGTACTTTCCGCCCTCTCAGTGCTCGGGCTGAGGCCGATTGGCCGGCGTCGACCCGTCGAGGGTCCGTCCACCGCCGAGCACGAGCTCGAAGATCGGGCTCGTCATCAGCGTGGTCACGATCGCCATGATCGCGAGCATCGGGAAGATCTCGGGCGAGATCACGCCGCGTTCGAGGCCGATGTTGATGACGAGCTCCATCATCCCGCGCGCGTTCATCAGCACGCCGATGCCGATGGCCTCGCAATTCGAGATTCCCGAGATGCGCGCCGCACCCCAGCAGGCCACGCCCTTGCCGACGATTGCGGCTGCGTGCGCGCCACGATCGACTTCGCCACCACTCCGCGCGGCATCGCGGCGCCCATCACGAACGCACTCCGAAGACTGCGTGCAGGTGGATGCGCTCGGTCCACCACGCCCCGAGGCACATCAGCGCCAGCAGCCTCGCGTACTCGCGGTCGGAGAGCTTGTCGCGCTCGTCGACTCCGCGCGCCCAGCGCCGCAGCAGCGGGCGCACGACGCCCATCACGAGCAACGCGTAGCCGAAGCAGCCGTCGCTGGAGAAAGCCGCGTCCGTGAAGTCGCCGGTGAAGCTCGCGATCAAGACGGCCAGCGGGCACCACGCAGCCGCATCGTCGATCGCGCCCGCGCGGGTCACGACCGTGCCGAATGCCGTGCCCTGCAGGCTCTCGTGCTGGATGATGCGCGCGAGCATCGGGACGGCGGTGATACACATCGACGCGCCCATGAAGAGCATCGCCGTCGTGGGAAAGGTCGACAGCGGGAAGAGCTCGGTGTTGTCTTACAGTAGCCAGCCCACGAGCGCACCGAGGGCGAAGGGCACCGCCATGCCGGCGAGCGAGACGCTCACTGAGGTGCCGACGCGCTTGCGCACGATGTCGCCGCATAACTCGAACCCGATGATGAACATGTAGAGCGCGAGCCCGACCTGCGCGACCGGGAAGAGCACTTCATGCTCCCCTTCGGAAACAGGAACTCGCTCGCTTCGGACCACAGCGCACCGAGCAGCGAAGGTCCGAGGCATACGCCGGCGATCATCTCGGACACGACCGTGGGCTGTCCGAGCCGTTCCGCGACCAGCCCGACGAGCGGGCAGAAGATCAGGATCGCCCCGAGCTGGAAGAGGAACTGGTCCGCGAACTCGAAGCTCGACATGGTGAGGGAGACTTCGGGAGCCAGCGCAACGACCGCGCCCGCCCTTCTCCTACGCAGGTTGTACAAGGCTGGCCCGGCCTGCTCGGGGGCTCCTGAACGCCACCGGACCCGTCCGCGCGGCGTGCATGCAGGCTTGCGGTCCGCGAAGGGCTCGGCATGGGGCCGAAAATCGTCCCGAACGACTGGAAAGCGCGCCGTTGCGGTCCCACACATCACTACAAGAGTCTCGTCCTTCGCGCGGGATGCCGTCCTGCTCTGAAAGCCTGACTCGAGGTCCAAGACCGACTCGCCGCACTGTCTCTCGGAGCCCCCCAATGTTGCAGCCCGAATCGACGCCGCTCGCCCTGCCCCACGGTCCCACTGTCTATTGGACCGGCCACTCTCTCGCGCGGCTGGAGGAGCGCGGCCTCTCGCGCGCAGCGATCTTCGAGGTGCTCCGCAAGCCCTTCCAAACGGGTCTCGCGGGTACGGGGGCGCGCTGGTCGCTCGCCAGCGTGATCGCGGGCGCGCGGCGCATCTGGCTCAAGGTGATCTGGACCGAGGCGGGCATCGAGGACGCGCTCGTCCTCACGGCCTATTGCCCGGTGCGCGCGCGCGGCTCGCGAGCTTCCTGAGCGCGCCTCGCGGCGGAACGAAGTTTCACCCCGCCGCCGATGCGCGGCGATCCAGCTCGGTCGCACGTCTCGGTGCTGCACAGCTTGCGAGGGTTCAGCGCGGGACGAACGTCGAGTCGCAGCGAACTTCTCTTCAGCGCAGTCTCACGCCTTGCAGGCTCGTCTGGTACTGGCCCCTTCACTCTCGCCCTTGTCTCCGCCTGCGCAACGGCGAAGGTGCGCCGTCCGGCGATCGAGATCGTGCCCTCGCGCGGCCCATGCGCCCTCGCTCCAGGATCAGCCCACGCTCGAAGTCGAGCTTCGCATGGCTTTCGTCACGCTATCTCGCCAGCGCCTCGTCACGGTCGAGGGTCTCGCCGCCGACGGTCGCGTGCTCTTCACGCGGGAGGCGAAGGCACGCGCCGGTTCGATCGACGCGCGCTACCACCGCGAAACTCGCTCCCGTGCGCGCATCGAGCTCCCCGAGCTCTCCGAAGTCGCTGGCCTGCGTGTTCGCGCGGGCCGCTAGTCGCGCACCGGATCAGGGACAGACTCGCAACGCGAGCGCGTTCGAGAAGTTCACGTTGCCCGTACTCGCGGCGGGGTCGCGGCTCCAGTACTGGGCGAACAGCGCGACACCCATCTGCAGCGCCGGGTCCGCGCCCGAGCGCAGCCAGGCGTTGAGATCGAACGCGAAGTTGCCGCTGCAGTCGCTGCCACTCGTCGAGCCGCCCGAGAACTGCAGCGCCATCCGTCGCAGCGGAGGCGCGACGCACAGCCAGCCCGCGGCAAAGGGCGCGGGCTGCGGCGCGAGCCCGTAGAACAACAGGCCGGACTTCTGGCTCACCACGCCGCGGCACAGGAGCTCGAACGGCTGCGGCGACGAGGCGCTCGGCGTGCCGCTGGCCCAGATCTCGGGCTGGCAGCCCGCGGAGTTGCGCTGCGAGACGCAGTAGCTCGTGGCGCCGCCATCGAACGCGACGCGCAGGTTGTCGGCGCCCACGGTCCACATCTGGAAGATGAAGAACATGGTCGGGTCGCCGAAGAACCACGACGCCTGCGTCACGTCGGTGATGACGCGATTCCAGACCTGCGCGGGAGCGGCGGTCGCGTTGGGATCGACATTCCAGCCCGGCGGAAGCGTCGTGGACTGGCTCGGCACGGACGCGCTGTAGCCGTGCCACAGGCCATCGACGCAGGGGATCGTGCCGGGCAACAGCGTGTAGACGTAGGTGTCGTCGAAGAAGTTGGACGGCGTACCGTTGTTGTTCGTGAGCATCAACGCGAGCGGGCGCTGGCACGAGTTCGGGAAGTCGATCGCGAAGGTCTGCAGCTCGCAGCTCAGCGCACTGACGCCCTGCGCGCGGTAGTTGCCCGTGAAGACCGAGCCGCCCGACGTGCGCAGCTGTGGCGCGAAGGTGTCGATGCCTTCGGTGCGCAGGTACGAGCCGCGCGGCGCGGCTCCGCTCTCGATCGTCTGGTTCGGTCCGCCCCACGCCCAGCCGCCGACGAAGCCTGACTGGAAGTCGGTCTCGAACGTGCTGCCGCAGGATTGGGCCGCGGCCTGCGACGCGAGCAAGAGCCCGAGCGAGCAGGCGAGGAGCGGGCGCGAGAGGGAGCGATGCGACTGCGAGCGCATGCTTCGAGCTTAGCCTCCGCCCGTGAGTCTGGGGGGAATCCAGCGCGGCGCCCGAGGTTGCAAGTCCCTCCATCGCCGGCCGCTGGACTTTTTTGCTCGCCGCAGTCGCTCAGAAGTCGGCGTGCAGCCGCAGCGTCAGGACGAGCGCGTCGTCGAGCGTGGCGTCACCGCCCGGATTCGCGATCCACTGCAAGTCGGGCCTGAGCGCGAGCCAGGGCCGCACCTGCCAGCGATAGAAGCACTCGTACGCGGTCTCGCTCGACGCGCTCGTGCCGAGCGCCTCGGAGAAGCGTACGCGTGAACAGTACACAGCGAAGGCGTCATCGGGGCGCTCGAAGCAACCTATGGCGACGACGCCGGCGGCCAGATGCTGATCGACTTCGGCGACGGCGTCATCGACCTCGCCCCACTGCGTGAAGCTCGCGATGCGCGCACCATCGACCCGCGCGAGCTCCTGCTCGAGGATCGCGCAGTTGCCGCCGGTGTCCGCCTCGCTGCCGCCGTCGAAGCGCGCGAAGTCGCCGTCGTGGTGCCACGTGCCGAGCGCCGGGCACTCCGCGCAGAGTCGTTGCTCCGGACGCTGGCAAGCGGCGCGAGGCCGATGTCCAACTCGACTTCGTCGGCAACCTGGACAACGCCGCACAGGTCATCTCCCAGCTCCACCGCGGTGAGAAGCGGCTCGTCTTCTGCGATAGCCGTTCCCGAGTCGAATACCTGACGGCAAGACTCCGCACGCGCGGAACCACGATCTTGGTCTCGCATTCCAGCTTGAGCCGAGAGAGCCGCCTGCAGGCCGAGCAAGCATTCGCCGAGGCACGCGACTGCGTCATCGTTGCGACGAGCATGCTCGGGCTCGGGATCGACGTCGGTGACTCAGACCGGGTTCTTCAGATCGATGCGCCTCGAACGGTCGCGAGCTTCCTGCAGCGGATGGGCCGGACGGGAAGGCGAGCGGGCTCGAAGTCGAACTGCCTGTTCTTGGCGACCACGCCCGAGTCGTTGCTGCAGGCGGCGGGCGTGATCACTCTCTGGCGTCAAGGCTACGTGGAGCCAGTCGAGCCGCCGCCGAAACCGTTCCACATCCTCACGCAGCAGTTGATGGCTTTGGCGCTGCAGCGGCGAGGGACAACCCGGCAGGACTGGGTACCGCAACTTGCGACCTTCCTCGCCTCGAGCAAGACGACCCAGAAAGACGGCCTTGCCATCCTGGAGCACATGCTGCGTGAAGGGTTGCTGACGGAGGACACCGACGTCCTCTGGTTCGGCGAGCGAGGCGAGCAGGAGTTCGGTCGCCGGCACTTCATGGAACTCCTCACCGTGTTCGCGTCGGAGCCGCTGCTCCAAGTGCTCCACGGGCGCGAGAGCGTCGGCAACGTCGACCGACTGTCGCTGACGACAGAGAGTGCAGACAGGATCCTCGTCCTCGGGGGACGCTCATGGGCCATGCGATCGGTGGACTGGAAGGCGGGCGTCGTGCACGTCGTGCCCGTGGAGGGACCAGGCGAGACGCGCTGGCGCGGCGAGTCGCCAGCTCTTGGGCCCACGTTGGCCCGAGCAATGCATGACATCTTGAGTGACGAAGTCGCTGTCGAGGGATCCACGTCGCGAGCCGTGCAAAGACTTGATGAACTCCGAGCGGACTTCGACTTCCTCGCTCCGGGCACGATTCCCTGGGTTCATGAACCCAACGGCCGAATCGAGGGTTGGACGTTCGCTGGACTCACCTGCAACATCCAGGTCGCAGCGCATCTCGAAGCGGCCCTGGCGCGCCCGGTCACCGCGGAGAACCTGCGAATCCGCATCGACGGTGTTGTGGCCGGAAGCGACCTGCTTCAGGCGCTCCGATCCCTCGCTGGACACGAGCTGCGATTCATGCGGGGCGCCGTCGAGGAAGCTGCGACCGCGATGAAGTTTCATGTCTGCCTTCCGCCCAGACTGCTTGAGCTGGAGCTGGCAGCTAGGTTGTGCACGGCATCGGAACGGGCCCGAGTGATCCAGCCCACGCAAACACTCTCTGACTCGCCTCGGCGCTCGGGGAATCCAGCTAGCGCTTCCTGACGGCGGAGCCGTTCGAGGCCTTCTTGCGCCGGCGGCGCCTCCGTCTCCGTCGGACACCAGGAGTCCCAGAGTGCGCCTCGACAATGGTCCGAAGCCGCCTCAGCTTGAGGTAGGACAGCTCGTCGTCCCAGAACGAGTTCTTGCCTTGCGTGTTGCCGATGGAACCTGCCCAAACACGTCCTTGAACGCCAGGAGCAGCGCATGCTCCAGCTTCTTCCAAGTCTTGAGGCCCGCCCTTCTGCGGCAGGTCACTGCGGAGCACTCGAGCGATCGGACGCCATGGTGGTTCAGGAATCGTTTGGCAGTCCTCGCCGCACTTGCAGCGATTCGGTCTATCCCGTTCTTGGTCGTTCTGATGTAGACGACCCGAGAATGGCCACGTGGGTACTTGATCAGTTTGTTGGCGCAAGCGACGTAGACGAGACTCCGCTCATGCAGCGCTGCACGGGCGACGATGATGACCGGAGCCGCGGCAGCTCGAATCGTTGGTCGCCGGACCACCTATGTCGTTCCCGTCACAGCGGGTGTACGAATCTGGCAAACCGCCAAGGCAGGGTAGTTCCCGCCATGCCTGCTGTCGGCCTTCGGATCGTCGGACTCATGCCAAACCGTGGCTCGTGCGGACGTCCCTCTCGCCTGTGCATGACCAGGCCCAAGCAAGCACCATCGACGAGGTCAGGCTGCGTCCCAGCCGGCAGTCCACAGGGCGGCGGTGTCTCGCAAGGCGTGAAGCGTCGCCCGACGCCAAGTGGCCGCGAGGCCAATCGCAAGCAGTTCCTGCTCCAGCGTCGTCCTCGCGCGAGCGAATGAGCACGGCTCCTACGCTGGCATGTGCCACGCACCGCGAGCAGAACTCGCGCACGCGCAGAGGCTTGGAGCGGGCGACGGGGTTCGAACCCGCGACATTCAGCTTGGGAA
>SXKQ01000046.1 GCA_005778045.1 Planctomycetia bacterium
GCCGAGTTCCTGCTCGACAAGGGGCAGATCGACCGCATCGTGAAACGCGGAGAGATGAAGCAGGTGCTGGCGCGCCTGCTCGACTACACCAAGGGACCGAAGGTCGCGTCCCCCACGCAGGCCAAGGCCTGAGTTCGAGGAAACGGACATGTTCTCCAAGTTCGCTCTGTCCCTGCTCGCCTCCGCGGCGCTGGGCTTTTCGCTCGACGGCGCGGCCGACGTCGCGCGCATTCGTGAGGAGTTCCGCAAGAAGCAGCCCGATGCAGCCGCGCGCAACGATGCGGCGCTGACGGCGGGTTGGCTCGACTCGCTGTGGAAAGCCGCGGCGGACGCCACGGACGAGGATGCACGCTTCGGCGCGCTCCTGCTCGCACAGCAGGTTGCGGACTTCGGCTCGACGGAGTCCTGCAAGGAGTGGCGCGGCAAGGTACGCGAGGAAATCCTCTCGCGCTTTGCTGACGACGCCAAGCGCATGGGCGACCTACTGCGCGTCGCGGGCACGCCCCAGACCCGTGAGGCGCTGCTCGCGCGCACGAAGAACAGGAGCATTCAGGCCACCTGCCTGTGGGTCGAGGCGTCCGGCTACCTCGCGACCCAGCGGCGAGAGAAGCTCAGCGAGGAGGCGCAGAAGCGGCTCGACGAGCTGATGGTCCTCCTGCGCAACGACTACAAGGACGAGCTCGACAGCAAGGGCCGGCGCCTCGGCGAGGTCGTCGAGGGCAAGCTGCGGCAGATGAACGACCTCGTGGTCGGCAAAGTCGCGCCGGAGATCGAAGGCAAGGATCTCGACGGCGCGCCGTTCAAGCTCTCCGATTACCGCGGCAAGATCGTGGTGCTGGACTTCTGGGGCAACTGGTGAGGCCCCTGCCGGGCCATGTACCCGCACGAGCGGTCGCTCGTGGCACGCCTCAAGGATGAGCCCTTCGCGCTGATCGGGATCAACTCGGATGAGGACCTCGAGAAGCTCAAGCCCACTTTGGCGAAGGAGAACATCAGCTGGCGCAGCTTCTGGAACGGTGCCAAGGGCACGGCCGGGCCGCTCTCGACGAACTGGGGAGTGAGTTCGTGGCCGACGATCTATGTCCTCGACGATACGGGCACGATCCGCTTCATCAACGTCCGCGAGCAGAAGCTCGACGAGGCGGTCGACGCGCTACTCGCCGAGCTCAAGGCGAAGGGCGCGAACGGCAAGTAGCCAGTCGTCAGGGACCCCGGAAACGCATCACCCAGGAGTCGAAGGCGGCGAGATCCTGCGTGGGTCCGGCGCGCAGGCGATTCCACGCGAGCAGCAGCGGGGAGAGCGCTCCGCCGACGCGCGAATCCGACCAGTGCGCAAGCTGGGGCACCGGTCGCGTCAGCTGGTAGCCCGCGGTGGCCTCGTGGCGGAAGCCGCGGCGTTCGAGCTCCGAGCGCGCCTCGTCGGCCGTGAGCGCATTCAGCTCGCGCGCGGGCAAGAGCGGCCGCGTCGAGCGGCGCTGCTGCATGCCGCGCGAACGCGGGTTGAGGTCGCCGATGACCAGCGTCCCACGCGGTTCGACGCAGCGCGCGAGCCCGTCGAACCAGCGCGCCTGGTCCGGCGAGAAGCTCACCACGCCCGAGGAGATCACCAGCCCGAAGCGCTCGTCGAAGGGCGGCGACTCGCCAAAGCCGACGCGTCCGACGAGCTGCTGCAGCCCTTGCGCCCGCGCATTCGCCTCGGCGTGGCGAACCATCTCGGGCGAGGGATCGAAGGCCGCGAGCGGGGCTCCGCCAGCCGCGAGGCTCGCCTCGATGCCGACCCAGCCCGCACCGCAGCCAAAGTCGAGGATGCGCGCGCCGGGACGCGGCGTCGCGTAGAGGCCCACGTAGCGCCGAATCCAGCGAAAGTGCGCATAGCCGGGCTTGCCGGGCTCGCCGTTCCAGCCGCCCGCGTTCTGGTCGAACTTGGCGACCGTGGCGCTCGGGCTCAGCACCTCCTCGCGCCGTCGAGCGACCAACAGCGTGCCCGTGCAGGCGAGCGGCTCTCCGATGCGCGTCGAGCCCTGCAGCGTCTCCCGGCGCACTCCACCCGAGTCGCAGTGGTACAGGGCCACGACGTGCAATGCGGGCCAGAGCTCGTTGCGAGCGCGCGCCAGCACTTCGCGGGCGGGCGAGCCAGCATGAAACGACAGCGCCCAGCCATCGCGGCCGACGGCCCGCAGGGCCGAGGCCTCTGCGGAGAGCGTGCTGTCACCGCCCGCCCCCAAGCGCTCCGGCGCGACGCCCAAGTCCGCGAGGACGGGGGCGAACTGAAAAAGGGGCGGCTGCGACGACATGCGCGAGATGCTAGCGGCTGGCGGCGCGACGTTCCCGCATGCGCTCTGCTACTCTCCCGAGGTTGCGTTTTGAGCCAAGGAGGCTCCCCGCCATGTCGACCCCCCAGAGCACCGCCACCTGGCGCGTGATGCAGCTCGAGCTCGGGCTGCACGAGGATGAGAGCCGCCTGCGCGATCTGGCGGCGGAGCAGCTCGGCCTCGACCCCAATGCCCTGCGCGGCCTGCGCATCGCCCGCAAGGCGCTCGACGCGCGCGTCCGACAGGGCTCGCGGCGCATGAGCTGGATCTACCACGTCGACGTCGTGCTCGATGGAAAACGCCGCACAACCCGCATGGAGCAGGGCCTGCGCGCAGGGCGGGTTCGGGAAACTCCCCGGGACGGCCAGCTGCGGCTGCCCGCCGTCGCCGAACAACTCCGCGCGCCCGGCGCGGAGCCGGTCGTGATCGTGGGCGCGGGTCCGGGAGGCCTGTTCGCCGCATGGGCGCTCGCCCGCAACGGCGTGCGCGCCATCGTGCTCGACCGTGGCCCGAGCGTCGAGGACCGTGGTCGGCATGTCGTGCGCTTCCATCGCACACGCGTGGTGGATCCGGAGCGCAACCTGCTCTTTGGGGAAGGCGGAGCTGGCACCTATTCCGACGGCAAGATCTACACGCGCGTGGACGATCCGCTCGAGGTGCCGATCCTCGAGGAACTCGTGGTGTGTGGAGCGCCGCCGGCGATTGTGTACGACAGCCTCGCCCACATCGGAACGGACAAGCTGCACCGCGTCCTGCCGCTGCTGCGTGAGCGCCTGCGCGCGCAGGGCGTGGAGTTCCGCTTCGAGACGCGCATGGACGAGCTCGTGCTCGCGGGGAAGCGCGTGCGCGCCGTGCGCACAAGCGCCGGCGAGATCGGCTGCTCGGCCGTGATCTTCGCTCCGGGGCACAGCGCGCGCGACACGTGGAGCGCGCTCGCCGCACAGGGCGTGCCGTTCGAAGCCAAGCCGTTCCAGCTCGGGCTGCGCATCGAGCACCCTCAGGAGCTCATCGACGCCGGGCGCTTTGGCGCGCGCGTGCCTGAGCTCGGCGCCGCGAGCTACGGCCTCTTGTGCAAGGCGGGCGATGGCCTGCCGGCGACCTTTTCGTTCTGCATGTGCCCCGGCGGCCGCATCGTGGCGAGCGTGAACGAGCCCGGGCTGCTGTGCACGAACGGCATGAGCAACTCGCGCCACTCGTCCCCGTGGGCAACGGCCGCCATCGTGACCACCTTCGGTCCGCGCGAGTTCGGAGACGGTCCTTTCGCGGGCGTCGCGTTCCAGCGCGAGCTGGAGGCGCGCTTCTTCGCTGCTGGCGGCTCCGACCACACCGCGCCAGCGCAGGGCGCGCGCGACTTTCTCGAAGGCCGCGAGACGGCGCATCCGCGCCACTCGACCTATACCTTCGGTACTCGGCCGGGGCGCCTCGACCAACTGCTGCCGCCCCTCGGTCGCGAGGCCATCGCGCGTGCGCTGGTGCACTTCGAGCGCAACCTGCGCCACTTCTCAAGCAACGACGGCCAGTTCATCGGCCTCGAGTCCCGCAGCTCGGGGCCCGTGCGGATGCCGCGCGACCCGCTCACGCGTCGCTCGCTCGGCTTCGAGAATCTCTATCCGGTCGGGGAGGGAGCCGGACACGCGGGCGGCATCATGAGCGCCGCGCTCGACGGCGCGAATTCGGCCCTCGCCTTGGCGCGAACGGGCGTCGGGATCTGCTGAGCGACGCACCTGCTAGACTTCGCGCGCGATGTCGACCGACCCCAAGAACGAGAAGCGTCTGCGCAAGGTGACCACGCGCTCCCTGCGCAACATGAAGGAGCAGCGCGAGCCGATCAGCGCGCTGACGGCCTATGACTTCCTGACCGCGCAGCTGCTCGATCATGCGGGGATCGACCTGATCCTCGTCGGGGACTCGGCCGGCATGGTGGTGCAGGGACTCGACACGACCGTCGGCGTGACGCTGGAGCAGATGCTCTACCACTGTCAGGTCGTGAGCCGCGGCGTGGAGCGCGCGCTGGTGGTGGGCGACATGCCCTTCATGAGCTACCAAGTGAACGCCGACGAGGCGCTGCGCAACGCGGGTCGCATGATCAAGGAAACCGGCGTCGAAGCGGTCAAGATCGAGGGCGGCGAGAAGCTGTGCGAGACGGTGCGCCGCATCGTCGACGTCGGCATCCCCGTGATGGGGCACCTCGGCTTGACCCCGCAGTCGATCCACAAGTTTGGCACCTATCAGGTGCGCGCCACGGAACAGGTCGAGGCCGAGCAGCTGCGGCGAGACGCGCTCGCGCTCGAGCAGGCGGGCGCGTTCGCCGTCGTAATCGAGAAGATTCCGGCCGCGCTCGCGACGGAGATCTCGCAGTCGGTCGCGATCCCCGTGATCGGCATTGGCGCCGGCGTCGGCTGTGACGGCCAGATACTCGTCACCCACGACATGCTCGGGCTCTACAACCGCTTCCACCCGCGCTTCGTACGGCGCTACGCGGAGCTCGGGCGCGAGATGCTCGGGGCTTTCGAGCACTACCGGCGAGACGTCAAGGACCGGGAGTTTCCCGGCCCCGACGAAAGCTACTAGAGGAGCGAGGTGCGGGCGCGGCCCCGCGCGGCTCAGTTCTTCTTCTGGTCGAGAGCCTTCTTGAACAGGCTCCCGAGGTTGGTCTGCGCCTTGGCGCCGCTCTGGCGGTCGAGCACTTCCTGGATCACCACGCCCTCGACCGAGTCTTCCGAGCCGATCAGGGCCCCGCGCTCGTCGAAGCGCGAGAGCGAGATACGCTTCTGCTGCGTGTCGACCGACTGCACGCGCACGGCGAGCTCGGCGCCGATCTTGAGCAGGTCCTGCGCGCGCCGCACGCGCTCCTTGGAGACCTGACTGACGTGCAGCAGGCCCTCGATGCCCGGGAGGAGCTCGATAAAGGCGCCGAAGTCCATCACGCGCACGATCTTGCCCGTGATCACCTGGCCCGGCGCGATGCGCTGCGCCAGCTCGTCCCACGGGTCCGCCTCCAGCTGCTTCGAGCCCAGCCCGATACGCTTCCCGCCTTCCTTGATCTCAAGGATCATGGCGCGGACCTGATCGCCGGTCTTGAGCACGTCCGCCGCGCTCGCGACGCGCTTGCGGGAGATGTTCGACACGTGCAGCAGGCCTTCGACGCCGCCACCGATGTCGACGAACGCACCAAAGGCCTCGACCCGCGTGACCTTGCCCGTGACGAGCTGGCCCGCGGTGAGCGCGCCCATGAGCTGCTTGCGCGACTCGTCGCGCGCGCTCTCGAGCACCTTGCGGCGCGAGAGCACGACGCGGCGCTTGCCGTTGTCGAGCTCGACCACTTCGCACTCGAGGGTCTGACCGATGTAGCGGTGCAGGTCGTCCTCGCGGCCGAGGCCCACCTGCGAGGCGGGCATGAAGGCCGAGACCGGCCCGATGCGGAGCTCGAGCCCGCCCGTGTTCTGTCCCGAGACGCGCGCCTCCACGCGGGCGCCGAGCGCCAGCTGGTCCCATGCGGCGAGAACCTTGGCTTCCTTGAGCGACAGCAGGTGGAGGCCATCCTCCATGCCGTGCTTGGTGAACTCGAACGCAGCGCCGACGGCCGGCAGTTCCTCGAACTCGATCTTCTTGATGACGCCCTGGTCGAGGGGGCCGAGCTCGATGATCACGTCCTCACCGCTGAAGCCCTGCACGATGCCGCGCACCATGCCGGCGGCCGCACCACCCTTGCGCGGGGCGCGGCCCTGATCGTCGAGCTCCTGCAGGTTGATGCCATCGAGGGCGGCGTCGACTTCGCGGGACAGGGCGTCCTTTTCGGACGAGGGGCGTTGGGGGCGTTGGGCCATGATCGAGAGGGGTAGGGGGCACGAAATATGCCCGAAGAGGATAGTCGCCGATGGGTAGGGGACCTAGGGGCCGCTGTCGGAAGCGCCGTGAGGGGACACCTTCCGTGCCGATTTTGGTCCGCAGGAATCGGTTGTCGGGCTTTCCGCACTCATTTTTCGAGGTGCAGGAGCTTGCGCCACTCCTCGGGAGCTTCGGGCAGTTGAGTGCCCTCGATCGAGACGAGCGCCCCGTGGGCTGCCGCCGAGACACGCGGCTCTGGGTCCGCGAAGGCCTCCACAGGACGCGGAAGCGCCATGAGAGACGCCAACTGCCCGAGGGCGTGGCAAGCGGACTCGCACAGCAGTGGGTCGTTGTCCCGGAGCATCGCAAGCACGGTCTCGGTCGCTTCGTGCCGCTGCCAAGTCCGCGCACCCACCATCGCGACGGCAGCGAGTCGAGTGGCGCGCGAGCCCAAGACCAGCTCTTCGAGGCGCTGGGGAGCCTCGAGGTCCCACCATTCGCGCTCGCTGGCGAGCCGAGCGCTCCACGCTTCGAGTCGCAGGCCAAAGTCGAGCCGACTCAGGCGGCGCAAGGCCCAAGGCGCGCTCTCCGCGAGAGCGGGGTCCTGAGTCGACAGCATGGCCACGAGGGTCGGCGCCGCGGCCGCATCGCCGAGTTCCCCGAGCGAGCGCGCCGCTGCGAACGCGAGTTCCGTGCGCTCCGTCGCGGGATCGGCACGCAGGGAATCCGCCAGTGCCCGGTTGGCGTGCGCATCGAACGAGGCGCCGACCCTGCGGGTCTGCGAGATCGTGATCGGGGCGAGCTCGGGAAGCCGGGCCAGCAGGGGGCCGAGGACCGCGATCGCGCACGGCTCTCCCGTGTCGCCCATCGCGAAGAGAACCGGCCGCAGTCCGTCGGCGCTCGCGCGCTCGAGAGCACGTGCGAGTTCGCGAAAGCCATCGGGGTGGCGCACTGGGATGCGCGTCGTGGCACTGCGCAGAGCGTCGGATTCGTCCGCAGTGAGCGTCGCAGGACCCGTCTTGGAGTCTGGCGCACCTCCGGCCAGCTCGAGCAGCCGCGGAAAGTTGTGCGCGACGCCGCGGCTGGAATAGACGTACAGCGCCGCGACGCGGTTGGCTTCCGTGGACTCCGACGCGATGCGGACCTCCATGTTCGCCAGAACGACGCGCGGGCTCCAGCGGGAGAGAGCAGCGAGGAGCAGCTCGCGCTGCGGCAGGCTCAGGTTTTGCGGACGCTCACCCTCGGCCGTCGGAGGCAGGCGGCGATCGCGCGGCAGGTCGAGCAGAGGATCGATGACCTCCGGTCCACCGCGCGCGATGCTCTCCACGACCTGCTCATGGGTCGGGCCATTTTTGCGGCGGGAGTCGCGCAGTAGAACGCCGGCCTTCGTGCGCAGGACCTCGTCCGCGTCCGGCCGCTCAGCACCTGCCCCGGCAAGGAGCGGTGCCGTGGCGGCGAGGAAGAACCGGACCGGGAACACGTCAGGACTATCGAAACGCCGCCGGCGCCGTCTGGAGCTTGTTTCCGGTTCCGGCTAGTTGCTGCTGCCGTGGGCCTGCCCCGGCAGCGCCCTCCACGCCACCTGCTGCCAGACCACGCTGCCGTTGCTGCGTGCTCGGGCGAGGTTCTCGTCGTAGTGCACGCGCGCGTTGCTGTCGAGGTCGATGCTGCGCGCCATGATCGCTCCGAACAGCTCGAGGTTGCAGTCCACCTCGATATGCGCGTTGGGCGCGTAGATCGTGCCGAAGACCTTCGTGTTGGATTCGAAGTCGATCACATCGAGTTCGACGGTCACATCCGGATCGAACAGGTTGTCACTTTCCAGATTGACGTGCACCTTGTCGGGATCGAAGTCGAGTGCGTATATCTGCGCGCTCGAACCGAGCAAGAAGTCGTCGTAGACGTAGATTTTGACCGGTCCGTCGGTGGCATCGACGCGGAACTGCGTGTTCTGCCGCATGAGGAAGTTCGTCGCGACGATCGTGGCGGGGCCCGTCACGTTCACAATGGCGCCCGAGCGCATGTTGAAGGTGTCGTAGCGGTAGTCGCCTGCCGGGAGGTTGAGCGCGCCGTTCACGGTCAGGTCGCCCGAAGACGACAAGTCTGGAATCGAGAGCGGCGGAAGCTCCTGCGTGGAGGGAGCCGGCGTGCTCGTGCCCGTGACCGCTGCGTTGCCGAGCACCGTCGTCGCGGCATCGGGGCCGCACTGGGCACTGCCCCAGATCCTGGAGCTCTGCTCAAGCAGAACGTCCCCGTTCGAGCCGACGTTGCCCTTTTCATTCGCGAACAGGTTGGAGCCCGAGCCATTCACGGACTGCGCGGCCCACGTTCCGAGCGTGGAGTTGTAGCTGTCGACGCGTGCATTGCTATCCAAGTGCAGCGTGTCGTCGCCGAAGGCGGCGAAGCGCCAGATGCTGTCCGGGACCGCGCTCATCGTAACTTGCACGCGCGCCGTAGCACGATCGGAGCTGGCGCTCGCCACGAGTGTTCGTACATCACCCGCGGCGTTCAAGCTCGAGTCGACCCAGTAGCTCGCCGCGTCGAGGCTCGCGGTCTGCTGTTCACTCGCGATCGAACCAGTTTCACCAGCTTGCAGCAAGGCCACGGCGCGACTCGCAGCCGCTTCGGCCGTGTACTGGGCTCGAAGGCGGTCGTTCGTGCGGCTCTGCTCCGTTTGGGCGCTCTCAGCCATGCCCAGCATGACGAAGGAGAGCGTGCTCACTGCGACGATGCACATCATCGTCATGACGATGGCGCTGCCGCGGCGGTTCATTCGAGCGAATTGGATGCGCTTCATGGTCCTAGTTCCTCAGCGTGATAGAGGTCGACACGGTGGCCACGCCGGTCTCGCCACCTTGCCCCGGTTCTTCCACCGAGAGTCGAATCGTGGGCATGTTTCCGATGCGCTGAATCGAGAAACCGGCCTCGTCCGCGAGACCATTGCCGTTGTCGTCATGGCCATGCGCGAGTTCGTCTTGCGCGAGCTCGCACACCCGCGTGCACAGCAGGAATGCAGCCTGTCCCGCGCTGCCCACGTCGCGCGTGAGCATCGAGTTGCCCTCGTCCACGACGTCATCGCAGTCGTCGTCCTGACCGTTGTTCAGGTCTTCGGGTGCCGCGACGCGCGCAATGCGGACGGGCTGTCCCCAGAGCGGCGCCGCGTCGGAGACTCCGATGATCGAATCGAAGGTGAGCGTGGCCGTGCTCGTCAAGCCGTTGGTGTTGATGGCTGGCGTGAGCGCGTTGATTCCAGCGCCGCGAAGCTCGGCGCTCACTCGCTCGAGAGCGCGGTGTGCGCGCGCCTCGGCGTGCGCGTGCAGGTGGCCCGCGGCCATCGCGCTCTTACCGCGCTGCACCACCATCAAGGCCGCGCCCAGGACAGCTGAGAGCAATGCGGAGGCCAGCACGACCTCGAGCAGCGTGAAGCCTGAGCGATGGGAGCGCTTCATGAGCCGACCCCCAGCATCGTTGTCCGTCGCACTTGCCCGGTGCCGGCCATGCTCGACCAGCGAACTCGGATCACGACCGGCAGCACGCGGTCGTCGCTCGCATCGTCACCGGAGTCCATCACGCCGTGGCCGAGATCGAGATCGAGCAGCGTGCCGAACTCAGGGCGCGCGCGGTCTTCGCGCAGGACGCCCGGCTGGTCATCGAGCACCGGGAAGAGGATCTGTCCCGGCAGGGCAGGACCGCTCTCGTGGGGCGCCTGCAGACCTGGCACCGCGAACTGGGCGCCAGGCGCCGTCGCAGGTGCGAGCAAATCATCGCCCCGATGCCCGTTGAACAGCCCGAAGACGTTGGAGAAGCCCACGGTCTTCGTGAGCTCGACCTGACGGCGGGCGGCCTCGAAAGCGAGGCCTTGCTCGTGGCTCATTCGCTCGGCTCGCATGGCGGTGACGAGCGCCTGCGTGAAGCCGAGCAAGCCCACGGACAAGACCGCATTCGCGACCACAAGCTCGAGCATCGAGAAGCCCGCATGAGCGGGCTTGCGTCGGCTCTTGAGCCTGTGGATGGTCATTCGATTCCCCGAGCGGGTGCGTTGCCCGCGTGCCTTGGTGCCCTTCTCCCCGCCGGGCCCTCTTTGCCCGCGCGCGCCGAGTGCGGCACCCGCTGGACGTGTCGGAGATCCATGGGGGCCCGTCGCGAGACAAGCGCGCGAAAGCGCCGGACTGCGCCGCGAGCGCGGAAATTCCTTCCCGAAGTTGCGCGCGGTGCCGGGGCGGGCAAGATGCGCGCATGACGACTCGCCCTCGCATCCCCGTGGCCGTGCTCGGCGCGACCGGCGCGGTTGGCCAGCGCTTCGTCTCTCGGCTGGCCTCGCATCCATGGTTCGAGGTCGCCGAGCTCGTGGCCAGCGATCGCTCCGCTGGTCGGCGCTACGACGAAGCGTGTGCGTGGCGCCTGTCCAAGCTGCCGGCCTTCGGGGGACTCGGAGCGCGCGAAGTCTTGCCCTGTCGCGCCGAGGCCGTTCGCTCGAAGGTCGTTTTCTCGGCTCTCGACGCCAGCATCGCGGCCGAGATCGAGCCCGCTCTGGCGCGCGTCGGGGCGCTCGTGTTTTCCAATGCCAGCGCGCATCGCATGGAGCCCGATGTGCCGCTGCTGGTTCCGGAGGTCAACTCGTCCCACCTGTCCTTGCTCGACGTGCAACGGCGCAAGCGTGGCTGGAGCGGTGGGATCGTCTGCAATCCGAACTGCACGACGACCGTGCTCGCGATGGCGCTCGCCCCGCTCGAGCAGCGCTTCGGAATCGTTCGTGCCTTCATCGCCACCATGCAGGCCGTCTCGGGCGCCGGCTATCCCGGCGTTGCGAGCCTCGATGCACTCGGGAACGTGCTTCCGTTCATCCGCGGCGAGGAGGAGAAGGTCGAAGCCGAGATCCGCAAGCTGCTCGGCCATTTCGTGGGCGAGGCGATCGAGCCCGCGGCGCTGGTGGCGTCCGCGATGTGCCATCGAGTGCCCGTGATCGACGGCCACTGCGAGGCCGTGTCCCTCGAGCTGCGCGGCGCGCCTCGCCTTGTCGAAGTGCAGGCCGCGCTCGAGGCCTGGCGCGGGGTTCCACAGGAACTCGCTCTGCCGAGCGCGCCCGAAGCGCCCCTCGTCCTTCACGCCATGGAAGATCGTCCGCAACCACGCCTCGACGTCGATCGAGACGGCGGAATGTCCGTGCACGTGGGTCGCCTACGGCCGTGCGCGCTGCTGGGCACCAAGTTCTTCCTGCTCGGCAACAACGTCGAGCGCGGAGCCGCCGGAGCATCCGTGCTCAACGCGGAGCTGTGCCTGCGGCGCGGACTGCTGCCGGCCTGAGTCCCGGCCTGAGTCCCGGCCCTAGGTGCGACGCGCGACCTGCATCGCGCTCGCCTGGTCCTTCGACCAGACCACGACTTCACCGATGTTCACGCGCGCGGGGCGCGTGACGATGAAACGCACGATGTCTGCGATGTCCTCGGGCAAGAGGTAGTCCACGCCCGCGTAGACCTTGGCCACACGCTCGCTGTCGCCATTGAAACGCACCTCGCTGAACGGCGTGCGCACCATACCGGGGTCGACGGTCGCGACACGAATGCCCGTGTCGTGCAGGTCATAGCGCAGCGACTCGTAGAGCGAGCGAACCGCGGCCTTCGTGGCGCAGTAGACGTTCCCGCCGGGATAGGACTGCCGGCCCGCGACACTGCCGAGGAACACGATGTCACCGGACCGCCGGGCGATCATGCCCGGCGTCACGGCCCGAAGGACATGCAACACGCCCTTGATGTTCGTGTCGATCATCTCGGACCAGTCCGCAGGCGAGCCCCTCTGCAGCGGCTCCATGCCGCGCGCGAGGCCGGCGTTGGGGACCACGATGTCGAAGCTGCGCGACGCGAGCGCGTGCGTCACCGCGACGGGATCGCGAACGTCCAGCTCGATCGACTCCGAGCCCGGCAGCTCCGCGGCCAGTCGCTCCAGCCGATCCTTGCGGCGAGCGACGAGCACGAGTCGCGCTCCATCCGCCGCGAGCGCCCTTGCGATGCACTCCCCGATGCCAGAGGAGGCACCGGTCACCAGAGCCAGCTTTCCCGAAAGTTGAGCCATGACCGTGAGCGTACGGCGCGGCGCGGCGCGCCTCCAGCGCCGCACCGATGCAAAGCGCTCGTCGCTCGTCTAACGTGCTGGAGTATGAAGCGTCTTTCGATCCTCTTGCTGCTCGCTCTGTCTGCGTGCGCCGCGCCGCGTGCTCCCGCCAAGCTCTTCCACAACGCCCGCATTTACCTCGGGCATGTGCGCTCGGGCGCGCCTTGGCCGAGCGTCGAGTGTCTGCTGGTCCGCGCAGGACGCGTCGAAGCCGCCGGCACCCGCGCCGAGCTCGAGGCGCTCGCGCCCGGCTGCGAGTTCGTCGATCTCGAGGGGGCCGTGGCAATTCCCGGTCTGCAGGACGCCCATGGGCACTTCGAGGGGCTGGGCGCGGCGCTGGAGACGGTCGACCTGCGCGGCTGTACGAGCTATGGCGAGCTCATCGAGCGCGTGCGGGAGCGCGCGACGGCCGTGCCGCCCGGCACATGGATCGAGGGACGGGGCTGGGACCAGAACCTGTGGAGTCCGGCGGAGTTTCCTCACCATGCGGAGCTCAGCGCGGCGACGCCGGATCACCCGGCGCTGCTGCAGCGCGTCGATGGTCATGCGCTCCTCGCCAACGAGCGTGCCATGCAGCTCGCGGGCCTCCTGCGCGAGCACGCGAGCGAGGCCGTGGGCGAAGGTGGTCGCATGTTGCTCGATGGCGCGCGGCGACCCACGGGAGTCCTGATCGACGCGGCGTGCGAGCTCGTGCAACGGGCAGTTCCGCCGCCGTCGCGGGCAACACGCGAGCGACGTTTCCTGCTGGCGCAGTCCCAGTTGCTCTCGTTGGGCTTGACGGCCATCCACGACATGGGGATCGATCGCGAGGGTCTCGACATCCTGAGCGAGCTGCGCGCGCGCGGCGAGCTGCGGCTGCGCGCGGTCGAGTACCTCTCCGGCGATGGCGGTCTCGATGCGCAGCGCGTGCAGGGGCTGCCCGTGGAGGACCCGGGTGCGGATGCGCTGTGCGTGGTGGGTGTGAAGCTCTACGCCGACGGAGCGCTCGGTTCGCGTGGAGCGGCGCTGCTCGAGCCTTATCACGATGACCCTTCTCACTCGGGTCTCGCCTTGCTCGATGCCGATGCGCTCGCGCGCGCGGTGGAGGTTTGCGCGCGGCATGGACTCCAGCCGGCGGTGCATGCCATCGGCGATCGGGCCAACCGCATGGTCCTCGACACCTACGAGCGCCAAGGTGCCCAGAACACGCGCTTCCGCGAGCTTCGTCCGCGCGTCGAGCATGCGCAGGTGGTCGCGCCCGAGGACTGGTCCCGCTTCGAGGCCATTGGGGCGATTGCCTCGATGCAGCCGACGCACGCGACGAGTGACATGCCGTGGGCCCCGGCGCGACTCGGCCCGCAGCGCATCGTGGGGGCGTACGCGTGGCGAAGGCTGGTCAGCGATCCCACCGAGCTCGCGTTCGGCAGTGACTTCCCGGTGGAGAGCCCGGATCCGCGCCTCGGCCTCTACGCAGCAGTCACCTGTGCCCGCCCCGATGGCACGCCCGCCGGGGGCTTCTTGCCGGACCAGAGGCTGACACCCACGCAAGCGTGGGCCGCCTTCACCTACGGTGCGGCCAAAGCGGCTCGGCAAGAGGATCGTCGTGGACGCCTGCTGCCGGGCTACGCAGCGGACTTGACCCTCTTCGCCATGGACCCCTTCGAGGTGCCGCCCGCTCAGTGGCTCTCGCTCCCGGTGCGCGCAACCTACGTCAATGGCGAACTCGCCTTCGAGGCGCGCTGAGGCGCGCGCTATCCTGCCGGATTCGAGAGGTAACTCCCCATGGTCAAGATCCAGATCCGCTACGAAGGCGACCTGCGCTGCCACGCGACGCACGGTCCGAGTTCCGTCACGCTCTCCACGGATGCGCCCGTCGACAATCAGGGGCGCGGGGAGTCGTTCTCGCCGACGGACCTCGTTGCCACGGCGCTCGGAACCTGCATGCTGACCATCATGGGCATCGTTGCCCGGCGGCATGGGTGGGACCTCTCCGGTGCAAGCGTGGAGGTCGAGAAGGGCATGGTGGCGACGCCGGTGCGGCGCATCGGATCGCTCGGCGTGGTCATTCGAGTGCCAGCGGAGCTCGACTCCAAGGCGCAGGCCGCGCTCGAGACTGCGGCACACACCTGCCCGGTGCACAAGAGCCTGCATCCGGACATCCAGATTCCGGTTCGCTTTCTCTTCGGCGCCGCCGCGCGAACCTAGGCCGCGAGTTTCACGCAATCGAAACCCCGTACGGCGATCCACCGAGGCGCGGTTCGGGTTCCACTTCCGGTGGTCCCCAGCGAAAATCATCCATGCGCTCCTTCCAACGCCTCCTGTTCCTGACTTGCGCGCTCATGGGCGTGGGCCCCTTCCAAGCCGCACGGGCGGGGGAAGTGGACTTCCCTGCACTGGCCCAGCAATACGTCGAGCGGCACCCGGTCGAGGGGCGCACTCCGGCGGAGGTGAGCTTCGATGAGCTCCTCGAGGCGCACTACGCGCTGGCGCAGGTCGGCGCGATCGACGTGCGCGTCCCGCGTGAGTTCCTCGGGGACAAGGGCATCGTCGACGACTGCAAGGACGCGCTTTCGGCGGTGCTCGCGACGCACCAGCTGTGGCTGGATTGGATCGGTGCCCCGGCCGCGGAGGCGGCCAAGGCGCGCGCGGACATCGCGGAGGTCCAGAAGTTCCTGAAGTCCGCCAAGGCGGGCGCGGGTGCGGAGCGACACGAGCGCTTTCTCGAAGCGTTCTCCGGCGCGGCGGGCGTCCATCCGGCGCTCGACCGTCTTCGCGACGGCTTCCGCAGCGGAGCGCTCCTCGGAGTGACGCCGCTGTCCGCGCGCACGCAGGTGCTCGTGCTGGCACCGACGCGCGAGCACTTCATGCAGCTCGCCGGGGTTCTCGGCCAGCGACAGGAAGGTGCGCGCAGCCTGTACTGGAACGACGGGCTCGCGAACTGGACCGAATTCGGCTGGCAGGAGACGCAAGTCATCGCGCTGCAGTACCCGCCCATCAAGCCCAACCTGAAGAACTTCGGCGAGGGGGTGGCGATGGACGCGCGGGAGCCCTCCGGACTCCTGCAGAACGTGGCCCAGCGCGCAGCGGTGACGCTGTGCTGGCACACCTTCGGCAACGCGCTCGACCCCGCGATCGAAACCGCCATCGGGCAGATCGCGGTGATCGAGCTGTACGGCGAGAACAACACGCGATCCGGCGGCTCCGGACGCTCCAACTCCACGGACGGGATCACGGCCTTCATCCCCGGTGGTCGTTCCGAGGGTGGCGTCCTGCCGCCCAACAACGCCGAGAGCCTGTGGCGCGAGGGCGGCGGCAAGGACTACTTCCTCAAGGCCTTGAAGGAAGGGCAGAAGGCCGGCGCCAAGGGCGGCGCGAGGACGAAGGAGGAGAAGCTCTTCTACTTCCAACTGCGCAGTGACGACACCTCGAAGCGCACCTTCGTGCGAGCACCGTTCTTTGGCTCGGCTGCCCAAGGCAAGGAGCTCCCAACCCCGGAGTTCCTGACCGACTATCTGGAGTTCTTCCGCGCCTACAAGTCGTGCTTCCTGCACTGGCTGCGCATGGAGAGCGCCGCCAAGCCCGAGGCCTCGAAGGCGCAACTGGCCGCGCTGCTGCGGGAAGTTGCCGAGGCCGGAAGCGCGGTCGGATTCGAGGAGCTGGTGCTCGAGGTCTACAAGCTGCCGCTGTCGGCCTCGGACCTGACCAAGGACAGTCTCGAGCAGCGCTTCCTCGTCTGGCTCGCCGAGCAGTAGAATCGGGGAGCTTTCTCGTCCCATTTCGCCCGTCGCGGCGCCTCCCCGCTCAGGAGGTGCAGTGGGGGAACCCGGTGCAACTCCGGGACTGGCCCGCAACCGTGAGGGCCGCGCGCGTCGCGGCTCGCAGTCGGTTTGCCCACGGCCGCGACGCATCCGCCTTCGGCAGCAAGGTTTCTCGATGTTCCTCGTTCCACTGCTTCGTGCGGCGTGGCGCCCCTTGGGCGTCGCGGCGGCATGCCTGCTCGTGCTCGCCTCGAGTGCGTGTTCGCGCGTGAACGAGACCTCCGCGGTTGCTTTCGGTCGTCCCGAACGCATCGTGGCCGCCAGTGCGACGGCCGTGGACGTCGTTGTGGCGCTCGCGGGGCTCGAGCGCATGGTGGGCGTCCCGGAGCAGGCGTTGGAGTACTCGGTCCTGCACCAGGGCCGACCGGAACCCCGAGCCATCGTGCGCTTCGAGGCCTACCTCGCCGAGCCTGTTCTGGCCCTGCGACCGGATCTCGTCGTGATCGACCCTTGGCAGGCGCCCGAGACGACGGCGCAACTTCAGTCCGCCGGCGTCTTGGTTCTGACTCTGCCCACCGTGCGCAGCTTCGAGGACGCTCGTCAGGCGCTCGTGCTCGCCAGTGGCGTTCTCGCGGATGCCGAGCTTGCATCGCGTGCCTTGGCAGACTTCGACCGACGGCTGGCTGCGCTGCGTGCGAGAGGGCGGCAGCGAGAGCTGCGCGGTCTCGCCTACTCGAACTTCGGGGGCGCTGGCTCGACGGCGGGCAAGCACACCACCATCGACGCGTTGTTCGAGGTGCTCGGCATCGAGAATCAGATCGCGCAGCGCGGCACGGTGGGGCACGCTGGGATCACGTTCGAGGACCTGCTCGCGCTCAACCCCGACCTGATCCTCGTCAGCGAGCCGCTGCGCATGGGAGAGGGCCCGAGCGGGGATCGCGGCGGCGCCGCCGAGCGCATCCTGCGCGGCGAGCCCAGTCTCGCCGGCCTGCGCGCGGTGCGCGAGGATCGCATCCTGAGCCTGCCGGCGTGGCTTTTCGCGACGGGATCCCACGAGCTCGTGACGGCTGCGGAAGAGCTCGCGCGCCGCGTCGAGCAACTCGAGCTCCGTCTCGCGGAGCGGCGGTCGAGATGAAGGCCCTCGCCACACCCGCTCGCACCGGCCTCGCGTACGCAGCGCTGCTCGTGCTGCTCGCGACCTCATCCGTACTGCTCGGCAGTTCAGGCATGAGCGCTGCGGAGGTCCTCGACGGCTCGCTTGCGATGCTGGGCCTGAGCGAGCCGCTGGAACGCAACGCTCAGGCGATCGTGGAGCTGCGCGTGTGGCGCGCGACGTGCACGCTCGGCGTGGGAGCCGCGCTGGCGCTCTCGGGCGGCCTGATCCAAGGCATGTTCCGCAATGCGCTGGCCTCGCCATCGCTGATCGGCGTGACGGGCGGGGCGAGTCTCGGCGCAGCCTTCGCGATCCTGATCGTCGGCGGCTACGCGCCGCGACTGGTGCTCGTGGCCGGCACCGGACTCGACGCGTGGCTCGTTCCGCTGTTCTCCTTCGTCATGGCGCTCGCTACCACCGCACTGGTAGCACTGATCGCGTCGTCTCGCGGCCGCGCCAGCGTCACAACGTTGCTGCTCGTCGGCATCGCGGTCAACATGTGCGTCGCGGGTGCCTTTGCGGCCATCCAGTACCTCACGCTGGAAGAATGGGAGGTGAGCCGCGCCATTCTCGCGTGGACCTTCGGCACGCTCGACGACCGCAACGGTCTTCACTGTCTGACCGTGTTCTTGGGGCTCGGCATCGCCGCGCTCGCCGTGCCGTTCGTCGCTCGCGAGCTCGACCTCCTGAAGGGCGGGGAGGAGGACGCCGAAGCGCTCGGCGTCGACGTCGCTCGCACCAAGCGCATCGCTCTCGTCGCTGCCGCCCTCGCGGCCTCGGCCGCCGTGGCAGTCGCGGGGCAGATCGCCTTCGTGGGGCTCGTGGTGCCGCACCTCGTGCGCTTGTTCGGCGCGCAAAGCTACCGTCAGCTCCTGTGGCACACGCTGCCTGCGGGTGCGGCCTTCCTGCTCGGAGCCGACGTGCTCCAGCGCTGGATCCTCGGCGATGGTGCCCTGCAGCCGGGCGTGATGATGTCCGTGGTGGGCGGTCCGTTCTTCCTGTTCCTGCTGGTCCGCAGCCGGCGCGAGGTGAGCACGTGGTGAACCAGCTCGTCGCGCGGGATGTTTGTTTCGAGTACCCGGGTGGCCCACGCGTGTTGCACGGCGTGAGCCTCGAGCTCGCGCCGGGGGAGCTCGTGTCGCTCGTGGGCCCCAACGGATCGGGAAAGAGCACCCTGCTGCGCTGCCTCGCCGGTCTCGCGGGCCTCGACACCGGAGAGGTCTTGCTCGACGGCGCTCCGCTGCGTTCCTTGACGCCGCGCGAACGCGCGCTGCGAGTCGCCGTGGTGCCGCAGTTCCTGCCGAGCCTGTTCGACGTGCGCGTCGAGGACTTCGTGCTCGGCGGCCGCTACGCACGCATCGATCGCTGGGCGGGTCCGAGGGCCAGCGATCGCGAGGCACTCGAGCGGGCACTCGCGGCCTGCGATGCCACCGAGTGCAGCGGGCGCGCGATGAGCGAGCTCTCGGGTGGCCAGCGCCAGCGCGTCGTCGTCGCGCGCGCGGTCGCTCAAGAGGCCTCCGTCTTGCTGGTGGACGAGCCCACGACATCGCTCGATCCGGATCACCAAGTATCGATCTTCGAACTGCTGGCGCGACTCGCGTGCGAGGGCCGCATCGTCCTCGTCGTCACCCACGAACTCAATCTCGCTGCGCAGTTCTCGGCTGCGATGGTCGTGCTACACGAGGGTCGGCTCGTCGCGCGCGGGAGCGTCGACACCATGATGCGCAGCGAGGTGCTCACGCCGGTGTACGGCGAGCGACTGCACTTCGGCCGCATGGACGATGGCCGGCCGTTCGTCGTGCCGCGTGCGCGGATGCTGCGTCGCCCTCAGGGCTGAGAGAGCAGCCACTGCGCGAGCGCGAGGCGCTCCGCATCCGTCCCGAAGGTCGGTGGCATGGGGGAACGATAGGTGCGTGCCGTCTCCGCAAGGCGCGCGTCCTTCGCGAGCCACGGCCTCGGCTCCTTGAGGAACGCTGCGAGATCGTCGGGCTTCCAGTGCGCACCGAGGCCGCGGAGCGAGGGAGCGAGCATCGTTCCGCCGAGGTCCAGGCCATGGCAGCTGATGCAGTTCTTCGAGCGGTAGAGCTTCGCAGCCGCAAGCACACCGGACTCCGCATCGCTCGCCCCGATCCCACCCTGCGGGGTGTCGGAGCAGGCGATGATGGCGAGCAGCAAGAACAGGGGGAGTGCGCGCATGGGGGCCTAATACGTGCTGATGGTCGTGTGCGGGATGCACTCGCGCAAGATGCGCTGGACCTCGGAGTCGTGGAGTCCAAGTCGCGCGGCCTGCTGCATGGCGTCTTCAGCCCCGTGGTGCTGCGCGAGCGCAAAGCGCGCCTTGCCGAGGCCGCGCCACGCAAGCGCCATGCCCGGGGCGCGTCGCGTCGCTTCGTCATAGCTCGCCGCAGCTTCCGCGAACTTCTCCCGTCTCAGCAGCAGCGCCCCGAGGTTCGCGTGGGCGAGCGCATTCCCGCGCCCTAGTTCCGCCGCCCGCCGCAGGCAGCGTTCGGCCCGCTCGAGATCACCGTCCGCCAAGGCGATGCGCCCGAGGTTCGACCACGGGCGACCGTAGTTCGGGTCGAGTTCGATGGCCTGCTGCCAGAGCCGCAGCGCGCCGGGCACATCTCCGGTCTCCTCGCGTGCGAGCGCCAGCTCGTTGAAGGCCTGGGCATCCTCGGGGAGCTGCGTGAGCTGCTCCGCGTAGAACGTCGCCTTCGACTCGTACACGGCCGATCGCTGCCACGCCGCCGGAACGGCAAGAGCGAAGAGTGCTGCGCCAGACCAAGGCGCGAACCGACCGCTCGCGGAGCGCAGCACCTCGTCGAGCGCGAAAGCGGCAAGGAGCAGCGGCAGGTACAAAAAGCGCGGCGCGAACAGCACTCCCGCGGGAACGAGCTGCGCGAGCGGCAGGAACGCAGCGCACGCGAGCAGGCCAGCGAGCCCCGGCAGCCGCGTTGCCGAGGCTCTCGCCTTGCGCCATGAACATGCCAGTGCCGCGAACCATACGCCCCAACCGAGCAAGCCGATCCAGGGCTCGACGTTTCGGAAGCTCGGACTGCGCTCGTACACCAGCGGATGACCAAATGGAACCACCGCGATGCGCAGCGACTCCAGCAGCGCGCGGCCACCGACGAGCAGGCGCTCTCCGAGCGGTGCCTGCGCCAGCGGCGCGTGTGGCGCAAAGGGAAATGGCGAGCCGTACACGCCCGCTCGAAGCGAGCCGTAGAGCGCAAGCGCGAGCGCCACGCCCAGCATCGCGCCGAGCGCAGCGCGTCTTGAGTGCGACCACGCGAGGAGCACCAACAACGGCCCGAACAACAGACCATCTTCCTTCCCGAGCAGGGCGAGCAGCGTTCCGAGAGCCGCCGCCAACCCGACGTTCGCTGCGCGGGGCAGGCTCTCGTCGCGCCACGGCACCGTGAATCTCAGGAGCAGCACCACACCCACGAGCCCGCCGAGCGCGCTCAGCATCGACGTGCGGCCAGAGATCCATGCCACCGAATCCGCGAGCGCCGGATGCACCGCGAAGAGCCCCAGACCGATCCACGGGAACGCACGCGTCGGCGCATGGCAGCCGAGCAGCACCAGCGCGACGCCAGCGAGCATGACGACCGCGGCATGCAGAAACGCGTTCGTGCGGTGATAGCCAGCAGGATCCTCGCCGTGGAGTGCCAGATCCCAGCGCAGGGAGAGCGCCGCGAGCGGCCGGAAGTGCCCGGCGGCGCCGAGGTGCGTCCAGTAGTCCTCCTCGAACGCCTGCAGCGCCGGAACCGCGCCCTGCACGACCGGATGGTTGTCCAGTGCCTCGCGGTCGTCGTAGGCCCAGCCGTCGAGGCGGGTCGTCGGGAGCCAGGCCAGCAGCGCGAGCAGTGTGCACAGGAGCACCTGCATCGCGCAGCGCGCGGCGGCGGCTCCCTTGGGGTTCACGCTGGACTCCTGCGACTCCACAGCGCGCAGCGTAGCAGCCGCCCCGCGCTCGAGCGGAGTCGTCGCTCCGCCGCGGCGGCGCCGCGTCGAAATGCCACCGCACCCGTGCTACCGTCGCGCGCGATCCATGGACCCGATATCGGACCGTCCCGCCCGCTGGCGCCACGAGTGGCTCCTCTGGGCGCTGGCCTTTTCCGCGCTGCGGCTCCTGCTGGCGGCGTCCTTCTGCGACGTCTTCGTGTATGGGGAGGAGTTCGAGAAAGCAGCCGCAGGCAAGGCGCTCCTCGACCGCGTGCCGATCGCCACGCACCTCCTGCCGTACCATCCTTACGAGGGCGGTGGGTTCGTCATCAGCCTGCTCGACGCGCTTGCATTCTCGCTGGTGGGGGAGAGCGTGCTGGCGCTGAAGCTGGTCGCGATCGCTCTGGGCGTCGCGATCCTCGCACTGGGCTGGAAGTTCTGCGAGCGCTTCGCGGGCCGTGCGAGCGCGCGCGCCTTCGCGTTGCTGTACTTGCTCGCGCCCGAAAGCGTGCAGACGAACTCCCTGCTCGCGCTGGGCATCCACTACCAAGCCTGCCTGTTCGTCGGCGCGATCCTGTACCTCGCCCTGCGAGCGTCGATCGGTCGCGAGGCGCGCGGTGGCCTGTGGGTGGTACTCGGAATCGTCGCGGGCTTGGGCTTCTACGTGTCGTATCAGTGCGCCCTGACGATCGCGGTCGCCGGTGGCCTGTTGCTGCTCGCGTGGAAGCGCGAGCTCTTCCGCGCACGCTTGGCGTGGGCCGTGGTCGGAGCCTTGATCGGCCTGACGCCGCTCGTGTGGATGGCGCTCAACGTCGGGATCGCCGTGTTCGACATCCATGGTGCGAGCCTCGTCGGCGGGGACAAGCCCAAGCTGGAGCTGCTCGGTGCTTTCTGGACTTCGCTCACCGAGGGGCGCGCGTGGTTCGACCGGCTCGCCCTGGTGCTGCTCCTTCTCACGCCTGCCGCGGCGCTCCTCGCGCTCCGCGGAGCCGAGTCGCGGGCCTATCGCTGGACCGTCGGAACGCTCGCCGCGCACATTTTGGTGTTCGTCGGCGTGTACCTCGCGAGCGGCTTCACGGTCGGCCGCGTGCTGCACTATTTCTATCTGCACCGCTTGATGCCGCTGTGGTTCCTCGCGGCACTGCTGTGCGCCGTCGCCGTCGCGCGCCTGCGCTGGCTCTGGATCCCGATCGCGCTACTCGCGGCGCTGGGGCTGGTGGACACGCTCCGACTGGTGCGCGACGCGGCCCCGGCCGACATGCGAGCCAACCTCGCGACGCTCGCGCGAGAGAAGGGCTATCGCTACTCGCAATACCTGCAGAAGATCGAGCCGCGACTGCCAGGGACGCGACCGGAGAAGCTCGATGTGCTGCTGAACTGCCGCGAGAGCGAGCCGGAGCTCCTGCACGAGAGCCTCGCTATCGCGCTCTACGGCTGGGGCGAGGGCTCATTCGAAGCGATGTGTGGCGAGATCCGCGCCGCGGGTGTGGAGGACCTGCGTGGCTTCGAGCTCGGCATGGGGCTGATGCTCATGCGCCACAAGAGCCGTGACTTCGGCGAGCGCATCGCGCACGTGTCGGGCCTCGAGGCGCCCGTGCGTGACGCGCTGATCGAGAGCATCGGGCGCTTTGGTCAGTGGGAGCTTGGAACCGAGGACACCGTGCTGCGCGAAGTGCAGGCGGGCGTCGATGCGGGGTTTCCCGAACCGTTCTTCCGTGGCCTCGGCCGGCGGCTGCAACTCTCGCTCGGCGATGCGCGCATCCGCCACTACTTCGAGCGGCACTCTTCGCCGGCGTTCCTCTCGCACGACAAGGTGCGAGCCCTGATAGGGGAAATGCCCGAGTCGGCGCGCTCCGCCGTACTGGCGGGTTACGAGCACGCCCGTCGGCTCCATCGCCTGCCCTGAAAAGTCGCGCGGCGCCCGACTCGCGAGAGTCGAGCGCCGCGTTGGGCGGGGCCAGTTCCAGTCGAGCTCAGTCGATCTTCACTTCGGGCACCTGCAGGGCGACCTTGTCGCGCTTGTCGCGCTCGAAGGCGTAGCTCCACTCCGAGGAGCGCACGCGCGCCTGGTAAGTCTTGCGGCGACTGCGCACCTCGAACCAGTCGGAGATGAGCACCGGATTGCGGACCATCGCGACGAGGCGCTCCAACTTGCGGAGCAGGCGGTTCTTCAGGCTGCGCGTGGTGCGCGCGTGGATCTTGAGCAGCTGCTCGCGGTCATCCTGCAACTCCTTGTACGTGAACACCGGATGCTTGAAGGACTCCGTGCCGTGCCAGTAGTGGAAGTCGACCTCGGCCATGTCCTTCAGGAGCACCGGCTTGAGCTGCTCGTAGATCTCGGTGCCCGGAATGGGCTGCAAGAGCGATAGGTGGATCTGGTCGGGGCGCGTCCGCTGCACGATCCACTCGGTCATGCGGTGGTCCTTGGCCTGCTCCTGCGGGAAGCCGTACATCAGGAAGTACTTGAAGGTCATCCCGACCTCGCGGTTCAGCCGAGCTGCCGCAAGGATCTTCTCGGTCGTCAGGCCTTTCTTGACCGACACGAGCACGTCCGGCGAGCCAGATTCGAGCCCGTAGTAGATCTTCACGCAGCCCGCCTTCTTCATCCAGCGCAGCAACTCGAAGTCCATCGTGTCGAGGCGCGACTCGCAGGACCACTCGAAGAACAGCCCGCGACGGATGATCTCCTGGCAGATGGCGATGACGCGCTTCTTCTGGATGGTGAAGAGGTCATCGAAGAACATGAACTGCGGCGGGTTGTACGTCTTGAGCAGTTGCTCGACCAGGTCGACCACCTTGGTCGGGCTCATCGAGCGGTACTGCCGCGGCGTCATCTCCGCGTCGCAGAAGGTGCATGCATACGGGCACCCGCGCGACGTGATCATGTTCACGGACGGGTTGATCATCAGCCGAAGGAACTTCGGCATGTCGTAGAGGTGGTAGGCCGGGTAAGGCACCTCATCCATCTTCTTGATGAGCGGTCGACGCGGGTTCTTGACCAACTGCCCGTCGTCGCCCTTGTAGGTAATCCCGAGGATGTCCGGCCACTTCGAGCGGTCCTGCCAGAGCTCGAGGATCTCGGGCAGCGTCAGGTCGCCCTCGCCCTGCACGCAGATGTCCGCGGCGCCGGCGTCGAGGAAGAACTCGGGGTTGGTCGTCGGGTGGGGACCGCCCATGATCACGAAGCGGCCGACTTCGGTCTTGGCGATCAGGCCCAGCTCGCGAGCGCGACGGGCGTTGGGCGTGAGCGTCGAGATGCCGACCACGTCAGCCCACTCCATGGCCGAGCGCAGGGTGTCCATGTCCTCGATCGAGTCGTCGAAGATCTTCACCTCGTAGCCGCGCTCGAGCAGACCGGCTGCGAGGATCGCGATGCCCAAGGGCGGAATGATCTCGTCGCGGGCTCCGTTGCCCGTGGCGACACCCTCCTGTGCGAACAGGGCGGCGGCCTTCTCGCGAAGGACCTGACTCTTGGCGTAGATCAGGACAACTTTGGGCTGCATAGATGGGGCGCCTTCAGCGCGGAGCGGGGCGATGAGTGAGATCGGGAGTAGCCGGGGTCGGGGCGCGAGCGGTCTGTGCCCCCTCTGAGAGTACCCCCGTCGGGACGCAATGGGGGCTGTCTGGAGCCAAGCGGCGGAAAATGCAGGTCAAAGGCTACCGCGAACGTGAGATTCGGCAAGGCGTGCCGCCTGCGGGGGCTTTTCTGAGGCCATTTGGACCCTAGACTGCCACGCCCATGGCCCAAAAGATCACCAAGTCGGAGGCTGCGGCGCCGGAGCCGTCCTTCGACCAGCGGATCGAGCGCCTCGAGGCCATCGTGGCCGCGCTCGAGCAGGGCAAGGTCGGGCTCGAAGAAGCCATCGCGAGCTATCAGGAAGGCACCGAGCTGGTGCGCCGCTGTCGCGAGTTGCTCGACTCCTACCAGCGCCGGGTCGAGGAGCTCACCGAGGCGGGCTCGAAGCCCTACGCCGGCGACCCGGACGCCAAGGGCTAGGGGCGGTGCAGACCGTCTCGATCGAGGCTTGGCTCGCCGACACGCAAGGCTGGGTCGAGCGTGAACTCGAGCGCAGCCTGCGCGCGGAGCGCCCGAACGTCCCGCCGTTGCTTGCGGAAGCCATGGAGTATGCGGCGCTCGGAGGCGGCAAGCGCTTCCGGGCGGCGCTCGCGCGCCTCGTCGGGCGCTGGTGTGGCGCAGACGATGCCGCCTGTGCCGCACCCGCCGTCGCCGTCGAGCTCGTGCACGCCTACAGCCTCGTGCACGACGACCTGCCGTGCATGGACGACGATGATTGGCGCCGAGGGCGACCGAGCTGCCACAAGGCTTTCGGCGAGGCAAATGCGCTGCTCGCAGGCGACGCGCTGCTGACCAAGGCCTTCGAGGTGCTCGCGCGCACGCAGGCTTCGTGGTCGTCCGCGGCGGTGCTTGCGCTGGCACGCGCGGCAGGCGATGCGGGCATGGTGGGGGGGCAGGTGCTCGACCTCGGATTGAGCGGCGGGAGCGTCAACCTGCAGCAGGTCGAGCGCATGCACGCCCAGAAGACGGGCGCGCTGATCGCAGTGTCGGCCGAGCTCGGCGCCCTGTGCGCCGGGGCGACGGCGCAGCGCTGCGCGGAGGCGCGCGAGTGGGGCGCGACGCTCGGCCGGACTTTTCAGGCGCTCGACGACGTGCTCGATGTCACCGCCGACAAGCAGGCACTTGGCAAGACTCCGGGCAAGGACGCGGTGCAGGGCAAGCCCACGCTCGTGGCCGTGATCGGCCTTGAGGCGACGCGCCAGTACGCCGCGGTTCAGGCCGACCGCGCGCGGGCGCAGGGGCGGGCTTGGGGCGGCCCGTGGAGCGCCACCGGGCTCCAGATGGTCGATTTCCTGCTCCAGCGGCGCTCCTAGGAGCGAGGGAGCCGATTCCGGGCGCCTCTGGCCGGTTGCAAAGCCGGCTCCGCGAGCCAAGGATAGGGTTTCCCAACGAGGCCCTGATGCCTGAAATAAACGATTCCGCCACCCGTTCCGCCCAAGGCGGCCCGAAGCCTCTGCTCGACGGCATCGTCAGCCCGGCCGATCTCAAGCGCCTGCCGCTCGAGTCCCTGCCGCAAGTGTGTTCCGAGGTGCGCGAGTTCCTGCTGCAGTCCGTGCAACGCACCGGCGGGCACCTCGGCTCGAACCTCGGCGTGGTCGAACTCACCACCGCTCTGCACTACGTGTTCGACCTCGAGCGCGATCGCTGCGTGTGGGATGTCAGCCACCAGTGCTACCCGCACAAGATCTTCACGGGGCGCCGCGAGCGCTTCGAGAAGCTGCGCATGACCGACGGACTGTGCGGCTTCACGCACCCCGACGAGAGCGAGTACGACCTGTTCCACACGGGCCACGCGGGCACGAGCATCAGCCTCGCGCTCGGGCTTGCGCGCGGCACAGCCAGCGAGACGCCACAGCCGCATGCGATCGCCGTGATCGGCGACGCGAGTCTGGGCGCAGGCGTGGCGTTCGAGGCGCTCAACTACGCGGGCGCGAGCGGCCAGCGCGTGCTCGTGATCCTCAACGACAACGAGTGGTCGATCTCGAAGTCGGTCGGCTCGATGGCGCGTTACCTCTCGCGCATTCGTAGCGCGAAGGTCGTGCAGCGCGCGAACCAGGAGATCCACAAGCTGCTGGCGGCGATCCCGGTGATCGGCGAGAAGGTCGACCGCACGCTCGAGGACATGGCCGAGGTCATGCGCCACGCCATGGTGCCGGGGCACGTGTTCGAGGAGCTTGGCGTCACCTATGTCGGGCCCATCGACGGCCACGACGTGAAGTACCTCGTCGAGAACCTGCAGCGCGTACGCGAGCTCGAGGGCACAGTGCTGTTGCACGTGCTCACCGAGAAGGGCAAGGGGCACCCGAGCGCACCGACGCACCCCGAGCGCGTGCACGGCGTGAAGGGCACGGCGCCGGCGCCCAAGACCGCGGGCGCGGACTCCAGCAAGTTGCCGGGGCCGGCCGCTGCGCCGAAGCCCGCGGGGCCGGCGTACACGAAAGCCTTCGCCGACAGCCTGCTCAAGCTCGCCGAGCGCGACATGCGCGTGCATGCGCTCACGGCAGGCATGCCGTCGGGCACCGGTCTCGAGGCGTTCGCCGAGCGTCTACCGAGCCGCTTCCACGACACCGGCATCACCGAGCAGCATGCCGTCGCAATGGCGGCCGGCATGGCCAAGGCCGGCCTGCGCCCGTTCGCGGCGCTCTACGCGCCCTGCTTGCAGCGCGCCTACGATCAGGTGTTCCAAGAGGTCGCGCTCCAGAATCTGCCCGTCACGTTCTGCATGGACCGCGCCGGACTTGTCGGTCAGGACGGGCCGACGCACAACGGCGTGTTCGACATCGCCTACCTGCGCACATTCCCCAACTTCTCGATCGCCGCTCCGCGCGACGCAACCGACATGCGCCGCATGCTCGAATTCGCCCTCGCGTCCCCGGGGCCGGTCGCGATTCGCTACCCGCGCGACAACACCCCGGGCGCGGAGCGCATCCACGCCAACGAGCGCACCGCCATGGTGCCGGGCAAGGCGGAGGTGCTGGTCGAGGCGTCGGCCAGCGAGCGCGCGGTCGCGCTCTGGGCCTTCGGCGCCCTCGTGAATCAGGCGCTCGACGCGGCCGAGCGTCTGGGGCGGCGCGGCGTTGCGGTCACTGTGGTCGACGCGCGCTTCGCCAAGCCGCTCGATGAGGAACTCCTCGCGCAACACGCGCTCGCCTACCGCTACATCCTCACGGTCGAGGAACACCAGCGGGCCGGCGGCTTCGGCTCCGCAGTGCTCGAAAGCCTCTCGCGCCTGCCCGCGGCCCGCGCGCAGGTGCGCATGTGTGGCATACCCGATCGCTACATCGAGCACATGACCACGCGCGAGGAGCAGCTCGCGGCCTGCGGCCTCGATGCCGAAGGTCTCGAGCGAGCCGTGCTGAACCTCGTCACTCCGTCCCGGGTCAGCTGAGCGATGGATATGCGCCCCTCGTCCGCGTCCATGCCGCGCGGGACGCCGCCGGCGCAGGGCTCGGTGAAGCGTGTACTCGTCGCTTGCGACATGGACAAAGAAGGCGTCGGCGAGCTGATCGCGGAGCTCCTCCCGTGGCTGCGCTCGCGCGTCGCGCACGTCGACCTCGAGTCGGATGTCCGCGCGCTCGTCGCCCGTCGCACCACCCTCTCCATCGAGTCCTCGCTCGCCGACCTTCCAGACCTATTGATCGTCCTCGGAGGCGATGGCGCGATCCTCGGCGCTGTGCGCGCGTTCGCAAGCGCTCCGGTTTCCACGATCGGCATCAACTTCGGTCGCGTCGGTTTCCTCGCGTCCACTCCCGTGAGCCACTGGCGCGAGGCGCTCGAGGGCATCCTCTCGGGCGAGGGCGTGCTCGAACCGCGCATGCGGCTCGTGGCTCGCCTCGGCGCTGCCGCGTCACGCCAAGACGGTCTCGAGGCGATTGCGCTCAACGAGGTACTCGTCGCCCGCGGCACGGCGCCCGGCATGCTCACCCTCGGCCTCTCGGTCGGCGGTGAGTGGGTGGCGGACTATCGCGCCGACGGCTTGATCCTCGCCACCCCCTCGGGCTCGACTGCCCACTCGCTTTCGGCCGGCGGCCCGATCCTGTTCCCGTCCATGCTCGGCATGGTGGTGACCCCGATCTGCCCGCAGGGCCTCTCCTACCGGCCGATCGTGCTGCATCCTGACAGCTCCGTCGAGGTGTTCGTGAAGGAGAGCTCCGGCGACACGAAGCTCGTGCTCGACGGGCAGGCGTTCCATCAGGTGCAGGTAGGGGAAGTGGTGCGCATCGAGCGCCATGCGCTGGCGTATCCGCTGCTCGCCTGGAGCCAGCTCGATCCGTACCGACGCCTGCGCGATCGTCTCGGCTGGAGCGAGACGCGCTACCGCTCGATCGAGGCCTGAGCCGCTGCTGCTAGCCGCGGCCGGGTAGTGCGCCGACGATGCGGCCGGCCTCGAGCTGCAGCACTCGGCCACAGCGTTCCGCCAGCCGCTCGTCGTGCGTCACGAGCAACAAGGAGAGGTTGCGCTCTTCTTGGGCGCGGAACAGCAGGTCGAGCACGATCTCGCCCGTGTCGCGGTCGAGGTTGCCGGTCGGCTCGTCCGCGATCAGAAGCGGCGGATCGAGGAACAGAGCACGCGCGAGAGCGACGCGCTGACGCTCGCCCCCGGAGAGTTGCGCCGGACGGTGTTGCAGCCGGTGCGCGAGCCCGAAGTGCGAGAGCAGGTCGAGCGCCTTCGCGACGTGCAGGCGACGGTCATTGCGGAAGTCTCCACGCGACTGCGCGATCATCGCCGGCAGCATCACATTCTCGACGGCGTCGAGTTCCGGCAGCAGGTGATAGAACTGGAATACGAAGCCGATGTGGCGGTTGCGCAGCAGGGCGCGCTCCTGAGTGGAGAGCGACCACGCATCGCGTCCATCGAGATCGACGAGGCCATGGGTCGGGCGCTCGAGCAGGCCGAGCACGTGCAGAAAGGTCGACTTGCCTGCGCCCGAATGGCCCATCAGCGCGAGCCGCTCGCCCGCGCGCAGGGCGAGGTCGATGCCGTGCAGGATCTCGAGCTCGCTGTCGCCGGAGCGGAAGTGCTTCACGATCCCGCGGGCCGAGAGGACGATGTCGCCGCGCTCACTCATTGCGAAGCGCCTCCACCGGATCGAGGCTCGCGGCGCGCCACGCCGGAATCGCGGCGAACACCAGCGTGCAGACGAACGCACCGACCACGATCGCCGCGACCGCCATGGGCGTCACAACCGAGGGGATCGAGTCGAACAGGTACACGTCACGGTTGAAGATCTCCACCCCGAAGGTGTCACTGAGCCAGCGTTCGAAGGGGTCGATCTTGATCGCCATCCAGATGCCCACGATCGCGCCCGTGAACGCGCCGATCAGCGCGTCCCAGAAGCCGATCAGCAGGACCAGCACGAGCACGCCGCGCGGGGTCGCGCCGAGCGCCGTGAGGATGCCGATGTCACGGCGCTTCTCGGTCACCATCATCGACAAGATGGCAAAGATCGTGAAGCCCGCGACGACGAGGATCAGTGACAGCATGATCCCCATGAGCACGCGCTCGTTCTCGATCGCGCCGAGCAGCGCGCCGCGGAACTCCTCCCACGTGCGGATCGAGCACGTCTCGTCGATCAGGCCCACCTGAAAGAGCTGGGCTCCGAGGCCCGCACGGGCACTCTCCGCATCGCGCGCATAGTCCTTGAGCTTGACCAGCACCTCGGAGTAGAGGATCGCGTCCTCCGGCACCGGGTCATCCTCGCTCACGCCCGCAAGGAAGCGCGCCATCTGTCCGCGGTCGATATACACGCGCTCGAGGTCGATCTCGTTCTCGCCGGAGCGGAAGCAGCCCGCGACCACGAACTCGCGCTTCTTGGCGGACCAGCCCGTGTCGGAGTCCGGGTCCGGCACGGCGGTCATCAGCGTGATGAACGAGCCGCGGCGCAGGCCGTGGTACGTCATCACCTTCTCGCCGACGATCACGCTCGCGCGCGGACGACCGACGCTCGCGTTGTATTCCGGCGGCGCCGCGAATGGATTCTGGAGGTTCGCCACGCGCAGCCGCGGGGCTTCCATGGTCCCATCCTCCGCGCGGCCCGCCTTGTCGAGGGAGGCACGGAACTCCGTGGCGTTGTCCTCGGTCGCGGGGTCGACGCCGGTGAGCTTGATGCCCGCGATCTCGCTGGACTGGCTGTCGACGAGGATGCGCAGGCTGCGCTCGTCCTGCCGAGTGAGGATGCACATCCAGCCCAAGTGCGCGCTCGCGCCCTCGACGCGCTTGTCCTTGCGCAGGACCTCGAGCACGGGCGCGGGGTCGCGCGGCCGCCGCGACTCGCTGTAGGGCGGCATCGTGATGATGAGATCCGACAGGCTGCCGCGAGCGGAGCGCCGGGTCTCCTCGAGGAAGCCCGTCATGATCGAGAGGATCAGGATCAGCGCGCCGACGGCGAGGAAGATCCCGAACACGCCGATCAGATTTGTGCGGCGGCTGCGCAGGAAGCGCCAGGAGAGGAAGATGCGATACAAGCGGCGAGCCTTTTAGGGAGCGGGCGTCGCCGCGGGCGCGGGATCGCCCCCGAGCGGACGCATGGCGGGGAAGAGCAGCACGTCGCGGATCGTGTCCTGCCCGGTGAGGACCATTACAAGACGGTCGATGCCGATGCCGAGGCCGCCGGTAGGTGGCATGCCGTACTCGAGCGCCTGCACGTAGTCGACGTCGACTTGGCCGGGCGCCTCGGGATCCTTGCTCGCGACCTGCTCCTCGAAGCGGCGCTCCTGCTCGGTCGGGTCGTTGAGTTCGCTGAATGCGTTGCCGAGCTCCATACCGCCGAGGAACAGCTCAAAGCGCTCCGCCATGCGCGGATCCTGCGCGTTCGCTTTGGCGAGCGGGCAGATCTGCACCGGGTAGTCGACGCAGAACACGGGCCCCGTGAGCAGCTTCTCGCAGGTCGCCTCGAACACGTCGTTCATCAGCTTCCAGTAGTGACCAGGATCCTCGAGGCCGAGTTCCTTGGCGCGCGCGCGCACGGCGGGCTGGTCGTCGAACTCGCAGCCGTTCTGCTGGCGGAAGAGCTCCGCATAGCGCACGCGAGCGAAGGGTGCCTGCAGGTCGTACTCGACGCCGCGGAAGGTGACCTTGGTCGTGCCGTTCACCTCGAGCGCGAGACGCTCGATCATCTGCTCGGCAAGCTCCATCATGCGGCGGTAGTCGGCCTGTGCCTCGTACAGCTCGAGCATCGAGAACTCGGGATTGTGGCGCGTGGAGATGCCCTCGTTGCGGAAGTTCCGGGCGATCTCGAACACGCGCTCAAGCCCGCCCACGATCAGGCGCTTGAGGTACAGCTCCGGAGCGATACGCAGGTAGAAATCGCAGCCGAGCGCTTTGTGATGCGTCACGAACGGGCGCGCCGTTGCGCCACCGAAGATCGGGTGCAGCGTAGGCGTCTCGACCTCGAGGTAGCCTTCGCTCTCGAGGAAGCGACGAATGCCCGACACGATCTTGCTGCGCTTCACGAAGACGTCCATGACGCCCTCGGTGGCCCACAGGTCGACGTAACGGCGACGGTAGCGCTGCTCGACGTCCGCGAGCCCGTGCCACTTCTCCGGCGGCGGCGCATAGCTCTTCGCGAGCAGCTGCACATCCTTGACCCACACCGTGAGCTCGCCCTTCTGCGTGAAGCCGAGCTCACCCGTGATGCCGACCAAGTCGCCGGCGTCGAGCCACTTGCGCTGCGGCCACCACTCAGGAAGGGCGTCGCGCTGGAAACCGACCTGCACGCGGCCGGTGCGATCGAGCACGGGAGCGAAGATGAGCTTGCCGAAGTCGCGTGGCATCAGCATGCGGCCAGCGATCGTGACTCGCGTCCCAATGGCGGGCCCGGGCGCAGCGGCAGTGCCCGCCGCGGAGATGAGCCCGGCGATGGGCTGGGAGGCCACGCCGCGAGCGGGAAAGGGATCCGCGCCGGCCTGGCGCATGGCCGTGGCCTTGGCGAAGCGATCGGGCTGGGCGAGGTCGGTCATGGGCGGTGGGGGAGGATAGCGGCCGGAAGGTGCGGTCCGAACCTTTGGAACGTGGTCCGAAGGCTCGGAAAAGGCTCGCGGCCGCCCCGGCAGGTTGCCGGAGCGGCCGCGGTGCTGGTGGAGGATAGGGGACTCGAACCCCTGGCCTCGACAATGCCATTGTCGCGCTCTACCAACTGAGCTAATCCCCCGGTGTTCCTTGCGCGCGGCGGGATGCGCCACGGCTCCGATCATCGGAAGGGCGGACAAGATGACGCACGGCAGGCTCGGCGTCAACAGCGAAGGCCCCCGGGAAGCGTGCCTTGGCCCCACCCATCGCCTATCCTCGCGGCGCACCGAGGCCTCGCATGGGGCCACGGCCGGACGCAGAAGGACGACCTTGAGCAACGCCTACGACCCCTCGGCCATCGAGGCCCGCTGGCAGGCCCGTTGGGACGCCGAGCGCACCTTCGCCGCTCGCAACCCCGGCGACCCCGGCTTCGACATCGCCCGCCCAAAGTACTACGTGCTCGACATGTTCCAGTATCCGTCGGGCTCCGGCCTGCACGTCGGACACGCCGTGGGCTACATCGGTACGGACATCGTGGCGCGCAAGAAGCGCATGGAGGGCTGCAACGTCCTCCACCCGATGGGCTGGGATGCCTTCGGCCTGCC
>SXKQ01000047.1 GCA_005778045.1 Planctomycetia bacterium
GGCACCGAGCCTGCCCGCTCGCGCGCCGACCTTCACCACGCCCAAGGTGCAGGCCGCCGCGAAATCGCCGGCAGGCTACGCCGCGCCCGCGCCGGTCGCCGCGAGCGCCGCGCCGAAGAGCGCGCCAACCTTCACGGCGCCGCGCGGCGGCGGCGCCCACGTGATCGGTGGCGCGCTGACGCCGGTCGAGATCCAGAAGCTCATGGAGCACGCGGGCGCCGGCTGCCCGCTCGGTCCCTGCAAGGGCTGTTCCCACCAGAACGTCGCGACGGGCGCGTGCAACGCCTGAGACGACATCGCATTCCTCTCTCACCCCAATCCCAGAGCTAGTTCAACATGGCAACCGAGAACCTGGTCGCCCTTGGCATGATCGAGACCAAGGGCCTCGTCGGCGCGATCGAAGCGGCCGACGCGATGTGCAAGGCCGCTAAGGTCACACTGCTCGGCCGCTACGAGAAGTCGGGCGGCGGCCTCGTCACCGTCATGGTGCGCGGCGAAGTCGGCGCGGTGAAGGCCGCGGTCGAGGCCGGTGCCGCCGGTGCGCGGCGCGTCGGCGAACTCGTCGGCACGCACGTGATCCCGCGTCCGGCGATCGACCTCGCGGACTTCCTGCCCCCGACGGACGAGAAGAAGAAGTGAGCATCAGGCCGCCCGCGTCGCGGGTGGCGTGAGGTCCCATGTCTCGGCGTTCCACCCCCGGTATCGAACTGCGCGGCGCGCTGGTCATTGACCACATGCAGCCGCAGTTCGCCGCCACGGTCGCGGCCCAGAGCGACGGCTACTTCCCCGTCGTGGGGGAGAGCGCGTTCTGGCTCGAGGCCCGTCCGGGCATCGTGATCAACCGCCTGATGGACGTGGCGCTCAAGCGCTGCCGCGTCACGCCCGGTGCGCTGGTCACGGAGCGCAGCTACGGCACGCTCGAGGTGCACGGGCCGGATCAGGGCCAGGTGCGCGAGGCGGGGCGAATGATCCTCGAGGCGGCGGGCGTGGACTACGCGGACGGGCTGCGGCCCAACCTGCTCACGGATGAGATCATCCGGCAGGTCGACAGTCACCACGCGATGCTGATCAACCGCACGCGCAACGGCATGCTGCTGCTCGCGCAGGACACGCTGTACACGCTGGAAGTGAACCCGGCCGTGTGGGTGCTGCTCGCCGCGAACGAGGCCGAGAAGGCCGCGCCAATCCGCATCGTGGGCCTGGGCGCGCATGGCGCGGTCGGGCGCCTGCGGCTCGCGGGCACGGACGCCGAGATCGACGCCGCTGTCGCCGCGGTGCACCGCGCGCTCGCGTCGATCGCCGGGCGCGACAACTCGGGGGTGGACTAGATGTTCCTCGGTCGCGTCGTCGGGGAGGTGTGGGCCACGCGCAAGGCCGCGGACCTCGAGGGCAAGCGCCTGCTCGTGATCGAGGCGCTCGACGAGCGCCGTGAGCCGGGCGCGTCCAAGGTCACGCCGGTGATCGCGGCTGACCCGCTCGGTGCGGCCTTCGGCCAACGCGTGATCGTCGCCTTCGGCAAGGCCGCGCGCGTCGCCTGCGGCGGCGACGGCGACTTCGCGTTCGAGGCCGCGGTGGTCGGCATCGTCGACGATCTCGACGCGCCGCTCGCGCCTGCGCACTGGATGGACAACCCCGGCGGCGGCGAGCCGCCCGCGGGCGCCATGCGCAAGAAGGGGAGCTAGCGATGCTGCTTGGAACCGTCGTCGGCCACGTGTGGTCGACTGTCAAGGACCCGACGCTCTCGGGCTGCCGCTTCCTCGTGATCCAGCCCTACACGCGCGATGGCAAGCAGAGCGCGGAGACTCTGATCGCGGTCGACCCGCTCGGAGCCGGGATCGGCGAGCGTGTGTTGGTCGTGTTCGGCCGCGCCGCGCGCCACGTGATCGGCAAGGGGCACGACATCGGCTTCCAGACCGCCGTCGCGGCGATCGTCGATCGCGCCGAGCTCTCCGACGGCGCCTCGGTCGGACCGACGGCCGCCCACGACCAACCCGCCGCGCCCGCGTGCGACAGGAGCAAGGCATGAACCGCAACGATCTCAATCCGGAACTGCGCGACGACGTGGCGCTCGAACCGTGCATCGGCCTGCTCGAGCTGTCCTCGGTGGCGCGCGGCGTCGAAGTCGCCGACGCGGTGCTCAAGGAGGCCGCAGTCGAGCTCCTGTTCGCCACTCCGGTGCAGCCGGGCAAGTACGTGCTGCTCTTCACCGGCGCGGTGCTCGACGTGCGCTCGAGCGCGCGCCGCGGCGCCGAGCTCGCGGGGTCAGACCTCGTCGACCAGCTCGTGATCCCGCAGGTGCACGAGCAGGTCGTGCCGATGCTGCGCCGCAAGGGCGGTCGCATCAGCGGCCAGCTCGATGCGGTCGGCGTGATCGAGACCACCACGGTCGCGAGCGCGATCGTCTCCGCCGACGTGGCTCTCAAGACCGCCTCGGTGGACCTGATCGACCTGCGCATCGCCAACGGGCTCGGCGGCAAGAGCTTCTTCGTGCTGACGGGCGCGCTCTCCGACGTGCGCTCGGCCATCACCGCCGGCGCCGGACAGGCCGGCACCACCGGGCTGCTCGCGCGCGAGGTCGTGATCCCGCGCCCGCATCCCGAGCTGACGCAGCACCTCTAGGCGCGGCACGAGAAGCTTGTGGCGAATCGGCAGCTCTACACCGAGGCGGACGTGCGCGCGATGGCGCGCGGCTCGCGCCTCGTGCTCGGCTCCGCTGCGCTCGCGACTCCGGCCGCGCTCGACGCGGCCCACGAGCTCGGCATCGCGGTCGTGCGCGGTGACGCAACCTCCGCATCTACGGCGGGCGCGGGCTGCGGCTGCGGCGGCTCTTGCTCGCCTGGCTCCTGCTCCTGGTCCCGGATGCTCCAGAGCGACGCCACCTACGTGGTCGTCGTCTCCGGTGGCCGCGCCTCGATCGCCCGCATGACCCCTTCGGGCCCCGTGCCCTTCGCGTGAACCATGACTCGCTTCCTCACCAGTGAAGATGTCCGCCGCGCGAACTCGCGCGTGATCGAGGTCGAAGAAGGCACGATCGTCACCGCGCAGGCGCAGGACACGGCGCGCGAGGCTGGCATCGTGATCAAGATGCGCGGTGGAGCCGCGTATGCGGAGCCCGCTCCCAGCCGCGGACCGGACTCCGCCCTCGCGCAACGCTCGCTGCCGCACCTGCCCGAGCCGCCGGCCGAAGGCCCGTTGGCGAGTTCCACGGGCGTCGTCGTCACCGCCGCGGGTCGCAACCGGCCGGGCGTGATGGCCGAGATCACCGTCGCGATCGCCGGGACGAAGGCCAGCATTCTCGACATTTCGCAGAAGGTGGTCGAGGGCTACTTCCACATCGTGCTGATGGTGGAGCTGCCGCCGGGCTCGGGTTTCGCGCAGATGAAGTCGACGCTCGAGTGCATGGGCGGACCGGACGACTACGTTGTGCGCGTCATGCACGAGCGCGTGTTCCGTTTCATGCACCGCGTCTAGGCGCGCGCCCCGCACCCACAAGGCCCGCGACCATGCCGTTCACCGACCGCGAGATCCTCGAGACCGTGCGCATGATCGAGCTCGAGACGCTCGACATCCGTACGATCACGCTCGGCATCAACCTGCTCGACTGCGCCGACCCCGACCCCGAGAGCGCCTGCGAGAAGATCTACACCAAGATCTTGCTGCACGCGCGCAACCTGCAGGAGGTGGGGCGCAGCATCTCGGACGATTACGGCATCCCGATCGTCAACAAGCGCATCGCGACGACGCCCATCAGCTTCGTCGCGGCCGCGAGCCGCTCCGACGACCTCGTCCCGTTCGCGCGCGCGCTCGACGCGGCCGCCAAGGCCTGCGGCGTCGACTTCATCGGCGGCTTCACGGCCTACGTTCACAAGGGCTTCACGCACTCCGACGACGCCCTGTTCCGCTCGATCCCGCGCGCGCTCAAGGAGACGCAGCACGTCTGCTCGTCGGTCTCGCTCGCCACGACCAGGGCCGGCATCAACATGAACGCGGTGGTGCGCTTCGCGGACGTGATCCTCGAGACCGCGCGCCTCACCGCTGACCAGGGCGGCCTCGGCTGCGCCAAGCTGGTGTGCTTCTGCAACGCGGTGGAGGACAATCCCTTCGTGGCGGGCGCGCACATCGGCATGGGCGAGCCGGAGACGGTCGTCAACGTCGGCGTCAGCGGCCCGGGCGTGGTCCGCGCCGCAATCGCCAAGCTCGGACCCGAGCCCGACCTGCTCGCCGTCGCGGAGACGGTCAAGCGCACGGCCTTCAAGATCACGCGCATGGGCGAGCTCGTCGGCCGCGAGGCCGCGCGCCGCCTCAACACGACCTTCGGCATCGTCGACATCAGCCTCGCGCCGACCCCGGCCCCGGGCGACTCGGTGTCGGACATCCTCGAGCTGATCGGCGTCGATCGCACGGGCGCTCCGGGCACGACGGCCGCGCTCGCGCTGCTCACGGATGCCGTCAAGAAGGGCGGGGCGATGGCGAGTTCCTCCGTCGGCGGCCTGTCGGGCGCATTCATCCCCGTCAGCGAGGACGCGGGCATGATCGAGGCCGTGCGTGTGGGGGCGCTCAGCCTCGCCAAGCTCGAGGCCATGACCAGCGTGTGCTCGGTCGGCCTCGACATGGTGGCGGTCCCCGGCGACACGAGCGCGGCCACACTCACCGGCATCATCGCCGATGAGATGGCGATCGGAATGGTGAACGCCAAGACCACCGCCGTGCGCATCATCCCCGTCCCGGGCAAGGGCCCGGGCGAGACGGTGGAGTGGGGCGGTCTGCTCGGCACCGCGATCGTGCAGGATCCCGGCAAGTTCTCCTGCGGCATCCTGCACCGGCGCGGCGGTCGCATCCCCGCGCCGATCCAGAGCTACAAGAACTAGGGCGCCCGCGGTCGTCCTCCGCGGACGCGCGCGGGCAACGGAAAGAATTTCCCGTGCCCGTCGCTCGCGGGCGCCCGAACGTGTCGTTTCCGGCGCGGAGCGAGGTCCATTCGCCGTGTCGCAGGGAGCCTGGATTTGTCGCTCAAGAGCGCGCACGTGGGCTCCGAAGATCCTGCAGCGATCCCCGCCTCCTAGGATTCGCCACGCGAGACCTCCTACGTGAGCGAGCCGATCCTCTTTGTCGACGACGCGCCCGAGACGCTCGACCTGCTCGTGCGCATGTTCGCAAGCGAGTTCGACGTGCACGCCGCACGCTCCCCGGACGAGGCGTTCCGCCTGTGCGAGACGCGCGGTCCGTTCGCTGTCGTCGTCAGCGACTACCACATGCCTGGCCAGCGGGGCAGCGAGCTGATCGCGCGCATTCACGCGCGCTGGCCGCTGACCGTCTCGATGCTGCTCACCGGCATGGCCGGGCTCGACATGGCCGTCGAGGCCCTGCATCAGGGCGGCGTGTTCCGATTCCTCGAAAAACCCTGCTCGCGCGCCGCTCTAACCGCCGCGCTGCACGACGCGCTCGTCGAGTACCGGCGGCGTGATGAGGAACGCAAGCGGGTCGAGACCGAGTCGCGCGCGCGCGACAAGCTCCAGCAGCAGAACGGGGCGCTCGAGGACCGCATCCACGCGCAGATGCGCGCGCTCGCGCGCCTGCAGCGCTTCGTCGGCGACCTGAACTCGTGCGAGACGCTCGAGCGCGTGGCCGAGGCCACGGCGCAGGCGGTCTGCGAGGTGTGCAGTCTCGGAGGCGCGCGCGTCGTATTCCGCTCGCTGCCGCGCGGCATCGCGGCCGACATCGAGCACCTTCATGGCGAGCTCGTGGGCCTCGAGCGCAAGCACGTGGCCTTCGTCACTGCGGACGGCGAGCTCGGCGCTCTCGAGTGCCCATGCCTCGACCTCCACGGTCGCCCGCTCGATGCCACCGACCACGACCTGCTCGCATCCATCGCCGCCTCGGCCTCGGTCGCCGGCCGCAACGTGCTGCGCCGCTGCGAGCGCGATCTCGCCCAGCAGGCGACGATCTTCGCGCTCGCGAAGCTCGCTGAGCAGCGTGACAACGAGACCGGTCGCCACCTCGAGCGCGTCAGCGCCTACTGTCGCCTGCTCGCCTGTGGGTTGCGCGAGGACGGCCACTTCCGCGCCCTGCTGTCCGACACTTGGATCGCGGTGCTCGAGAAGTCGGCGCCGCTGCACGATATCGGCAAGGTCGGCATCCCCGACCAGATCCTGCTCAAGCCGGGCAAGCTCGATGCGGCCGAGTGGGAGACGATGAAGCAGCACCCGACGATCGGCGCGGACACGCTGCGCAGCGTGCTCGCCACGGTCGGCGAGCAGCCGTTCCTCACCGTGAGCCTCGAGATCGCCTGGTGCCACCATGAGCGCTGGGACGGCGGCGGCTACCCGCGCGGTCTGTCCGCCGACGCGATCCCGCTCTCTGCGCGCATCCTCGCGCTGGCCGACGTCTACGACGCGCTCACGAGCGAGCGTCCCTACACGTCGGCTTGGACGCATGCGGCTGCCGTCGAGTTCATCGCGCGCGGCTCGGGCTCGCACTTTGACCCGCGCGTCGCATCAGCCTTCCTCGCACGCGTCGAAGATTTTGACCGCGTTCGGGCCGAGCTCGCCGACCACGCCGACGAGCTCGCGCCGATCCTGCAGCTCATGTTGCCGATCGCGCGCGTCGCCGCGAGCTGAGGCGCGCGTCCGCGCGCGTCGCTACGCTCTCCGGCCCCGATGCCGACGTGGAAGCGCACCTTCGCCGCCGTGTGGCTGGCGAACACGGTCACCGCGATCGGGATGATGGCGTTCCTGCCGTTCTTCCCGAGCCAGCTCGAGCACCTCGGCCTCACTGACTGCGACGAGATCGCGACTTGGGCGGGAGTCCTGTACGGCGCGGCGCCCTTGTTCGCGGCGCTCTCGAGTCCCCTGTGGGGCGCGCTCGGCGACCGGGTCGGGCGGCGCGTGATGATCTTGCGCTCGATGCTCGCGATCACGCTCTTCGTGGGCGCCATGAGTTTCGCCACGACTCCGTGGGAACTGCTCGCGCTGCGCATCGCGCAGGGCCTCTTCTCAGGCTTCGTCGCGCCCAGCATCACGCTGGTCAGCGTGCAGGCCCCGGCCGAGGCGCAGTCGCGCGTCAGCGGCTGGCTCCAGACCTCCATGGTGCTCGGCGCGATCCTCGGCCCGCTGGCGGGGGAGCTGCTGCGCGCAGAGTTCGGAATCGACGAGGTGTACCTCGCCGTCGCGGTGCTCTCGCTGGCCTCGGCCCTGCTCGTGCTGGCCTTCGCCCACGAGGATGCGAGCTCGCGCCGCAGCGATGGCCAGCGACTCGCACCGCTCGGCGCGCTCCAGACACTCCTGCGCGACGTCGGCGAGCTGCGCGGCAACGCGGCCCTGCGCGCCTCGATCCTGCTGCTCTTCTGCCTGCAGTTCGGCATGGGAGCGACCAACCCGCTGCTCGAGCTGCACGTGCGCGATGTCGAGTCGTGGCTCGGCTGGTTGGAGCCGAGCACGGCGGCGCTGTTCTTTGCCATGTCGGCCGCCAACCTCGTCGCGATGCCGCTCTGGGGCCGCCTCGGGGACCGCCGTGGCGCCTACCCGACCCTGCGGACCTGCTCGATCCTGTGCGCCGCGGCCCTCGTGGCCCAAGGACTCGCGCCGAGCTACGAATTCCTGCTGCTCGCGCGCGTGCTGTTCGGGGCCGCCATGGCCGGCTCGGCCCCGCTCGCCTTCGGCGTGGCCGCGGCGGAGTCCTCGGCCTCCCAGCGCGGCGGGGCGATCGGGGTCGTGTTCGCGGCCCGGGCCTTCGCCATCGCGGTCGCGTCGATGTGCGGCGGGGCCTTGAGCGTGCTGGTCGGGGTGCGCGGCCTGTTCCTCGGCTCTGCGGCCCTCCTGTCCCTGTCCCTGCTCTTCCTGCGGGCTCCGCGCCGGGGGAGCCCCGGGGGAGTTATCCACAATAAGTAGGGTGGGGTGGACAGAATGGGCCCTAGGGATAGGATCTCGCCGCCTCTGGAGGAAGCCCCATGCAGCGCCCGCTCCGCATCTACTTCGTCGGTGCCCATTCGACCGGAAAGACCACGCTCGCCCGCTGGGTCCGAGACCAGTACGGCCTGCCGATGATCTCGGAGGTCGCGCGCGGCGTCCTGGCCGAGATGGAGGAACACCTCGACGTGATGCGCTCGCGGCTGGATGTCGTCGACCGCTACCAGACCGAGGTCTTTGAGCGCCAGATCACGGCCGAGTCCCAGCAGGTGGGCTCGTTCGTGTCCGACCGTGCCTTCTGCAACCTCGCCTACGCCGCGCAGCACGCCCGCGTGCTCAACAAGCTCGCCACGGACCCGCGGCTCGCCAGCTACATGGAATCGGTCAAGGACGGGCTGGTGTTCTTCCTGCGCCCGCACCGCGAGCTGCTCGCGGAGGACGGCGTGCGCGCGGGCGTCGCTTGGGAAGAGGTGCTGCGCATCGACGGCATGGTCAAGCTGATGCTCGAGATGTTCGCCATCCCGTACATCCCGGTCGACTGCCTGCCGATGCAAGAGCGCGTGCGGCTGCTCGAGCGCGTGTTCTCGCTGGCCGGGCTCGAGTCGGCGCGCGGAGAGATCGTCCCGCACGACGCAGCGGCTCTCCGACGCCTGCGCGAGTCGAACGGCAACGGCGCACGCCACGAGCCGAGCCGCAGCCACTAGCGGACCATGCGCCCCCTGCATCGTCGACGCGGCCTTGACGCGTCCCCCGTGACGATGCTATTGCCTTCTCGCGCCTCGCGGCAGCGCCCGGCGCGCCGTGTATTTCCCTGCGTTCTAACCCGGAAGATCCCAATCCATGTTCCAGCCGCTGGTTCACTTCGCCCTGCTCGCCACCGCCCACGCCGCCGAGGCCGGGCCCGCTACAGAGTTCGGGTTCCTCCGCGCTCCGCTCGCTCAGGACACTGCTGCGGCTCCCGCGCCCGCATGGACGGGCAACATCTCGGCCGGCTTCGTGATGACGGACGGCAACTCGGAGATGCGTCAGGCCAACGCCAGCGCCGACGCCACGCTCAAGCGCGAGAAGGACGCCTTCACGCTCGGCTTCCTGTGGATCTATGCCGAGAATAACAACGTCGGCAGCGACTGGGTGCTCACCGACCGCAAGACCTTCGGTCGCGGCAAGTACGACTACTTCTTCGCCGAAAAGACCTATGCCTACGGATTGGCAACCGCGGAAAACGACCTGCTGCAGGGCATCAGCCTGCGCTGGAACGCGGGCGCCGGAATCGGTCACCAGTACCTCGACACCGACACCTGGAAGTTCGCGGTCGAGGCCGGTCTCGCCTACATCGACACCGACTACAGGAGCGCGACGGACACCGACGACCTGACGGTGCGCGGCTCGACCAACACGGCCTACAAGGCGAGCGACACCTGGAGCTTCGCTCACATCCTCGAGGCTTACCCCTCGGTCGAGGACAGCGAAGACGTGTACGGCCGCTCGCAGTTCACCGCGGACGTCAAGCTGAGCGAGAACATGCTGGCTTCGTTCAAGTGGGTGCTCGACTACGACAACACGCCGGTCCCCACCAACGACCGCGTCGACAACCGCTACCTACTCTCAGTCGGCTGGAAGTTCTAGGAACCCGGAGTTCATCCCATGACAATGATGCAGGAATTCCGCGACTTCGCGGTCAAGGGTAACGCAATCGACCTCGCGGTCGGCGTGGTGATCGGCGCAGCTTTCGGCAAGATCGTTAACTCGATCGTCAACGACATGCTGATGCCGATCGTCGGCCTGCTTTCGGGCGGCGTCGACTTCAAGGGCCGCTTCATCGCCCTCGACGGCGGGGACTACGACAGCTTCGAGAAGGCCGTGGAGGCGCGCGCGCCGGTGCTGGGCTACGGCAACCTGCTGCAGTCGATGCTCGAGTTCGTGATCGTGGCCTTCGCCATCTTCCTGATGGTGCGCTCGATCAACCGCATGCGCGCTGCGGGCGAAGCCAAGAAGTAGCGCGCGAGCGCGTTCCAAATCGCGGGGGCGTGCGGCTCGTGCCACGCGCCCCCGCGGCGCTTTCAGGCGCTACTGCGGCAGGGCCGCGACGAGGGCGTTGCGCTGGGCCTCGGCGAGCACGCGTCGCAGGGTCGCGGCCGGGATCCGGCTGGGGCGCAGCGCCGTGTTGTGCTCGGCGAAGAGCTCGAGCTCGCGCGTGCCAAACCACAGTTCGGGCGAGGGAGACTTCGAGGGCTGTGCGCGCCACGCGCACGCGTCGTCCGCGGAACTGCCCTCGAGCCGGTCGAGTTCGCGCGCGACGGCCCCGAGATCGGGGCGCGGCAGCGACTGTCGGCTCTCGAGGTCGAACCAGGACAGGGTGTTGATCGCGAAGCGCGCCAGCGTGCCCGCCGGGGTCTCCTGCAGGAACAGCGCGCGATCGAGCACGGTCGAGCCGAACAGCGCGTGGCGTCCGGGAGCGCCCGCCGCGAACTGGCTGGGCTTTGCTGTCCACACGGTCCAGTCGAGGTGCACGAGGTCGTCGCGCAGGCACAGCGCGAGCTCCGCGCGCTCCGCACTCGCGCGCGCGACGCGCTCGCCCCACAGGGCGCGCCAGGGCTCGATGTCGCCGGTCAGCAGCGTCGGCAGGAGCTCGATGAGCCGCTCGGTCGCGAGCTGGTGGCGCGCGAGCGAGTCGCGACCGGAAAGCTCGGGGGCGATGGGGGAACGCACAGGATCCGCGTAGGCCGCGACGATCGCGTCGATGGCGAGCGCGCGCGCGCTGGGAAAGGCGAACATGTCGCCGGCGCGCGCGGTGTCGAGCAGCTCGCGCTCGAGCTCCAGCGCGCGGGCGGGATGGCGCACGGCGAACAGTGCGCACAATCCGTCCGTGTCGTAATGGTTGTTCGCGATCGCCACGCAGCCGCGCGCGAGTTCGGTGCGCCGCTCGGGCGCCAGCCTCGCGAAGGCGAGCGCCGAACCGGTCGAGAGGTCGTGGCGCAGTTCCGGCGGCGTGCGGTTGCCCGGCCAGTGACTCAGGTTGAGCCCCGGCGAGTCGAAGGTGCCGTCGACAGCGATCACGGGCTCACGTGGCGCCTCGCGCACCATACGGATCGGAAGTTCCATGGCTGGCGAGCGCGTGCCTCGGCGGCGCTCAGCGCACCGCGTTGGGGTCGAGGTCCGGCTGCTGCTGCACGAGCTCCTGCCACTTCTTGAGCCGGCGCAGGTTGTCTGCCGAGTCGCGCTTGGCGATCTCGATCACGGCGCGGTCGTCGGCCGAGAGGTCCGTGCGGGCGAGCTCCTCGAGCGCGCGCGCGTTGGACTGCCTGTACATCTCCTCGACGCGGTCGTACTCGCGCTTGAGGTAGTAGTGCAGCATGACCGCCGTGTCGTTGATGACGTTGGGGTCCTTGGGGTTGAGCTCGAGCGCGCGCTCGTAGGCCGCGTACGAGCGGGCCCACAGGTCCGCGAGCACTTCCGGGTCGGGCTTCGCGCCGCGCTTCATGCGCAGGGCATCGCCCTGGTCGCGCAAGAACAGGCCGAGGTTGTTCCAGTGGCGCGAGACGTCGGGCTCGAGGCGCGTGAAGAGATCGCAGATCATGGCCGCATCCTCGTTGCGCACCGCGCCCTTTTGCTTCTCCGGATCCGCGCACCACGCCACGAGCCCGTTGAGCACGCCCGTGTTGCGCCCGAGATCGCCGGCGATCGTCTGCACGAGACCTTCGGGGTCCGCGCGACGGAAGCTGTAGAGCGCCTCGATCGCCTCGGCGTAGCGCTGCTGCGAGAACGCCGCGCGGTAGACGTAGTACCACGAGTTCGCGAAGGCCGGCCACAGGCGCACGGCGTTGCGGAACGAGGCCTCGCACTCGGGCCACTTGGCGTTCTCGAACTGCGCATAGCCCGTCCACCACGAGGCCGTCGCGTTGCGCGCGTCGTTCTCGCCGGCGCGCGTCGAGAAGCGCTTGCTGCCGTCCTCGCACATGGCGAGGAACGCGCTCGAGCCGAGCACGTTGTAGGCCTGCGGGAAGTTGACGCGCGAGGGGTCCCAGCCCACCGCGGAGGCGAAGCTCGCCGTGGCGGCCGCGAGGTCCTGCTTCCAGCCGTGCAGGTTGCCGACCTGCACGTGCACCTCGGCGAGCAGCGACTGACGCGGCACCTCGGTGGGCGTGCCGAGCAGCGTCACGGCCTTCTCGAAGGCCGCGTACGTGGACTTCCACAGCGCGTCCTTCGCCGCCGCGTCCTGCTCGGCGACGTAGCCCGAGAACAGGATCCGCCCCTGGATCACGAAGGCGTCGGGGTTCTGGCGGTCGAAGGCGAGGGCCTTCTCGGCGGCCTCGCGACCGGCCTCGAGATCCTGGCAGTACCAGGCCGCTTCGGCGAGCGCGGTCCAGGCGTCTTGGAAGCGCGCCGCGTCCGTCTTGAGGGCCTGCTTCAGGCTGCGCGCTGCATCCTCGAACTGGCCTTGCGTGTACTGCCCGGCTCGATTGTTGGCGACCGCATCCTTCGCCTGCCCGAGGAACGCCATGCCGAACAAGTAGTCGATCAGGCCGGCGGGCGCCTTCTGTTCCTTGAGCTCCTCGATGGCTCCGAGTGCGTCGTCGAAGCGCAAGCTCGCGATCCAGCCGCGCGTCTGCCAAACGCGCGTCTTCGGGCCCGGCTCCGCCTCGCACGCGGCGTCAAACTCGGCCTGCGCCTCGGCCAGCTTGCCTTGCGCGAGCAGCGCCCGGCCCTTCTCGATGCGGGCGTCAGCGCTCTCCTGTGAGCTGGCGTAGGAAGTTTGGGCCTCGGCGGCGCGAAGCATGGCCGAAGGGATCAGCAGCAGCGGCAGCAGCAAGGTCGATTTCATGGGAGCTTTCAGAAACTAGTCGCGAGGGGAAAGCGCCAGCCTGCAGCGTGGCACGTAGACATCTCGTACGGCAGGGCGCGCGCCGGGGCCGATGGCGAGCGCGCGCTCGAAATAGCCGAGAGCTCGGCGGGGGTCACGCACGACGTCTCGTTCGAGGTAGTAGACCCCCATGTACTCGTGGGCGTCGCCCCACGCCTGCAGCAACTGAGTCCTGGTGGTCTCATCGAGGCCCGGGTCCGCAAGCTGGCGTTCGCCGACCTGAATGGCCGCGTTGAGCAACCCGCGCGCAACTTCGAAGTCGATGTGCAGGTACTCGATGGCGATCAGCGCCGCGTCCGCCATGGCGCGCACGTGCGTGGGCGCGAGGCGGCTCGCGTCGAGCAGGCTGCGGTAGGCGTTCTCGAACTGCTTGCCCGCGCGCTTGCGCTGCTCCTCGGCGCGGATGCGGAACTCCGTCTGCAGGCGCGGACCGATCGGGATCGTCGCGTCGATGCCGGTGCGCTCGCGCAGGGCGAGCAGGCGCCGCGGCTCGCGGATGCGGCCTTCGGCGGCGATCGCCAATTCCTCGGCCTCCGCATGGGAGCGCTCGGCGACCGCGCGGTACAGCCGACCGGCCTCGAGCGCCCACGTCGCCTCGTCCGGTTCGTAGCGGTGCAGCTCATAGGCGAGCTGGGCCGCGTCGGCCAGCGAGCCGCGGCGCTCGTATTCCGCGGACAGGGCCGCGAGGCCCGCGACACCGGAGCGCAGCAGCGGCGGGCGCCCGATCGACATGGCGCCGCGCTCGAGCTTCTCCATCGAGCGGAAGCTCTCCGCCGCACCGGGTAAGTCGCCCTGCTCCAGCCGCGCCCAGCCGATGCCCGCGCGGCAGGCCGCCTCGTTGCGCAGGCAGTCCGCGCGCAGGCTCGCATCGAGCGTGCGCACCATGGCGAACTCGCCCTCCGCGATGCGCAGCGCCGCGCAGCGCTCGGCCGGCGCAAGTCCGGTGTCCTCGAGCCGTTCGAGTGCCGGAACCCACCAGACGGCGACACGCGCGGCCGCGTGCGCGCGCGCGCGCTCGAAGGCCGCGACCACTTCGGAGCCACTTCCGCGCAGCCGCGCCACGCGCGCGAGCTCCTGCGGCAGGTCCGCATTTAGCGGGTTGCGCTCGAAGGCGCGCTCGAGAGCGGACTGCGCGGCTGCGAGCTTGCCGCGCGCTTCCTCGACGCGCGCGAGACGCTTCCACGCCCAGTCCTCCGAGGGCAGCGCCGTCACGCAGGCCGCGAGCGCGGCCGCGGTTTCTTCCCGCAGGTCGTTCGTGGCGCTCGCGCTGGCCTCGGCGACATCGAGGGCGCTGGCAAAGGCGAGCGCGAGAGTGCGCTCGGGCGGCTCCGCGACCAGCGGCCGCGCCTGCGCGAGCGCCGTGCGCGCGAGACGTGCGTACTCCAGCGCCTCGCTGGTCTGCCGCAGCTCATGGGCAGCTCGGCAGCCTCCGAGCCACGACTCGGCGTCGGTGCCGGCGCGCAGGAAGCTCAGGCGAGCTTCGTCGATGCGCTCGCGGATCCCGTGCGCGATCCCGACGCGCAGGTTGGCTTCGGCATGGACGAGCAGCACTCGCGGCTCTCCCGGAGCCACGGACAGGGCCTGCGCGGCGACGGCGAGCGCTTCCTCGTTGCGACCCTTGGCGAGCAGGTCGCGAGCTTCCGCCACTCGCGGCACCGTCAACAGGTCGTCGAGCAGGGCGCGCGCGCCGGCGAAGTCTCCGCGCTCGATGGCCTCGCTGGCTAGGCGCGCGAAGCGCTGGGACTCGGTCCTCGCGGGCGTCGGCTCGCTTGCGGGCGTCGGCGCGGGGGCTGTAGGGGCCGCGGGCTCCGTCCCGGAGGAAGGCGGGGCGCTCGGCGCGGACTCCGGCTCGCGCGCGCTCGGCTGGAGCGACCGCGTCGGCCCTGCGCAGGCCACGGCCACGGCAGCCAGGAGGGAGCAGGTGAGGGAGCGCATCGAGTGGGCGGAGGGCGGAGGTTCCTCAGGGCGCACGCGGCGACCGTGCGAAGCAGCGGGAGTGTAGTTCAGCGCGGGCCGGGGTACCACTTGCGCCGGGCCGTCGGGAATTGCCCGCCGGCGCTTCTCTCGGCTCTCTCGCGCGGGGAAGATAGAAAGTGCTCGGTCGTCCCTCTCCATCGGTGCCCGAACCGCCCGCCTCGTCCGCTTCGCAAGCTCGCTCCCACGATGCCGACCCTTTCTTCCCTGCTGCGCGGTGCGTCCCTCGCGCTCGGCGCGGCTCTCGCGCTGCCGTCCTGCGACAGCCCGGCCTGCGTCTACAGCGGCAACTGTGACGAGGGCGGCGGTGGGGGAGGCGGCCTCGGCGAGGCGGCCGCGACCAAGCCGAGCGACCTGGCTTGGCTCTCGCCCTCGGTTCCGACCGTGCAGGCCTTCCACCCCGCCGGCGCGCAGATCGCGACCACGACGCCGATCGCCCTCGTGTTCAGCGAGTCGCTCGCAGCGGCGTCCGTGGGGCAGGCGTTCGAGCTCGCGGTCGTCGGCAGCCCGGCACCCGCAATTCCTCTCACGGGACTGCTCGCAGGGGATGGACGCGTGGTCGTGCTGCTGCCGCCCTCGGCGCTGCTCGCGGACACGGACTACTCGGTGCGCCTCAAGCCCAACCGTGATGTGCTCGACTTGCAGGGCAGTCGCCTGCTGCCCCCGAGCGACCGGGAAGTCGGCACGTTCTCGACAGCCGCCACCGATCCGAGCGCACCGCGTGTGGTGATGAGCTTCCCGGAGGACAACACGATCAACCAGAGCCGCACGGGCGAGAGCGTGGTTCTGTTCGACCGGCCCGTCAACGTGCCCGCCGGAGGCTGGCTCGTCACGGTCGGCGGTCAGCCCCCGTCGCCCAACCCGGCGCCGACGTCGCTCTCCATCAACCTCGGCCAAGGGTCGCTCGACGAGAAGCGCGTGTGGCGCTGGCGCAGCGCTGACGCGCTCGGCAACGTGACACCGTTCAACGTTGGCGCGACGGTGGCCCTGCGCTTGTCGCCCGCGGCGGCGCGGATCACAGCCGTCACCGGGGCCGCCATCCTCGCGCAGACGGATCTGGACTACACGGTGGCGCCCTTCGGCTCACCGCTGTCGGTGGATGTCGGGACCTACGAAGTTCCGCTCGACTACATCGGGGCGGCCAACCTCGACGGGCTCGACCCGTTCGCGGCCCTCGAGGTCGAAGTGTGGCTGTTCGGCAGCGAGCCCACGGACTTGCTGCGCATCTACCTGATCGGGAACGACACGGCAGCGGAGCCGGAGCTGTTCGCTCTCTACCGCGAGATCGTGCTCGGCTCCCTCGACACCTACGACCAACTGCCGTTGCAGCACGACAGCGGGGAGGTGGTCGTGCTCGGAGAGAGCGAGCTCGACCTCGCGAGCGCCACGTCTCCGCTGGCCCTGCGCTTCGCCCAAGGCGAGCTCTCGATCGCCATCTCGCTGCGGCGCGGCAGCGCCACGAGCCCCATCAAGCTGCTCGACGTCGACCGCGCCACGAGCGGCATCCAGAACGCCGAAGTCGACATCACGCCGCCGCAGTTCGTGGGGTTCGGCTCGAGTGGCTCCAACACCACGACCTTCTCCAGCGACGGCATCGACCTGGTCGTGGTAGGCCGCGGAAACGAGGAGATACGCGCCGCCGAGGTCGTGGTCGGGTCGGCCACCAACGGAGCCGCGGCCCCCTGCGTTTCGGCGCGTCCGGACGGGCTGTTCGTGGCCGCTCCGCTGCCGCTCTCCGGTGGCCTGACCAACCCGCTCGCGGGCACGACGAACTTCCGGGTCACGATCTACGACCGGGCCTTCAACCCGGCCATCGCGACGACCTTTGCGGACTTCGTGCAGGTGGGGGCCGTCGGTCCCGGGCCCAGCCTGCCCGCCGCCAATGAGCTCGTCAGCGTGCAGGTGCACGACGCGCGCACCTTCGCTCCGCTCCCCAATGCCCGCGTGTTCGTGCACGAGAACCTCGGTCCCGGTGCGGACATGCTGGTCCACAACGGACTCACGAACGCTCAGGGCGTGGTCACCTTGGACGCGGCGCCGACGGGTGGCACCGTGATCACGGTCGACGCGGTTGGCTACGACCTGTGGAGCTATGTGGACCTGCCCGTTGGCTCCCTGCGCGTGCCGCTCGTGCGCACGGACGAGCTGCCCGGCGCGGGCAGCGGCACGGTGACGAGCCTGACAGCGCTGGCGACGTCCCAGCGCTCGGTTTCCGAAGCGCGGCGTACCGAACTCTCGTCCCCGTTCACCGCGCTCGCTGGCTGCAGCACGGTCGGACCGGCGTCTATCTGTCCGTACGGACCGCTGCAGATCGCGGCGGGCCCGCTCGGTGCGCTCGCCTTCTTCGCGGTGGAGAACCCCGTCAGTGCGGCGTTCTTCAGCCCCGTCGCCTACCTGCGCGGCTTCGCGCTCGATCTACCGCTCGCCGCGGTCTCGCCCGGGGTTCCCGCCGTCTCGAACCTGACCACCACGGTCGTGCTGAGCGATCCCTCCACGCCCGAGGAGGACCGCGCCGTGACCGGGCCCACCGCGTTGCTCGACATCAGCGCCTCGGTCGGGTTCTCGGCGGCCAACCAGAGCGGCAGCCCGCGCATCTCGATCGAAGGACTTTCCCCGGGCATTCGTGGGCCGGTGACCGTGGGGTCCGGCGTGGCGCTCGACGCCCAGAACACGCCCCCGACCGCTTGGGCCGTGCGCTCCGCCCTGCCCGGTGCCGCCGATCCCACCAACGGCAAGTACCCCGGCGACGAGAAGGGGGTTCTGATCCAGAACGGCACCTTGCTGGGGAAGCTCTACCTGCGGGCGGAAGTGCGCGACCTCGCCGGCTCTCGCACCGGAGTGCGCGTGCCCGTGAACACAGCCCCCCCGGTGCTCCAGCCGCCGTCGGTGCCGCTGGTCATCTCGCCCTCGCTGTTCTCTCCGCCCGCCGGCCCGGCCTATGACGTCGTATTCCTCGACACACTCGCGGCGGGGGTGCCCGGCCTGTATCGAGTGACGCTGACGGGCTCCAGCCGCCGACGCTGGGTGCTGTGGACGCCCGACTCGAACGCCGCGCCGACGTATTCCGTCTCGCTGCCCGACCTCGCCGCCTCCGGCGGGGCCCCGCTCCCGGCGGGGACGGTCCTCGCGAGCGTGAGCGCCTTCTCCTGGCCGACCCTCAATCTCTTGGCCTTTCCGTTCTCCGAGCTCGAGCGGCGTACCGAGGTGGTGCTCGACTCGGCCCCCATCACGTATACGCAGCCCTGAGATCGGCGCGCGAATCGGCGCGAAATTCCGTGTTTTCCGGCGCATAGCGCCGTGGAACGCGCTGCGCGGCGTGCCTAGAATCGAAGTCTCTCGCGCGCGGGGCGCCGCGCGTCTCTCTCGACGTTCACTCGGGGTTTTCACCATGTCGTTCCTCCCTCGCCGTCCCGTTCTCGCCCTCGCCGCTCTCGCGACCCTGTTCGCTGCTTCGTGCGCCATGCCGCTCAAGCCGCGCGGGCTCGGCAACGACGGCCTCGTCGTCGGCCGCCTGAAGTCGGTGAACCCGCTCGAGGTCGCGGTGCCGAAGGTCGAGAACGCTTCGGGGCAGCGCAACGTGCCGCTCGAGGCGCTGCGTCAGGAGTTCCAAGAGGGCCTCGTGCGCCTGCGCTACTCGCCGCTCTCACTCGAATACGTCGATCGCAACGTGCAGGTCACCGAAGCCTCCTACGCCCCGGGTTCGCTCGGCGAGCAGGCGTCGCTCAAGATCGTCGTCACTGGCTGGGACACGTCGCGCTGGAACTCCCACGCCAATCTCGTCGTCGACCTCGACGTCTACCTGCTCGACGCGGCCGAACCGGAGATCTCCAAGGCCCTGTGGGGCGGTCACGCCACGCGCACGGTCGACCTGTCGGGCCAGCGCGCCAGCTTCATCAGCGACGGCGCGATGCTGCAGCGCGCCGTCGAGCTCGCGGTCGAGGAGACGCTGGCGTCCCTCCCGGCCCGCGACGCCGAGCGCGGACCGACCACGCGCTAGCCTCGAACCCGGGCGCGCGCCCTGACCGCTGATGCGCGGTCGCGGCGGTCCCGCCTTGCAGAGGCGGCCGGCCCCGTATGTGCGGCCCAGCTTCCTGTGGCCGCGGGCAGCGCCGGCGGGATGCCGCGGCCGAGGTTTCGGCCCGGCTTGAGCCCGCGGGGGGGCCTCGCTATACTCTCGCCCCCCAAGAGGCGCGCCGATCGGCTTGCGAAGCGCGCCCCGGGGTCGGTCCTTCTGGGCTGACCTCGCCGGGCCGGTTCCAGACGCCTCGCAATGGCGTCGCCGGCGCACCCCGGGGCTGGAGCCTCCTCGCGCGAGGAGGACTCGGGCCGCGGGGCAAGTGGTCAAGCCCGACGAAAGCGCATTCACGACATGGCTCTCACCGCCGCCCGCAAGGCCGAGATCATCCAGCAGTTCGCCACCCACCCGGGTGACTCCGGTTCGCCGGAAGTGCAGGTTGCGCTGCTCACCGAGCACGTCAACAACCTGACCGAGCACCTCAAGCTGCACCGCAAGGACTACAACTCGCGCCGCGGCCTGCTCGTGATGGTCGGTGCCCGCAGCAAGCTGCTCAAGTACCTGCGCCGCCGCGAGCCCGCCCGCTACACGGCGCTCGTCGAGAAGCTGGGTCTGCGCAAGTAGTCTCGCGCACACCACCTACGTCCACGCACGCAGACGAACGCCCGACGCGATCTTCACGAGCTTGGCCGATCCATCTCGCCAACGAGCGCCCATGCGACGAGCCGCACCCGCGGCCTGCCGGGGCGCTCGCTGGCTTCGAGGCCTCCCGCGCCCGGTCCCCCCGCGCAGGAGCGCCCTCCACGAACGACTTTTTTTGAAGCAACGAAGCTGACAGAAGGAAACCAACGATGAACCTTGAACCCGTTCGCGTCTCCCGCGAACTCACCGGTGGGCAAGTGCTCACCCTCGAGACGGGCCAGATGGCCCGTCAGGCCCACGGCGCCGTGATCGCCACCCTGGGCAGCACCAAGTGCTTCGCCGCCGTCGCGTGCGGTCCGGCGAAGGACGAGCAGGACTTCTTCCAGCTGACCGTCGACTACCGCGAGAATAC
>SXKQ01000048.1 GCA_005778045.1 Planctomycetia bacterium
CATCCGCGTCAACGCCATCAGCGCCGGCCCGATCCGCACGCTGTCCGCGGCCGGTGTCTCGGGCTTCAACTCGATGCTCGACCACATCGCCGAGACCGCGCCGCTGCGCCGCAACGTGACCTCGGATGAGGTCGGCGACACCTGCCTGTTCCTGTGCAGCCCCCACTCGCGCGGCATCACCGGCTCGATCGTCTACGTCGACGCCGGCTACCACGTGATGGGCGTCTAGGGGCCCTCGAGCGAGACGCTGGCGAGCATCGCCGCCAACTCGCCGCGCACGAGGGGCCAGTCGCTCTCGCGCGATTGCGCCTCGAGCACGACGATCGCCGTGCCGCGGTCGAGCACCAGTTCGAAGCCGCGCTGGCCCTGCGCGTCGTCGGCGCGCACGCTCAACTCGAGCCGCACTGCCACGCAGCCGTCGAACTCGCCGCGCTCGGCAAACTCGACCAGACGCCCATCGGACCGCAGCGCCTCGCGTGCAAAGTCCTCGATCGAGTCCGCGGATCGCTGACCCCTTCGAAGTCGGGCTCCACGCGATAGGCGAGCGCACCGGCGAAGAGATCGCTCGGATCGCGCACCAGAGCTTGGGCTCCGTCGCTCCGCGACTCGCTCCAGTCGCTCCAGCCCAGCGGCACGCGCAGCGCGAAGCCCGCGTCTCCCGGTCACCAGATCCGGGCGCGACGCGTCGCGCGCGCCGTGCCGTCGGCTCCGAGGCTCCCGATCAGGAACAGCACCAAGACGACGAAGGCGATGAACCAGCCGGTGACGGGATGCGGCGCATGATCGGCCCCGCTCGACTCGTAAGGGGCGCGCCGGCCGCTTGAGACGACGCCGCTAGAACGCCATGCCGACGGAAAAGTGTGCGCGCCAGCGGTCCTCGTCGGGGCGTGGGTCGGGATTCCAGCCCCAGTCGAGGCGCAGCGGACCGATCGGCAACAGGTAGCGCACCCCCGTGCCGAGCGCGGAGCGCGCGCCCTGCCAGTCGAGCACGTCCTGCGCCTGCGGCGCGAGCGTGCCGACGTCCCAGAACAGCGCTCCCTCGAGCGGCCCCTTCATGCGTTGGCGCAGCTCGGCGGTGAAAACCTGAAAGCCCTCGCCGCCGATCGGATTGCCCTCGGGGTCGCGCGGGCCGAGCTCGTCTTCGCGGAACGAGCGCACCGTGTTCTCGCCGCCGTTGAAGAAGCGTTCCTGCAGCGGGATGCCACTCGTCGAGCCGTGGGGCGCGATCACTCCCATACGCCACGAGAGCGCGACCACCGTCCCGTCGAATGGACTGGTCAGCCAGGTCTCCGTCAGTCGCAGGCGCGTGAAGTCGAGCTGGGAACCGAGCGCGGCATCGCCGTACTCGAGCGAGGCCCGCAGCAGGTTGCCCTCCGTCGGCACGAAGATGCTGTCGCGCCGGTCCCAGCTGCCGATCAGCGAGAGCGTCGAGATGTCGACGTTCTCCGTCTCGGCCAGCGCGATCGGATCCGTGACGTCGATGTCGCTGACGCGCGAAACGCGGAAGCGGTACTCGGTCGAGAGTCGCAGGCGCGGCCGCAGCTCGCGCGAGAGTGACAGCGCCGCGCCGAGCTCATCCTTGTCGTAGGAAGGCTCGTCGCGCAGCTCCTGGAACACGGAAATACCCGCCTCGAATTCGCTGCCGAAGAGATGCGGCTCGGAGAGACCGACGACGGCGCGCTGGGCGAGCTGGGCGAACAGTCCGTCGAGGCTCAAGGTGCGTCCAGCGCCGAGCAGGTTGGTCTCGCGCAGTCCGACGAGCGCGCGCAGACCTTCGTAGGAACCGTAGCCGGGCTCGAAGAAGACCTCAGTGCTCGTCGCCTCCTCGACCTCCACAACCAGCCGACGCTCCGGCTCGCCGCCCGCCTCGAGCGCGACATCCAACCGGCGGAAGAGTCCGCTGCGATTGAGTCGCGTGAATGTCGCGCGCACGGCCCGCACATCGTAGCGCTCCCCCGCGCGGATCGTCACGAGGTCGAGCACGTGGCTCGTGCGCGTCTTCTCGTTGCCGCGGACCACGACTCCCGACACGCGCACCTCGGGACCGGGCGCGACCACGAACGTGAGGGGCACGCGCGCCTCGGCGTCGGGAGTTCCCTCGCGCAGATCAACCTCGACATCCGGATGGCCGCGCTGCTGGTAGTGCTCTTCGATACGCGCGCGCAGGTCGAGTGGCAGGCGCGGCGAGAGCGGACGGCCACTCCACACGGAAAGGTCCAGTTCAGCGTCGATGGAGGGCACGCCGCCCTCGAGCGAGAGCATGGGAGACACCGTGTAACGTGCCCCTTCGACGAGCCGCAGCGTCACACGAGCGTTCGTCCGAGTCGCATCGAACTCGACCGCTGTTTCGCTCACGCGCGCATCGAGGTGCCCCTTCGAAGCTGCGTAGGCCTCGAGCGAACGTGCCGCCTCCGCGACCTCGCGCTCGACATACCAGCGCGGCACGCTCGAGCGCTCGAGGCCAGCAAGCCCGAGCGCGGAGAGCGCCTCGGACGCGCGCAGCCGCGCGCAGCCCTCGATGGCGATGGCAGCGAGGCGCGTGCGCGGTCCCTCACGGATGAGGAATACGACGTTGTGACGAGCGCCCACGTCTTCCGCATGCTCGTACTCCACGGCGCACGACGCGAAGCCCTCGGCCCGGTAGTGCTCGACCAGCGTGAAGGCGGCATCGTCGACCGCCGAGCGCGCCTGCGCGCGACGAGGGAGGTCGGCGATATCCGCGGACACGACCCGCTCGAGGTCGAGGGCCGTGAACGCCGTGGCGCCCTCGAATCGCACCACGACCTCAGCCGCATCGGGCGCCATTCGCGGTCCCGGCGCAGCCGCGCACGAGGCGAGCAGCAACGGCAGTAGGAGAAGCCCGAGCCGCTTCACCGTAGCCTCATCACGAAGCGGGCGCCGAAGTTGATGCGGTCGTAGATGTCACGCTCGCCGCGCAAGTAGATCGCGCGCCCCACGCCATCCGCTCGGCCGCTCACACGGATGCGCACCTGCGCCGTGGAGCCGCCGTTTTGCGTCACGTCGGCCCCGGTCTGGAACTCGACGCGCTCCATCATGGAGCCATCGCCCTCGAACAGTCTCGAGAGCAAGTCCTTGCCGAGGTACACGATCACCGTCTCGGCAGCATCGATACCGTCATCGCCCGTCAATGAGGCACCGGGTGCGCGGCCCGTGAGCAGTAGCAGCAGGATGTCCTCGCCCGGAAGCGGTGGGACGGACGACAGCTCGAGTTCGGGCGCGCTGTAGCGTCCCGCTGCGCGGATAGCGATGTCGTAGCCACGCACGCGCGCGGAGAGGGTGAAATCGAGCACCGGATCGAGCGGGTCGCGACGGTCGATCGCCAGCGTGCCGGAGCGCAGCTCGAGGTTGGCCGCCGGCAACGGCACGACCGTCGGATCGAGGAACAGGGCGCCCGTGAGAATCGGCGCACGAGCTGTACCGGTGAGCGCGAGGTCGGGACGCAGCGAGCCGCGAGCCACGTTGCTGTCGATGCGGAAGGGCTGGCCACCGCGCAGGCGCACGTCAAAGCGCAGGGTGGAGAGCGCCCCCTTGTCGATCGAGAACAGCGGCGGGCTCGCCTCCCGTCCGAGGCCACCGCGCGGCCGCGGACGGAACCAGTCGAAGTTGCGCGACCAGCGACTGTCCTGCGGCGACAGCTCGCCTTTCAAGACGAGCGCGTCCAGCGGACCCGCGAGCGCAAGCTGCGTATCGGCGCGCACGCGCAGGTCGGGACGCTGCACCACGAGCAGCTCGCGCCCTCGAATCGAGAGGTCGAGCTCGACGCGCGGCGAGAGGCGCACTTGGCCGTCGATCTCGAACGGACCAGCCCCGAGCTCGCCTTGCAGCCGCTCGATGACCATGCGCTCGCCCTCCAACCGGAACTCGCCTTCCAGCCTCTGCAGCGCGGGAAATCCGGCGTCGAGTCGCAGCTCCCCGCCGCGCAGCTCGACGCGACCCGTCCAGATGGGTGCCGCGAGCGTGCCACCGACCCTGACCTCGCCACGCGTGAGTCCTGCGGTGCGGCGCAACGACGGTGTGAGCTCCGCGAGCACGGCCAGGTCGTCGATCGACCAGTTCGCCCCGAGATCCATCCCGGACTCGTCCTGCGGGAGGCGTCCCTCGCGCCACCAGCGCTCCAGCCCCGTGCGCGAGATCAACGTGCCGCGTGCCGCGACCTGCACTCCGGGGCGCGCCGCGAGCTCGAATTCGTCGAGCAAGAGTGCACCGTCGAGCGTCGCACGCGCGCGCACGGTTCCTTCGCCGACACCGAGCGTCGAGACCACGCCGCGGTCGGACTCCGGCGCGATCGACAGGCTCCGACCGGCAATCTCCGCGAAGCCGCGCAGGTCGGGAGCCACGCCGGCGAGCCGCGCGCTGGCGAGCCACTCGCCCGAGACCGGGCCAGGCAGCCCCAGCGCACGCCACGGCAAGATCCGAGCGTCGCCGACACGGAGCTCCGCGCTCGCCTGCAGCGCGCCTTGCACCACGCGCCAAGGCTCGCGCTCGTCGAACGGAAGCTCGCCCGCCAGCGAGAGGGTCAGTGCCTCGCCCGCGCGCAGCCGCAGGCTCTCGACCACGGCGCGCAAACCACCCGCGCGGGCCGCAAGCTCGAGCTCGAGCTCCGGCCAACCATCTGCCGGCACCAGTCGTTTCGCGCGCATGTCGGCCGCGAGCTCGTAACGGCCGTCGTCCTGCCGGACCATCAATCGTCCGTCGACATCGCCGACAGAAGCGCCGCGCACCAAGAAGGGCGCCAGCAACGGCATCGGCTCCACATCGTCGAAGCGAGCATCGAGCTCGAGGCGCCCCTCGCGCCAGAGCACGTCGGCCAACAGCTCGCCGCGCAGGCCACTGAACGCGAGCGAAGGTGCCGCCAGCGAGTCCGCCTCGAACTCGATCGCCGCGGGACGCTCGAGTGTGAGTGCAACGCCCTCACGCACGAGCAGCGCCTGCTCGACTTCGGCCAGCATTGGCCCACTCCAGCCGGCGTGCACGAGCGCACCCCGCCCCTGCGCCACCAGCCCAGCGGCACCGCACGCGAAGCTCGGGAACTCGAGCCGATCCGCCGTCAGGCGAGCGCTCGCTTCGATCCAGTCGAGTTCGAGCCCATCGCGCGTGGCCACGTCGAGAGCCTCGAACTCGACCTCGCCTGCGAGGGCCGGAAACGTGCCGGACAGCCGCGCATCGAGCGCCACGACACCGCGTTCGAACGTCTCCGGCAACAGCTGGTCGAGCTCAGGTATCGACGCGCGGAGGCTCGCGCTCTCGATCGAGCGCGCGCGCCAGTCGAAGGAGCCCTGCAGGTCAAGCTGGCCGAGACCGCCGAGCGCGCGCAGGGACAGGACTTCCACAAGCGCGCCCTCGATCCTCGCCCGCGCCTCGAGCTCGCCGAGCTCGTAGCCACCGACCACGACGCGCTCTCCGAGCAATCCGAGCCTTCCGGTCGGCTGCGCAAACGTGCCGCCGATCTCGACCGTCCCCCTCGCCGTGCCGGCCCAGGAGCGCGCGTCGAGGAGCCTTCCGAGCTCGGAAAGGTCAGCGAAATAGAGGTCCCCGTCCAGCGACATCTCGGTCGCCTCGGCAATCGGCTCGCGCCAGCGCAGGCTCCCTGTGCGCAGCACGAGTCGTCCCGTTCCCGTCTCGAGTCTTCCGCGCTCGATGGCGAGGCCCTGCGGCCCAAGCTCGCCCACCAGCACGACGCGGTGCGGCCCGATCCACGCAGCAGAACTGGCTCCAAACGCTCCAATGTCGTGCACCGCGAGCTCGATCGCTCCGCGCGAGGACTCGACCAAATCCAGCATGGTGGACTCGCGCAACGGCAGCTCGAGCCCGCGGCCCCAAAGCAGGTTCTCACGCTGGCGTACCTCCAGTCGCCCAAGCTCGAGCCAGCCCGGTCGCAGGAGCAAGTCGGCCTCGAGCTTCTCAAACGAGCGTCCTTGGTGGCACACGTCATGCGCGGAGAGTCGCGCCGCGAGCCACGCACCCTGCTCGTCGACGAGCAAGTGGCCAACGCCGGTCGCGCGGCCAGAGAGGCCGAGTCCATCGAGCTCGACGACGATGGCGCTGACGCGCGCGAGGTCCGCGTCGACCACGCTCCAGTGCAGGTTCCACGCTCGCTCTCGCTCGAGTGCGACGAGCGCGAATGGCGAGGACTCGAGCCGGCCTTCGATCTCGACTTCGAACCCGCCTGAGGTCGAGCGCACGCGACCGGCTTCGAGCGCCATGGACAGGTCCCCGGCGACGTCCAGCTGCTCGAGACGCAGCTCGTGTTCACCGAGCCGAGCGCGCCCGACAAGGGAAAACCGTCGCGCGCGCAGCGGCCAGTCGCCGCGCAGCGCGACCCGTTCCACGCGCGCGTCGGCCACGTCTCCAAGGAGTTCGAAGGAGCCACCGCTCAGCGTGACGTCCCGCCCACCGTCGAGCCCGACGACGAAGTCGAGCGCCGCGATCTGGATCTCGTCGGGCATCCACGCGAGGCGCCGCCCGAGGTCGACGGACGCAGCGGGGCCTCCGCGCGGCCCGATGGCAGCCGTGCCGCGGACCGAGCCCACACGCACGCTCCGCAGTCCCTCGCCGTCGCCGCGCAGGAGCTCACTCAGGTCGTAGTCGAGCTCCACACCCTCGACGCGCACGTCCCACGCGAGAGCGGCATCGGTCGAGCGCAGTCGCAGGTCTTCGATGGCGAGCGACGTGATCCAGTTGCCGGAGGCGGCGCCCGTCTCGAGCTCGAGCCCGTGCTCGCTGCGCAGTCGCTGCGCCAGCCGCGCGAGAAGCAACGGCGCGACCAGCACGTTGCGCAGCGCGACGAGCAGCACGAGCGCCCCTGCCAGCGCCAAGAGGACGCGCCAGCGCCGACGCATCCCCGTCGCAGTTTTCAGCTCCCCCATCTCAGCATCTCGTTCACGCCGCGTCGGCGCTCACTCATCCTCGTCGACGCGCGTCCAGCCCTGGACGCGCAGCCAGCGCAGCGTGAACAGCGCGATCGTGGCGAGTACGCCGAGCGCGAGGAAGTAGCCGTAGGGCCACTTGGTCTCGGGCATGTTCTCGAAGTTCATGCCGTACAGGCCCGTCACGAACGACAGCGGGATGAAGACGGTCGTGATCGCGGTCATGAAGCGCATGACCTGATTCATGCGCAGATTCAGCGCGCCATGGATCAGCTCGCGCACGTCGGTGCCGAGGTCCCGGTAGTGCGCCGAGAGCTCGACCACCGACTGCGTGTGCTCGCGCAGGTCGGAGAGGAAGGGCAGCGTTTCAGGCCTGAAGAAGCCGCTGGCCTCATGTCCGAGCGCCACCGCGAGTTCACGCATCGGCAGCGCGATGCGCGCGAGCACGCGCAGGTCGCGCATCAGCTCGTACAGCGTGGTGAGCGGCTTCGACGACGGCCGCGCAATCGCCTCCGCTTCGACGGCATCGAGTCGCGCGCCAAGGTGCTCGAGGCACGGCGTGTACGTGTCGACCATACAGTCGAGGATCCGGTAGACGAGAAAGTCGGCTCCGCTGCGACGCGTCATGCTGTCGGGGTCGTGCAGGCGCTGGCGCAGGGGCGCGAGCAGGTCGAGCGGCTCGTCGCTGAAGGTGATCACGGTCGTGCCACGGACGAAGATCGAGAGCTGCTCCGACTCCGGGTGCTCCCCGGTCTTCATCGCGCGCGCGATCACGAACAGGGCGTCGCCGAACGGCTCGAGCTTGGGGCGCGAGTTGCTGCCGAGCACGTCCTCGAGGGCGAGCCGCGGCACGCTCAGCCTGGTGCCGAGAAACTCGAACAGCTCGCGATCGCCGTAGCCCTCGACGTCGATCCACGTGACCTCGGGCGCCTCGGCGAGCCGCAGGAGCTCGTCCAGCGACACGTGGTCGCGCGCCTCGATCGTCCGCGCGTCGTAGCGAACGACGCGCACGCGCGGCCTCGGGGCTCCGTCGGGAATCACCAGCGAGCCCGGACTCATGCCGGGGTTGGTCGGAAGCCCGTGATGGCGGCGGCGGCGCGGCATGCCTCCCGAGTCTAGGAAGCGGGGGTGCCCTCGCGCTCGCCCGCCCCGCCGCGCAGGCGCTCCACGGCCCAGGAAGCGAGCGGCAGGGCGAGCCCCCAGCACACGGAAATGCCGAGGACCGAGGGCCACAGCGGCTCTCCGAAGGTCACGGCGCCGAGCCGCGCGCCGCCCCAATAGGAGCATGGCGCTCCAACCGCGCCGAAGGCCGCGAACCACGCGCGTCGCCGCGCGAGCCACGCCATCGAGCTGTCGAAGGTCATCGCGAACACGACCCACAGCGCGACGATCCAGGCCGGAGCGAGCGCACCTGCGATCGGCGTCCCGGCATAGGCGAGCCAGCCCATCCGCAACTGCAGCGTGTCGACCACCGTTCCAAGCCCGGCCGCGAGCGCGAGGGCCGCCAGCTCGCGCGCGGGACGTGCGACGCGCAGCAGCGCCCAGCCGAGGAACAGCGCCACCGACAGCGGACCCGCCCACTCATGCCCCCGCGCCGCGCCGAGCACGCATGCGAACCAGCACAGCTGGAAGCCGACGAAGTTCGTGAGCTTGCTCACACCGCGCGCTCAGACGAGCCTGGGCAGCAGCGGCTCGCGCCGGTTGAGCGGCTTGGCGAGCAGCATCTGCACGTCTTGGATCGAGCGTTCCTCGAAGCCGCCCTCGCAGTAGCAGAGGTAGAACTCCCACATGCGCAGGAACTCCTCGCTGTGGCCGAGCGCGCGAATGCGCTCGGCATTCGTCGCCATGTTCTCGCGCCACCTGCGCAGGGTCGGGGCGTAGTGCGGCCCGATGTCCTCGAGGTGGTAGAGATTCATGTCGGTCACGCGCGCGACGCGATCCATGATCGCCGACGTCGACGGGATGCAGCTGCCGGGAAAGATGAAGCGCTGGATGAAGTCCACCGAGCGCAGCGCCTCGCGGTAGAGCGAGTCGCGGATCGTGATGGCCTGCAGCAGCATCATCCCGTCGGGCTTGAGCAGCTTCGAACAGGTCTCGAAGTACGTGTCGTACCAGCACTCGCCGACGGCCTCGATCATCTCGAGCGACACGAGCTTGTCGTAGCTGCCCGAGAGGTCGCGATAGTCCTCGAGCAGCACCGTCACGCGTTCCGCGAGGCCCGCCGCGCGCACGCGCTCTACCGCCTTCTCGTGCTGGCGCCGCGAGATCGTCGTCGTCGTGACGCGACAACCGAACTCGCGCGCCGCGTGCAGCGCCATCCCGCCCCAGCCCGTGCCGATCTCGAGCAGGTGATCAGTCGGCTGCAGGTCGAGCTTGCGGCAGATGCGGCCGAGGCGCGCGACCTGCGCCTCGTGCAGCGTCATGTCCGGACGCTCGAAGGCCGCGCACGAGTACATCATCGTCTCGTCGAGCCACAGCGCGTAGAACTCGTTGCCGATGTCGTAGTGCGCCGAGATGTTCTCGCGCGAGCCCGCGCGCGTGTTGTCGTGGCGGCGGTGCCACAGCCGCAGCGCCGCGGAGCCGAGCCGCGCGAAGCCGCGCTCCATGCCCTGCAGCACGTCGCGGTTGCGCACGAGGATGCGAATCACGCCCACGAGGTCATCGGTCGACCACGCGCCGTGGGCATAGGCCTCGCCGGCTCCAACACTGCCCTGCTTGGCGATGTCGAGGTACAGCTCCCCGTCGTGCACCTCGATCGTGGCGCTCGGTCCGCATGCGCCGCCGAAGACCTGCGAGCCGAGCTCGTCGCGCAGCACGAGCCGCCCCCATCGCAGGCCCGAGAAGCGCTCGTGCAGCTGGGAGCGCGCGAAGCGCTCGAGAGCGGTGAAGGGCCGGCTGCGCACCGTGCGCACGGGCGCGTCCGCGTGGCTGACCTGCTGGGTGAAGGCGGGGCTCGTCATGGATGATGCTCCGTCAGGGAGTCGGTGCGAGTGCGCGGGTGCTCGAAGAACGGCGCGCCCTTGAGCTTGAGCCGCAGGGCCTGCCAGTAGATGGCGGCCATGGAGCGCGCGGAAAAACCGGGGCACAGGCACAGGGCGCGCGCGAGGCCCGCGCCGTCGAGGGCGCGCCGGCGCATGGAGAGCCGCGCCTCGAACACCTCGCGACCGCCCTCGTAGTTGGTCATCTGCACGCCGAGCTCGTCGCCGAGCTCGCTGAAGTGCCAGACGTACTCCTGCCCCATGTCTTGAAACGGCGACACGTGGAAGCGCTTGGCGAAGCGCGCCCGCGCTCCCTCGCCGCCGCGCGCGTCGAGCACGTAGCTGTGCCGCTCGCCCCACGGGGTGTTGGTGATCTCGGCCACGATCGCGTCGAGCCGGTCCTGTGCGTCGAAGCAGTAGTAGAAGCTGACCGGGTTGAACACGTAGCCAAGGAAGCGCGGCTGCGCGAGCAGCACCACGCGACCCTCGGGCCGTCGTCCGAGTTCCTCGCGCACGCGCTCGCGCACGGCCGCGTCGAGCGCGAGGCCCGAGCCGACCCCGAGGTAGTCCTCGCGGCGGAGGCTGACGACGTTCGCGCTGCCGCTCGACCACAGCCAGCGTCCCGCGAATACCGTCTCGAGTTCCGCGAGGTCGAGCGCGAGCAGGAAGTGGCCGTACTCGAAGGCGTGCTCGACCCCGCCGATGCGCCGATGCCCCACGCGGCCGAAGTAAAGGGCGCTCCTCACGACCAAGGCTCCAGGAGGACACGGCGGCCGGAGAGTCCCTCGACGACCCGCAGGCCGCTCATCACGCCATCCTCGTGGAAGCCGTAGCGCCAGTAGGCGCCGGCGTACCAGGTCCTGTTCACGCCGCTGACCTCACCATGGCGTCTCTGGGCGGCCACGGTCGGCAGGTCGAAGTGCGGGTGGTGGTACGTCATGCGACTCAGGACCCTGGCGGGTTGGACGGCCTGAGAGTGGTTCAGGGTCGCGCAGAGCACTTCGGGGCAGTCGAGACCCTGCAACCTATTCAACCAATACGTCAAAGTCGCGCGGTGCAGATTTATTCGCTCCGTCCCCTGCGCCCCCGAACCTCGTCCGACGGGGTCGAGCAGGTGGTAGTTCCAGCTGGCCCAGACCTTGCGCCGCCGGGGGAGCAGGCGGGCGTCGGTGTGCAGCAGAGCCTCGTTCTCCTGGTAGCGGATGGCGCCGAGGACCGAGCGCTCGGCGGGGCTGGGGTCCGCGAGCAGAGAGAGCGCCGTGTCGCTGTGGGTGGCGATCACGACCTGGTCGAAGCGCCGCCGCTCGCCCCGCGGCAGCTCGAGCTCGACCCCGTCTGGCAGGCGCCGGATCGAGCGCACGGGGGTGTCGACGTGGACGCGGCCGGCGAAGGGCCGGATCAGGGCCTCGACGTAGCGCGCCGAGCCGCCCTCGACCACGCGCCAGACGGGCCGTCCCTCGACCTGCAGGAACCCGTGGTTGTGGAAGAAGCGCGCGAAGAAGCGCGCCGGGAAGGCGAGCATCTCGTCGGGCGAAGCCGACCAGATCGCCGCCCCCATCGGC
>SXKQ01000049.1 GCA_005778045.1 Planctomycetia bacterium
CTTGCCCGCGCCGTTGGGGCCGACGATGCCGAGGAAGTCACCACGCTCGACGGCGAGGTCCACGCCGATCACGACTGGCACCTTGTGGTACCCGAAGGCGGCGCGCTCGGCGGTGATCAGGGCGGGCATGGCGCCCGAAGATCCTACTGCTTGGGCGGCGCAGCCGTGCCGAAGGCCGCTGCGAGTCGCTCGTGGACGAGTTCCATCATCCCGATCCACGACTCCGTTCCCGGGATGCCGCCGCACATGTTGGGCAGCTCGACCACCTTCGCTTCCGTGGCCTCCGCCACGCGCGCCACAAAGTCGTTCTTCGACCACAGTGCGGTCGCGATCACCGCGCACTGCTCGCGCTTCATGGTCGCGATCACCTGTGCGAGGTGGTTGGGCGTCGGCTGGATGCCGGGCCTCACCTCGAGGTTGCCGACGATCGCGAGCCCGTATACGTCGGCGAGGTAGTTGTACTCTTGGTGATAGACCACGAGCTTCTTGCCGCGCCATTCGCCGGCGAACTGCGCCCAACGCCTCTCCGCCTTCTCGAGTCTTGCGAAGTAGGCGTTGCGACGTGTCTCGAACTCCGCCTTCCACTCCGGCGCGAGGGCGATCAGGCCTTCGGCGACGCGCGACGCGAAGTGCCGCCCCGCACGTGGATCGATGTTCATGTGCGGGTTGCCCTGCGGGTGCAGGTCGCCGCCTTGGCGCGATAGCACGGACGGAACTTGGATCGGCTGCCAACCTTCCGAGGCGTTGATGAAGCCCTTGCCGCCCGGGCGCACCTGTGGGTTGCCGCAACCCTCGAGCAGGCCGGGGATGAAGCCCATTTCCATCGAGAGGCCGACCTGCACCAGCGCGTCGGCCTTGGAGAGCGCCACCAAGTGGCTCGGGCGCGCGATGACGTTGTGCAGGTTCTCCTTGCCCTTCGCGATCGAGGACACCTCGACGCGCTCGCCCCCGACCTCGCGCACGATGTCCGCGAGGTCGGGGATGGTGGCGACCACCTTGAGCTTCGCGCCCGTCTCGCGTTCGCTCGCGGACGCCGGGAGCGCAGCGAGAACGAAGGCGACGACGAGCGCGACGATGCGCAGGACCAGATCCATTCGATCGCGGCGAAGCTTACCAGTTCACGCCGTGACCGTGGGCTCCGAGGATCGTGGTGTACTGCACGGCGAACTTGGAGCCCGAGCCGTCGACGTCGGAGTCGCTGGCGCCGATCACGAAGCGCAGGCGGTGGAACTCGGAGAACATGCGGGTGTAGTACAGCTCGATCTCGGAGCGCTCGTCACCGATCACCTCGGCCGAGCTGAACTGGGCGCCGACCGCGTTGAAGCGGTCCCAGGCGTAGTCGCCGTAGGCGAAGAAGCCCGTGAGCGAGTCGTCGACCACCGCGTAGTCGGCGGGTTCGTCGTCGTCGGGACCGACGAACTCCGCACCGACGTCGCCGGTGTTGAACAGCATCTCGCCGCCGAAGGTCCACGAGTCGATGCCCGTCTCGCCGACCCAGCCGTAGGTCACGTCGACACCGTACACGGTGTTGGAGAGGTCGCCCCCGATCGCGCCGGCGTCGAGGCCGAGCTCGTAGCTCGGCACGATGCGCGCCGAGGTGCCGAGCTGCAGGGTCCCGCGCTCGCCGACCTCGGTGAAGCCCGTGAGGCGCGCCGTGTAGCTGAAGTCGTCGGCGCGCTTGGTCCCGTCGACGACCGAGGCCGACGGCGTGGTGGCGGTGTCGGCATCCTCTTCACCCTCGGGGATCAGGCTCGCGAACGCGCCGAGCGACCAGCGCACGACCGTGGCGTCGCCGAGCGTCGTCCAAGAGTCCCACTGCAGGCCGTCGCCACCGAGCTCGGCGCCGAGGTACTCGCGCAGGACGAGCGGGCGCTCGAGCGTGCGCAGGTCGTGCACGTGGGTCTGCATCTGCTTGCCGAAGTCGACGAAGAAGCGACCGGCGCGCAGGACGTTCTTGTTGCCGAAGCCCGTGTAGTGGACAGCGGCTTCCTCGATGCCGATGCCCTCGTCCTCGGCGACCGCCACGAAGTAGGCCCATGCGTTGGGATCGACCCAGGCGTTGGCACCGAGTTCGAACACGCGCAGGAATGCATCCGCGCCGTCGGGACCGTTCTCCGTCTCGGACACCTGCGCCTGCGCGTCAACGATGAACGAGAACGCGGGGTTGAAGTCGTTGGTGAAGCGCGTGACCTGACCGCTCGACACGCGGCGACCGAGGGTCGGCATGCCGGGAGTCACGAAGGTCGTGCCTTGGGAGTTGGCCTGTCCCGCGGCCTGAGCGGCGGGCATGGTCAGCGGGCCGGGCCCGACGAGGTTCGCCGGCGGCGGCGCGGCATCCTTGCCAGCGGCCGGATTGTCGTTCTGGGCGAGGGTGAGCGGCGCGAGGGAGAGCGCCGCGACGAGACGGATCACGGAAGTGCGGTTCATGTCGAACGAGGGGGACGGCGGGGCGAGTTGATGCCAGCGCAGCGCAGAGCGCCACGCTTGCGGCGACCCATTCCCTCCCGCCCCCCAGCGGTTCCCGGAAAAACAAAAAGGGCGGAGCGCGGGCTACCACGACAAGGTCGCTCGCCCACCCGAGGCGCCGCAGGCGGCGAGGCAACAAAAGGCTGCGGGCGAGCATGCGACCAAGGTCGCTCGCCCACTCGAGGCGCCGCAGGCGGCGAGCCAAAGAAAGGCTGCGGGCGAGCGTGCGACCAAGGTCGCTCGCCCACCCGAGGCGCCGCAGGCGGCGAGGCAACAAAAGGCTGCGGGCGAGCGACCCTTAGGTCGCTCGCCCGCAGTTGGAGCGTGTCCGATTCTGACCGGACGGGCCCGCAAGGGCCCCGCGAGATCAGTTCATCGTCTTGCCGGTCGCCGGGCAGACCTTCTGCTCACCCGAGCACTCGGTCTTGGCCTCGCACGAAGCGGCCTTCGCGTCCGAGCAGGAAGCGGCCTTCTCCGACGAGCAGCAGTCGGCCTTCGGCGCGCTGGCATCACCCGTCGAGGTGTTGGTCGTGTTCTTGCAGGCGGCAAAGGCGGCGACGAGCGCCACGCCCAGGATGATGTTCTTCATGCGTGAGGTTCTCCTTGGATAGATGGGATGGTCGGGCTCCGCGTGGAGCCCGGTGGACCGAGCGCTTGGCTTGGGTCCTCGAAGCGAGACAGACTGTTTCGGTCCGATGACCTTTACTAGCTTAGGCGCCGCGGCGCTACTCGCCATGTTCAGGCTCGGAAAACGAGCCTCAGCCCAGCGCCGCGGTTACTTCATAAATCCTTACTAAGAAGGAACTTAAGGCGCCTGCCACGGCCCGGGCTGGCGCGCCACGGCAAGCTGTTCCGCCCGCTCCGTCCGGGCCGGGCGCCCGAGGGAATCCCATTTCGCGGCCGGCGGCGCTCCAGAGCGCTGCCGGCCGCGACCGATTTTCAGAACGCGCTCGCTCATGTACAAGCCGTCCAGACGCTCCGCCCGCTGCGGCATGACCCTGATCGAGGTCACCATCGCCATGGGCGTGTTGACCGTGGCGGTGGTCCTGTTCACGGGCGTGGTCGCGTCCTCGTCGCGCATCGGCTCTGAGAAGCGCCAGCAGAGCGTGGCGGCCCACGCGGCGCGCAGTTCCCTCGAGCGCCTGCGCGGCGCGCCGTTCGCGAGCGTCTGGTCGAGCTACAACGACTCGCCGTCCGACGACCCCGCGGGGCCCGGCTCGGCTGCCGGCCCCCACTTCGCGGTGCCGGGCCTCGACCCGCGCCCCGACGATCCCGATGGATTCGTGGGTCGGATCACGCTGCCGGAGCAAGACGGCGCGCTGCGCGAGGACGCCAGCGACCTTGAGCTCGGTCTGCCGCGTGACCTCGACGGCGACACGCTCGTCGACGACCGGGACCACCGCGGCGACTACCGCGTCCTGCCGGTGAAGGTCGAGATCGCATGGCAGAGTCCGCTCGGGCCGCGGCGCATCGAGATGTACACGATGCTCGCGCCGGGAGATCACTAGCCATGGGCGCGCGCACGCGCCGCCGCGGCGGCTTCACGCTGCTCGAGACCCTGATCGCGCTCACGGTGGTCGGGCTGGTGCTCGGGAACATCGTGATGGTCACGCGCTCCACCAGCGAGGCTTACGACGAGGAGATGTCGAAGGCGAGTCTCGAGCTGCAGCTCGACCAGACCCTCGACCGCATCGCGCTCGCGCTCATGGCGGCGAGCGCCTCGTCGCTCCAGCCCGGCGTGGCGAACCCGGCCTTCCACTCGACGCTCTCCTACGCGCAGAGCCTCGGCGTGCAGGACGGTGCCGTAGTCCACGGAGCTCCCGAGCGCATCTCCCTGCGCGTCGAGAACGGCGAGGTCGTGTGGATCGAGCGACCGGGCGAGCCCAGCGAGCGCATGGCCACGTGGACGCGCTCGGTGCGCGAGTTCCTCGAGGGCGAACTCCCCAACGGCGTCGACGACAACGGCAACGGCCTCGTCGACGAGAGTGGACTCGCATTCGTGATCGAAGGCTCGCTCGTGCGCGTGCTGATCACGCTCGAGCGCGAGGGCGCGGGCGACCGGCGCCTCACCTACACGCGCGAATCGCTGGTTCGCTGCCGGAATTCCTGACAGGAGATCCAAGTGCGCATGAAGCTCCATTCCCACGCACGCACGAGCCGCCGCGGCGGCGTGCTCGTCGCCACGCTGGTCGCCGTTATGGCGGTCGGCGGCCTGAGCGTGTGCCTGCTCGAGCTCGACTCGACTCGCCTGCGCCGGCAAGTCGCGAGCATCGACAACAAGCGCGCCTTCAATCTCGCCGAAGCGGGACTCGCGGAGGGCCACTTCGCCCTCGAGACGGGCCACACTGGGACGATCGGCAGTCCCGAGGCGCCCGCGCGCTTTGGCGACGGTCTCTTCTGGGTCACCGCGACCGAGGTCGCGCCGAACGTGATCGGCCTCGAGAGCACGGGCATGGCGGGGACCGGTCGCGCGACCCTGTCGCTCGTCGTGCGTCGCACGAGCCGCGACGTGGCGGCCCTCGGCGTGCTCGGCTCGCAGCGGGTGTTACTCGGCAAGAACGCGCGCGTCGATGCCTACGATTCGGGCGGCGAGCGCGGCGCTCCCAAGTTGCCTGAGCGCTTCGATCCGGCTACCGGAGTGGCCGTCGAGCTGCGCAGCAATGGCGACATCGAACTCGGCGAGGACGCGCGCGTCTTCGGCGACGCGATCCCCGGACCTGAGGGCTCGGTCGAGCTCGACGACGACGCACTCGTCACCGGCTCGACGGCTCCGGCCCAGCTCGAGACCGAAGCGGCCGTGATCGAGCCGCTCGCCCTCGAACAGGGCGGCGATCTCGTGCACGCAAGCGGCAAGCGCCGCGTGCTCGCTGGCGACGGCAAGTCCTATGGCGAGATCCGCGTCGGTAAGAACTCGACCCTCGTGCTCCGCGGCCCGCTGCAGCTCTCCGCGGAGCGCCTGCGCGTCGAGAACAAGGGCAAGCTCGAGATCGACTGCAGCGCTGGAAACGTCGAGCTGCACGTCACGGACTGGCTCGACCTGCAGGCGGGCTCGCAGCTGGCCTTCCCGAACGAGGACACGCGCGGCTTGCGGCTACTCGTATCCGCGACCGGCTCGCGCGACCGCGACGGCAACGGGTCGATCGACGCGCCGGTGCACTTCTCCGCCAGCGGTCCGTTCTTCGGCTCGCTCTACGCTCCCAAAGCTCGCCTCGCCTTGCCGCAGGGCTTCCAGCTCTACGGCACCGTGGCCGCTGGAATCCTGCAGCTCGGCGGCGAGGCGCAGGTGCACTTCGACGTCAGCCTGCGCGGGAGCGACCCGACCGCGAGCGTCGACGTGGATCCGCTGGCCTGGAAAGTGATCGAGATCCCGCGCGAGATCGCCCGCGACCTCGCCGAGGACCCATTCAGCACGCTCGACGTCGCCAAGGACCAGCTCAAGTCGCCGGCGCAGGCCTACGAGGCGGCCGACTACGAGCTGGACGTCGACTACGTCGACGACGCCGGAATCGAACGCAAGTACAAGGGTCGCGAATCGGACTTCGACTGGAAGCGCGCACGCGCGGTGCGCAAGCTGCGCCGCCGCGAAGAAAAAAACGACTGAACATGCTCGTCGCGCTCGCCCTCTCCGCCCTCGCCTGCCTGCCGCAGGTGGGCCGCACTCCAGCCTCCGGACTCCGCGTCGAGCTCGGTGCCCTCGCGTTGCGCGAGGCCACGGGACAGGAGCTCGAGACTGGGCTGCAGCGGATCGGTTGCGAGGGAACGCTCATCGACATCGAGCTTGCCGTGATGCTCGCGGCGCGCATCGAGGAGCGCGTCGCCGACAGCGAGACGACCCGCGGCACGCAAGCGCTGCGCGCCGCGGCCAGCGCCGTCTTCGCGCGGCACGCCATCAAGCTCCCGCGACTCGGCTCGCTGCTCGGGGAGCGCGCCCAACCGTGGCGTGGCGCGCTGATCGCGGCGATCGGCGACAGTCGCACGCCGCAGGCCGTGGCGCGTCTCGGAGAATGGCTGGCCATCGAGGGCGAGGACACGCGGGACACCGTCGCCGCGCTCTCCCACGCTGCGCGAGGCATGCAGGGGCCATTCGACGAGCGCACGCGCACAGCCGTGCGAGCGCTGCTCGACCGACCCGGCCGCGCCGGCTATCGCGAGGCGATCCTGTGCGCTGGATGGCTCGAGGATGACGAGGCCACGGATGCGCTGCTCGACCTGCTCCGCAGCGGCCACTCCGGGCTCGCCAAGGATGCTCGCTGGTCCCTCGAGCGCATCACGGGTGTCCAGCTCGGCCCCGACGCGCTCACGTGGCGCCGCTGGCTCGCCGAGGAGCGCGACTGGCGGCTAGAGTTCCTGCCCGGAGCGCTCGACGACCTGCTCGGCGAGGACGTCAGCGCGCAGGCCCGTGCACTGAACGAGATCGTGCGCCACCGCTTTCCGCGTCACGAGCTCGCGCAGCGGCTCGCCGGGCGCCTCGGCGCCCTCGATGGCGAACGCTTCCGGTGCGCCTGCGCGGCCTTGGGCGAGCTGCGCTCGGTCACGGCGAGCGAGGCCTTGCGGCAGGTGAGCGATCAGGATCGGCCCACGCCGGAGCGGCTGGCTGCGCAAGCAGCCCTCGCGCGCATCGCGTCCCCCGCGTCTCGCCCCTGAGAACGTCCCTGCGGCCCGCTCAAGACGCGGGTGGCTCGAGTCGATGGGCTTTGACGTGCAGTCGTCCCCTCGCCCCCGCCGCCGGATTCGCCTCGTACGGCCGCGCCTCCAGTTGCGCCTCATGGGCGCGTTTCTCGGCCTGAGCTTGCTCGCGCTCACGCTGCAGTACCTCGTCTTCCAGCGCCTGCTCGCCGACACCGCGACCGCGCTGCCCAACGACGGAGCGCTGCTGCTCACCCAGACCAACGCACGCCTCTCGCAGGTGTTCCTCGTCAGCGTCGCGCTCCTGCTCCCGGCCACCTTCGCCGTCGGGCTGCTCGTGACGCATCGCCTGATCGGTCCGATTTATCGCTTCGAGGTCTACCTGCGACAGGTGATCGCGAAGGAGACCAGCGAACCCTGCCGCATTCGCGAGGGTGACGAGCTGCAGGACCTGTGCGATCTGATCAATACGGCCACCGAGCCAGTGCGCGCCGCGAGCGCGGATACCGAAGCGCGCCGCGAGGCGGCCTAGGGACACGCGACCATGCAGCTGCGCACACGACTCGCGCTGGTCGTCGCGCTGGTGGTGGCGGCATACGCGCTGGGCGACCTCGCCTTGCAGCGCTTCGTGCTGCTGCCGCGCTTCGAGGAGCTCGAGCGCGCGGAAGCCTCGACCGACGTGCTGCGCGTGGAGCGCGCGCTCGAAGCCGAGATCGCGACCATCGACGCTCGCTGCTCGGAGTGGGCGGCCTGGGAGGATGCCAACGACTTCGTGAGCGGAGGTCCGCGCGGGGATGCATTCCGCGCGCACCATCTCTCCCCCGCCAGCCTGCGCGCCTCGCGCATCGACCTGCTCTACCTCGTAGCCGCCGACGGGCGCGTCATCTGGGGCGAAGTCCGGGATCCTGCGAGCGGCGAGCTCGTGCGCCTGCCGGAGCTCGACTTCGAGCAACTGAGCCCCGGCCATCCGTTCCTGTCCCACGACCGCGACACGCCGACGCGCGGGCTCGCGCTCACGACGCGCGGTCCGCTGCTGCTCGCCTCGCGCATGCTCGAAGGCGGCCAGCGCGGCAGCGTCATACTCGGACGTCTCGTCGCGACCACCCTGCTCGCGGAGCTGCGCGAACGCACGGAAGTCGACTTCGACCTCGTGCCTCTCGACGAGGCCGGGCGGACCATGCCGGCGGAGTTCCTCGCCGCGATCACTGCGGAGGCCCGGCCCGTGGTGCAGCCGCGCGATGCAAGCGCCCTCGAAGGCTGGACAGCGATCGACGATCTGCGCGGACGCCCGGCCCTGCTCGTGCGGGCCCGACTTCCGCGCTCCATCTCGGCCGGCGGACGAGACGCGCTGCGTTACGCGCTCGTCTCGACCATCGCGGCGGGCTTGCTGTTGCTCGCGGTCCTGCTCGCCGTGCTGCGGCGCACCGTGGTCGATCCGGTGGCCACACTCACACGGCATGCCGTCGAGATCGGGCGGAGCGACGACTACGCTCGCGTCGTCGCACTCCAGCGCGGAGACGAGATCGGAACCCTGTCGCGCGAGTTCGAACGCATGATGCGCAAGCTCGAGGCTTCGCGCGCGGAACTCGTGACCACCGCTCGCGCCGCCGGCATGTCGGAGATCGCCACGGGCATCCTGCACAACGTCGGCAATGTCCTGAACAGCGTCAACGTGTCGGCCGAGCTCCTCGAAGCGCGGCTGCGCGAGTCGCGGCTGCAGAAGCTCGAAAAGCTCGCCGAGCTCGTGCGCGCCCAAGGCGATCGCTTCGGCGAGTTCGTAGCCGGTGACCCGCGTGGTCGCCACGTGGCTCCGTACCTGCTCGAGGTGGCGGACGGCCTCAAGGGCGAGCACGCCGAGCTCGCGCGCGAGGTGCGCTCGCTCGCCGAGGGTATCGATCACATCCGCCAGCTCGTCGCGGCTCAGCAGGACTTCGCGCGGCGCAGCGAGCTCCGAGAGCAGGTCGAGCTCGGCACGCTCGTCGAAATGGCGTGGGACATCGTGGCGCGCTCCTCGAACGGGCCGCTCCCGCGCATGGAACGCGAGATCGAGGACCTCGGGCGGGTCGCGGTCGATCGCCACAAGCTCGTGCAGGTGCTCGTCAACCTGCTGAAAAACGCCCGCGAGTCCGTCGCGGAAGCGCGGCGCGAGCCCGGTCTCGTGCGCGTCCGCATCGCGAGCGCCGGCGAGCGCGTGCGCATCGAGGTCCACGACGACGGGCTCGGCATCCCGCCCGAAAATCTCGCCAGACTCTTCCGCCACGGGTTCACGACCAAGCCCGACGGCCACGGCTTCGGCCTGCATTCCTGCGCCAACGCCGCAAGCGAGATGGGCGGCTGCCTGCGCGCCGAGAGCGCTGGCGCGGGCCTAGGCGCCACTTTCCTGCTCGAACTTCCGCTGCTCGCCCGCGCGGCCGCAGCCTGAACGCGAGACTCCCCATGAGCATGCCCACGCGACCCCGCATCCTGATCGTCGACGACAACGCGGCGATCCACGCTGACTTTCGCAAGGTCCTCGCGCGCGCCAGCGAGTCCCGCGGCGAGAGCGTGAGCTCGAGCGAGGCCGCGCTCTTCGGCGAGCCCGCGCAGGCGACACCGCAGAGCGAGACTCCCACGGAGTGCGAATACGAGCTCGACGACGCGCTGCAGGGCGAGGAGGCGGTCGAGAAGGTGCGCGCCGCGTGCGCGAACGGCGCGCCCTTCGCCCTGGCGTTCCTCGACGTTCGCATGCCGCCCGGCATCGACGGCATCGAGACCGCGCGGCGTCTGTGGGAGGTCGATTCCGACCTCCAGATCGTGCTTTGCACGGCGTACTCGGACTACACGTGGCAAGAGACGGTCGCTGCGCTCGGCCGCACGGATCGTCTGCTGATCCTGAAGAAGCCCTTCGACACGGTCGAGGCCTGCCAGCTCGCGGCGGCGCTGACGGAGAAACGCGCATCACTGCAGCGCGAGCGCGAGAACCTCGCCGCCGCGCGTCGCTCCGAGCTCGAAGCCCGTGCCTATGCGGCCTCGCTAGAGACGATGAACCGCGCCCTCCAGTCCTCGTGGGCGCAAGCCGACAGCGAGCTGAGGCGCCGCAACGCATTCCTCCAGCGCCTCTCGTCCGAAGTGCTCGCACCGGCGCAGCGCCTGCTGCTCGAACAGCTCGACCTCAAGGGCATCGCGAGCGGCGAGCGCAGCGCAGGTCTCGGTCTCGAGCGACTGCTGGACCCGGCCATCTCCGTCGTCAGCGCGATCGCCGCCGTGCTGGAGCTGTCGGCGATCGAGTCCGGCACGGCCAGCGTCGCGAGCGAGCCCTGCTCTCCTGCCGAGCTCGCGCTACGCGTGGCTGGCGAGGCCTCGCGCTGCTCGCGCGTGCCCGTGAGCGCGCACATCGATGCCAGCGCTCCCGCGACGATCCAAGGCGATCCGGCGCGGCTGGCGCGCATCGTCGACGAGCTCGTCGCCAATGCGGTCCGGCACTCGCCCGAAGGCAAGGTCGAGGTCAGCGTCGCGGCCGACACTCAGCAGGGAATGCTCGCGATCACGGTGCAAGACGACGGCGACGGCCTCTCGCGCGACGCCGAAGCGCACGTATTCGAGCCGTTCAACTCGGCGGGCTGCGAGCGCGCCGGACTCGGTCTGGCGCTCGCGCGCCGCACCGCGAGCCTGCTCGGCGGAGAGCTCGTCTACGAGCCTCGGGAAGAGCGTGGAGCACGCTTCTGCTTGCGCGTGCCGGTGCGCGAGACGGCCTAGGCTCCGAGCGTCTTCACTCAGCCAGCCTGCTTCGTATCGAAGCCGCGCTCGAGCAGCGCCAGAGCCTTCTCCGGCGGCACCGGCGGGCTGAACAGGTAGCCCTGAACCTCGTCACACTGCAGCACGCGCAGGAACGAGAACTGGGAAGCCGTCTCGACACCCTCGGCCACGACCGCGAGCTTGAGGCTCTTCGCCATCAGCAGGATCGAGGTGACGATGGCGGCGTCGTCGGGGTTGGACGTCGACTCGCGGATGAAGCTCTGGTCGATCTTGAGTGCGTCGATCGGGAAGCGCTTCAGGTATGCGAGTGACGAGTAGCCCGTGCCGAAGTCGTCGATCGAGAGGTGCACACCCGCGGCCTTGAGCTTGCCGAGCGTCTCCACGGCGGAGCCCGCGTCGCGCATGACGGTGCTCTCTGTCAGCTCGAGCTCGAGCCAGTCCGCCGCGAGCCCGCTCGACACCAGCGCGGCGCGTACGACCTGCGGGAGGTTTGGCTGCGTGAACTGCACCGTCGACAGGTTGACGGCCATGCGCACGGGAGTCGCGCCCGCATCCTGCCACGCCTTCGCCTGTCGGCACGCCTCCCGCAGCACCCACTCGCCGATC
>SXKQ01000050.1 GCA_005778045.1 Planctomycetia bacterium
CGCGTTCCTCGGGCTTTGAACCGGCGAGCAGCTTGGCGTCACGGTCGAGTTCCTCGCGCTCGCAGCCTCGTTCGAGCACATGGCCGACACCACGGGCGACGCCAAGGCGCGCGTGCTGGCCAAGACCCTCGACCAAGCCAGCGCGACCTACCTGATGAACGACAAGGGTCCGGCTCGCAAGGTTGGCGGCATCGACAACCGCGGCAGCCACATTTACCTCGCGCTGTACTGGGCGCAGGCCCTCGCTTCGCAGTCCGACGATGCCGTGCTCGCCGCGCGCTTCGCCTCGATTGCCAAAGCCATGACCGAGGGCGAGGCGAAGATCGTCGTCGAGCTGATCGCTTGCCAAGCCAGGCCCGTCGACCTCGGCGGCTACTACCAGCCCGACCCCAAGAAGGTCGCCGCCGCCCTGCGCCCGAGCCCCACGCTCAACGCCATCATCGACGCCGCCGCGCGCTAGGCCCTCGCGCACCGCAGCGCGCAACGAGCTCGCGGCGCTGCTCGTGAAGCGCGACGAGCGTGCGGAGGCCGAGATCCACTACCAGCTCGTCGTCGCGCGCCGTCCGCAGCAGCACGTGGCGGTATGCAACCTCGGAGAGATGCTGCTGCGCGACCCCGAACGCCGTGCCGAAGCCATCGACCTGCTCCGCCGCGCCACGCAGGCCAAGCCCTCCGAGATCGCCCCGTGCGTCAACCTCTCGCAGGCCCTCAAGCTCGCGGGTCGCTTCTCCGAAGGTCTCGTCGCCCTCGAGGCCGCACTTCCGTTTCACTCCGCCAACCCCTCGTCTGGGATCTGAAGGCCGAGCTCGAGCAACTCTCCGGCCATCCGATTGCCGCTTCCGCTTCCTCGACCTGCGCCCAGCAACTGCGCGCCCGTTGAGCCCCTCAGCGAACGCTACTGTCGTCGCTTGTGCGAGGGCGGCGCTGGGCGAGGAGCAGGTCGACCATGCGTCCGTAGGAGGCGACGCCGAGGCGTTGGCCTTGGGACTTGAGGTAGGTGTCGTTGACCTGGGTCGACAGGGAGCGCAGGGCCTGTTGCGTCGAGGACTTCGGTGTCCAGAAGGCGATGCTGGCCTCGATGTCGCGGCGCAGGGCAGGCGGGGTGCCGACGGCGAGAGCGTCCGCGCGCTCGGGCGCGGCCGAGCGCAGAGCGCGGAGGAGCTCACGGAAAGCGGTGAGCGCGACGGGGTACGCGAGCGTGGGGTCGTCGGAGCGGGAGCCAACGAGCACGGCGAGGAAGTTGGCCTCGTCCTCGCGCGCGAAGCCGCGCTGGTGCGCGACTTCGTGTAGCGCGCTGAAGACACGCTGCGGGACGGGCGGCAGCGTGTTGACGTGGGGCTCGGCGCTGAAGGGCCAGTAGATACCGGAGATGCCGCCGAGCTTCATTGCAAAGGAGAGCGTGCAGTCGCGCAGGACGGGCTCGGCGCCGGCGAGGCGCGGGTCCTCGAGCCCTGCACGCCGCCAAGCGTGCGCGACGGTGCTCGCGAAGCGCTCGAAGTTGCCGTCGATCGCGACGGTGCCGTCCGCGTTCTCCGGCGAGCTGCTGCGCAGCTCCTGCGCTCGCTGCAGCCACTCGCGCGTCGCGTCCTCGAGTTCCTGCGCGTCGGCGGCGCGCACGTCGAGACCGGTGCCGTGCACGTAGGGGAGCCGCGCGTGATTCAGGCCCCACGCGAGCATGTAGAGCGAGAAGGTCCAGCCCGCGAGCGTGAGCGCGCGCAGCGAGTCCGCGCACCCAAGCTCGAGCGCGCGTCCCGAGCCGCGCAGGCACTCGCGCACGATGCGGAGGACACGCCCTGTGAGCCAGGCGAAGAGCGCGAGCAACGAGAGCTCGCCGAGTGACCACGGCGAGAGTCCGCTCGCTAACGAGAGCGCCCGCTGGATCCACGGATAGAGCCCGCGCGAGTAGAGCCGCTCCGTCCATTCCGGCGCTGCGCCCGCTGCGAATCGAGTCAGCGCCATCCCGGCGGAAACGGCCAGCGCGAGCAGCAACGCTCGCCGCTGCGCGTTCCAAGACGCTCGCAGCGCGGTCGCAAGCTGCCCTGTCGCTGCGCGCATCGCCATCGCCTGCGCCAACCTACTCGCAGCCGCGCCCCGCGTCTCCCCGGGACGGTGAAGTGCCGCGCTCTTGTGCTATCTTCACGTTCTGGCCGCGAGTGCACCCTTGAGCGAAAACTCCTCCGAGAACAGCGCCGCCGCGCGCGCCCCGCAGATCCCGATGAAGAGCCCCAAGCCCTCGTGGCTGAAGGTTCCGTTGCCGGGTGGCGAGGGCTACACGCGCCTGAAGGCGCTCACGCAGGAACTGAAGCTCCACACCGTGTGCCAAGTGGCCCGCTGCCCCAACCTCGGCGAGTGCTGGAAGGGCGAGCACGCGACGATGACCCTGATGGTGCTCGGCGACGAGTGCACCCGCCGCTGTCGCTTCTGCGCGGTCAAGACTGTGCTCAAGGCCGCTCCGCCGGATCACGACGAGCCCGCGCACGTGGGGCAGGCGGTGGCGGCGATGAAGCTCGGCTACGTCGTGATCACGTCCGTCGACCGCGATGACCTGCCGGACGGCGGCTCGGGCCACTACGCGCAATGCATCCGCGAGATCCGCACGCGCGCGAGCGAGACGGTGATCGAGACCCTGATCCCGGATTACCAAGGCGAGCAGCTCGCCGCGCTCATGGCGGCCGCTCCCGACGTACTCGCGCACAATGTCGAGGTCGTCTCGCGCCTGCAGCGCAAGATTCGCGATCCGCGCTGCTCCTTTGAACGCTCGCTGGAGACCCTCGGCGGCGCCAAGCGCCACCAGCCGACCGTCTTCACCAAGTCTTCGATCATGCTCGGCCTCGGCGAGACCCATGAGGAGGTCGTCGAGTCGATGGAGCTCCTGCGCGCCGCCGACGTCGACTTCCTGACGCTTGGCCAGTACCTGCGGCCGACCGCCCAGCACGCCCCGGTGCGCGAGTGGGTCACGCCCGAGCGCTTCTTCGACCTGCAGCTCTTGGGCGAGAAGCTCGGCTTCAAGTATGTCGCCTCTGGCCCGCTCGTCCGCTCGTCCTACAAGGCCGGCGAGTTCTTCGCCGCACGCCTCGTGCGCGAGCGCCGCGCCGCCGCGGGCCACTAGCGCTGCGCGGCGAGGGCGCGGGCGGCAGCGAGCCCGCTCGAGAAGGCGCCTTCGACACGGCCGCCGACGCAGGCGTCGCCAGCGATGGCGAGCTGGTGTTCGGGGTCGAGCCAAGCGGGCTGTGGCTTCGCCACGGGTGCGGGGAGCGCGTAACGCCAGCGGTGCGCGTCGAGGTGGGCGGGCGTTGGCAGGCGCAGGCCGGTCAGGTGCTCGAACTCGCGCAGGAGCGCGCCGGCGACGAGTTCCTTCGGCTCTTCGAGCTGCGCGCGAGTCCATGCGGGCGTGGCGTGCAGGACCCACGACTCGGCTGTCGAGCGACCCGGTTTCGAGGAGTTGCGCGCGATCCACGAGAGAGCCGGGGCGTTGCAGAAGGCCGCGTCGAAGTCGGTGTCGAGAGGTGCAGCGAAGCCAGCGAGGACGGCCCAGCAGGGCTCGACGACGCTGGTGGCCGCGCGCGCGGAGAGCGGAAATGCGGGGCCCAACAAGTCGATAAACTGCGCGTGCGGCAGGGTCGCGATGAGCGCGTCGAATTCGCCGAGCGGAGCCTCGTTCTCGTCGTGCAGGTGCCAGCGCTGCTCCCGGAACTCCGCACGCGCCACGCGCAGGCTGCAGCGCACGTCGAGTCCGCGCGCGAGGTGTTTCGGCAGGGCGTTCATCTCCGGCGTGCCGACGTAGCGCGCGATGGGGTCGCTCGAGGCGCGTCGCGTGCCGTTCTCGAAGGCGACGATGCGAGCGTCCCAGCGAGCGACTGCGCCGGCCGCGAGCCAGGCGTCCACGTGCACGCGGAACTCGCTCTCGCGCGCCGTGAAGTACTGGGCACCGTGGTCGAAGGAGAAGGCGCCTGCACGCCGCGAGGAGACGCGCCCGCCGGGGCCGCGTCCTTTTTCGAACACCGCGGGCCGCAGGCCGCGCGCCGCAAGCTCGCCCGCTGCCGCCAGCCCGGCCATGCCCGCTCCGATGACGGCCACGTCTCTCATCCGCAGCGGGTGTACGCAGCCACGGCGGTCGCGGATGTGCCCGGAAAGGAGCGCGAGCCGATCGCCTCGACGAGACAACCGGCCCGGAAACTCGAGAAAGCTCGCCGGCACCAGAGGGGGGCGGCGAGCTCGCTCAGCCGTGGATCACGGGCAGAACGTGATGCGCAGCGCGTTGGTGGTGTTGATGCCGCTGCCGCCGACGGCGTCCGTGTCGCGGAACCAGACTTGGAAGTGCCAGCTGGAGAGCGCGGCGATCGGGCTGCCATCAAAGTCCGGGGTGATCGAGGCCGCGCCCGAACCATCGGTCAGGAGCACCGCGCTCAGGCGACGGACGCCGGAGTAGGGAGAGACGCACAGCCAGCCGTCGCCGAAGGGCAGCTGGACGGGGCTCGAGCTGTAGAGGAACTGAACCGGGCGGTCCGCCGGGGCCGAGCTGACGCTGAACGTGAGACCGATCTGGGAGAGACTCGGAACGCCCGTGCCCGCGAGAGTCGCGGCGTCGCCCGATGAGTTCACGGTTGCCGGGCAGCGCACCACGATGTTGCCGGTGCAGCCCGTGAGGAGGGCGGGATCTCCGGACTGTCCGTCCTCTTTGGGCGTCTCGCCTTCGATTTCCGTCAGGTCGGAGACGACGACCTCGGCAGCGAGGCTCTCGACAGAGCCCTCGAACGCAGCGAGTTCCGTCGAGTCGAAGTTCGAGTTGGACGGGCTGGGAGACTTGGAATCCTGCTGCGCAATCGCGAACGGAACGGCGACCGCGCAAAGGGACAAGACGGCGAGTTGCTTCATGAACTGTGTGAGCAATGGTTTGTAGGTTGAACCGCGCGTGTGAGTTGCACCTCACGCGGTGTGATTATGAGACAGAAATAACCTTTTGTTTCAATTATGAAATTGAAAATCTTTCGGAACGCGCCGAAAAAAGGAGGTCGTTCTTGCGGGGCTGTCATCTCGCCGGCCGGTTCCGGACCGGGAGCGCCCACGGCGGAAGCCGGGGGGAGTGCCGACCGGCCAGCGGAGTTCGCGGGAGCGGCCGACGAGCGTCCTGACAGGGATTCCGTCCCATTCGGCCGCGCGCGCCTCCAGCGGGCGCCGAGCACCTCGCGACGGGTTCCACCGGGGCGGGGGGCCTCGCTACGATGTCCCGTCTCGAACGCACCGGCCCGACTCCCTCCGGAGCGGGGCTGAGGCGCGCCCCGAGTCACCCCCATGAGCGCCCCGGAACTCCTCTCCGTCATCGCCCCGGACGGCAGCGCGGCAGGCCACGACCCGCGCCTGTCGGCCGACGGGCTCCTGCACTGTTACCGCTCGATGCTCGCAGTGCGTGCCTTCGACGACGTGGCCCTCAAGCTGCAGCGCTCGGGACGCATCGGCTTCTCGATCCCCAACAAGGGGGTCGAGGCCTGCCAAGTCGGGGCCGCGAGCGCGCTCGAGGCGACGGACTGGATCTTCCCGAGCTACCGCGACTTCGGGATGGCCCTGTACCACGGTGTCACCCCGACCGAGATGATGCACAACATGTTCGGCAACGACCGCGACACCGCTCGCGGCCGCCAGATGCCGGTGCACTTCTCGTTCGACAAGCCAGTCCGCTTCGTTTCGATCAGCTCGCCGCTTGGCACGCAGATTCCGCAGGCGGTCGGCGCGGCCTACGCGATGAAGCTGCGCGGCGAGAAGCACGTCGCGCTCGTCAGCTTCGGCGACGGCTCGACCTCGACCTCGGGCTTTCACAGCGGCATGAACTTCGCGGGCGTCTGGAAGGCGCCGGTGGTGTTCCTGTGTCAGAACAACGGCTATGCCATCTCCTGCCCGGTCGAAGAGCAGACCGCGAGCGAGAGCTTCGCGATCAAGGCCAAGGCCTACGGCATGCCGGGCGTGCGCGTCGACGGCAACGACTTGCTCGCGATGCGTCAGTCGACCGCCGAGGCCGTGGCCCGGGCGCGGCGCGGCGACGGCCCGACCTTGATCGAGGCGGTGACCTTCCGCATGGGCGGTCACTCGACCTCGGACGACCCGACGCGCTACGTGCCTAAGGAGCTCGTCGAGGCGTGGGCCAAGAAGGACCCGGTGGCGCGCTTCGAGCGCTTCCTCGAGCAGCGCCAGCTGTGGACCAAAGAGCGGGGCGAGGTCCTCTACGCCGAGGCCGTCGAGCAGGTGACTGCCGCCGTGCGCGAGGCCGAGGGGACGCCGCCGCCCAAGCTCGAGAGCATCTTCACGGACGTCTACGCGACCGTCCCGCAGCACCTGCGCCGCCAAGGCCAAGCTGCGTTCGAGCTCGCGGCCCGCAAGGGCGACGCCGGCGCCGGCGACGGCAAGTTCCCGCTCTGAAACCGACCACCCAGCGAAGAAGCAAGAACGACATGGCCACGTTGACGATGGTTCAGGCGGTGAACGACGCGCTCAAGGTCGCGATGCGTCGCGACAAGAGCGTGCTGGTGTTCGGCGAGGACGTCGGCCCCAAGGGCGGCGTGTTCCTCGCCACCGAGGGACTCACGAAGGAGTTCGGCAAGGAGCGCTGCTTCGACACGCCGCTCTCCGAGGACGGCATCATCGGCAGCGCGATCGGCATGGCGCTCAACGGCCTCAAGCCCGTGCCCGAGATTCAGTTCCAGGACTTCATCTTCCCGGCCTTCGACCAGATCGTGAGCGAGGCGGCCAAGTTCCGCTACCGCTCCGGTGGCCAGTACACGGTGCCGATGGTGATCCGCACGCCCTATGGCGGCGGCATCCGCGGTGGCCTGTACCACTCGCAGTCCGGCGAGGCCTACTTCTGCCACACGCCGGGCCTGAAGGTCGTCATTCCCTCGACGCCCGAGGACGCCAAGGGCCTGCTCTTGGCCTCGATCGAGGATCCCGACCCGGTGATCTTCATGGAGCCCAAGGCGCTCTACCGCACGGCCAAGGCCGAAGTGCCCGAGGGCTACTACACGACGCCGCTCTCGACCCTGCGCACCGCGCGCACGGGCAAGGACGTGACGGTGTTCTGCTACGGCGCCATGGTGCCGGTGTGCCTCAAGGCGGCCGAGCAGGCGGCGGAGAAGGGCATCGAGTGCCTCGTCGTCGACCTGCGCACCCTCTTGCCGCTCGACGAGGAAGGCGTGCTCGAGGCCGCCAAGCAGACCGGCCGCGTCGTGATCGTCCACGAGGCCCCGCGCTTCTGCGGCTTCGGCGGCGAGATCAGCGCCATGATCGCCGAGAACATCATCGAGTACATGGAAGCCCCGGTCGCGCGCGTGACCGGCTTCGACACGCCGTTCCCCAACACGCTCGAGCATCACTACATGCCCGACGCGCGCCGCGTGCTCGATGCAATCGAGCACGTCCACGGCTTCTAGGACCCGCAAGAACCACGCACGATTCGCGAGAGACACAGCGCAATGGCCAACCTCGAGTTCAAGCTGCCCGACATCGGTGAAGGCGTCGCCGAGGGTGAAATCGTCAAGTGGCTCGTCAAGGCCGGTGATGCCGTCAAGGAGCATCAGGCCGTGGTCGAGGTGATGACCGACAAGGCCACCGTCGAGATCCCCGCGCCCGCCGCGGGCACGATCGTCGAGACGCGCGCCAAGGCCGGGGACGTGGTGCCCGTCGGCAGCGTGATCTTCGTGCTCGCGACCGCCGCTGCGCCCGCGCCGAAGTCGCACGCTCCGGCCGCTCCCGCGGCGCCGGCCCCCGCGCCGAAGGCAACCCCCGCGCCCGTTCCGGCGCCGGCTCCCGCCCACGCTGGTCACGGTCCCTCGAAGGCCGTCGGCGGTCGGCTGGAGTTCACGCTGCCCGTCATCGTCGAAGGCGTCGCAGAGGGCGAGATCGTCAAGTGGCTCGCCAAGGCCGGCGACTCCGTGAAGGAGCATCAGGCCGTGGTCGAGGTGATGACCGACAAGGCCACCGTCGAGATCCCCGCGCCCGCCGCGGGCAAGCTGCTCGAGCTGCGCGCCAACGCCGGCGACGTCGTGCCCGTCGGCAGCGTGATCTTCGTGCTCGAGACCGCTGGCGGCGCCGTGGCCGCGCCTGCAGCCGCTCCTGTCCACGCGACCCACGCCGCTCCGGCGCTCGCCGCCGTCGGCGCTGCCGCCGCTCCCGCTCCCGCCAAGCGCGCGAGCGACGAGAAGATCCTCGCCGTGCCCAGCGCGCGCCGCATCGCGCGCGAGCTCGGCATCGAGCTCGGCGACGTCTCGGGCTCGGGCCGTCACGGCGTCGTGCGCCGCGCCGACGTCGAGGCCTTCGCCAAGTCGCGCAGCGCCGCGCCCGCCCCGGCCGCGAAGCCCGCGGTCGCCGCTCCCTCCGCTCCGGCGAAGCCCGTCGCCGCGCCGGTCACGTTCGCGCCGCAGGAGCGCGAGACGCGCATTCCGTTCCGTGGCGTGCGTCGCAAGATCAGCGAGGCGATGGTGCGCTCGAAGTACACCGCGCCGCACTTCACCGTCGTCGAGGAAGTCGACGTCACCGAGCTCGTGCGCCTGCGCGAGACGGCCAAGGTGATGGGTCAGGAGAGCGGCATCAAGGTCACCTTCATGCCGTTCATCATGAAGGCCTGCGCACTCGGTCTCGCCAAGTACCCGATGCTCAACGGGCACCTCGACGAGGCGACGCAGGAGATCGTGCGCTGCGGTTACGTGAACCTCGGCATCGCCATGGACACCGACAACGGCCTGATCGTGCCGGTGATCAAGGACGTGCAGTCGAAGGGCATCCTGCAGCTCGCGCAGGAACTGAATGAGCTCGCCGAGCGCACGCGCTCGGGCAAGGTCAAGCCGGACGACCTCAAGGGCTCGACGTTCTCGATCACCAACGCTGGCAACATCGGCGGCATCCTTGCCACGCCGATCATCAACTTCCCCGACATCGCCATCATGGGCGTGCACCGCATCGTGAAGCGTCCGGGCGTCGTCGAGACGCCGCAGGGCGACAAGATCGAGGTGCGCCAGTACATGAACTTCTCGGCCTCCGTCGACCACCGCCTCGCCGACGGGGCCGACGGCGCGCGTTTCCTCGTGCACGTCAAGCGCCTGCTCGAGAACCCGGGCCTGCTCGCGCTCTAGCAGCCCACGCTGGCTGTGCCACAACTTCCGACGGCGGCGGGGCTCGTCCCTGCCGCCGTCGCTGC
>SXKQ01000051.1 GCA_005778045.1 Planctomycetia bacterium
CGCGGGCCGAGAGCGCGGCGGCGAGATCCTGCTCGGGCGCGTAGGCCCGATCGCGAGCCTCCTCGAAGCTTGCGGCCGCGAACGGACCGAGGCGCTTCCATCCGACACCCGACGGCCCGAGCAGCCGCCGCGCCGCCCTCTCGTCGTTCGATGCGGAGATTCTCACCCGCGCCAAGGCATGGCGCAGGAAGACCGACTCGAATGCGAGGTGCACGCGCACCACCTGCGTCTTCGCGACCCGAACAGGCCGCTCGAGAGCGAAGACCGCCGTGCGCGGACTTCCGACTCCGCCGCCGATGGCCCAGCCCGTCTCGGAGCGGCCGTCGATCGAGTTCGCCGCCCGGAAGGGGCCGTCGGACTGTTCGACCTCGCCGATGGCGGCCGTCAGGGCAACGTTCTCGCCCTGCCGTGGATCGCTCGCATCCTCGATGCGCGCCGAGATTTCGCTGAGCACGAAGTTGCCGTGGGATGTACGCCCCGGCCCTGCCAGCGGCTCACCATCGAGCAGCGCCTCGAGCTTCAGGAGGCGCAGCTCCCCGACCGGCGCGTCGAGCCGCAGCTCGTACACGCAGCGGTCCGGAACGGGGCCTCGAAAGGCCACCGAGCCGTCCTCCAGCAACGTCCCGTCGACGCGCGCCGCGCTCGCCTCGACGGCCGTGAGCGGGCGCAGCACGCTCCAGCTCCCCTCTCGCTCGAGCTCGATTGCAGCGCGCTCCTCCCAGACTCTCTGCTCCGCATCGAGCTTTGGATCTTCCGCCGAGAGTGCGCCTTCGAGTTCCGCGATGCGCGCGCGGAGCGACGCGAGCTCGCGCTCCTGCTCCGCCGTCGGCGCGCGCAGCACTGGCTCCGGCGTCTTTCCACCGTCAGCGGTCTGGTTGAGCGCCGCAAAGACCCGGTAGTAGTCGGCTTGGGAGAACGGGTCGTACTTGTGGTCGTGGCACTGGGCGCAGGCGAGCGTCGAGCCCATCCAGATCGTCGCCGTCGTGTTGACACGATCGATCACGGCGGCGCTGCGGAACTCCTCCGCGTCGGTGCCGCCCTCCTCGTTGAGCATCGTGTTGCGATGGAACGCGGTGGCGATGCGCTGCGAGCGCGTGGCGTTGGGCAGCAGGTCGCCCGCGAGCTGCTCGATCGAGAACTGGTCGTAGGGCAGGTTGCCGTTCAGAGCCGCGATCACCCAGTCGCGGTAGGGCGCCATCGAGCGCCGCGCGTCCTTCTCGTAGCCCTGCGTGTCGGCATACCGCGCGAGATCGAGCCACGGTCGCGCCATGCGCTCGCCGTAGCGCGGCGACGCGAGCAGCTTGCGCACGAAACGCTCGTAAGCATCGGTGCGCTGGTCGTTCTCGAACGCCCCGACTTCCTCGAGGGTCGGCGGAATCCCCGTCAGATCGAGATGCAGCCTTCGCGCGAGCGTCGCTCGACTCGCTTCCAGAGCCGGCGTCTTTCCTTCGCGCTCGAAGCGTGCCTCGAGGAAGGCGTCGATTGGATTGCGTACGCGTTCCTTGTGCGCGACCTCCGGCACCGCCGACCTCAACGGCCGCTGGTAAGCCCAGTGAGCCGCACGCCCGTCGACGCCCGCGACCTCGTCCGGCCACGCGGCTCCGCCATCGATCCAGAGCCGGATTGTCGCGACCTCGTCCGCCGAGAGCGGCGCAGCTTTGTGAGGCATGCGCTCATCCGCATCCTCCGCCAGAAGCCGCGTGTACAGCGAGCTCGCCGCCGCGTTTCCCGGCACGATCACCTTCTCCGTGCCGCCGTAGGAGCCCGCGAACGCTCGCTCGCGCAGGTCGAGTCGCAGGTCCGCCTTGCTCTTCCCCTCGCCATGACAGTCCACGCAGTGGCGTTCGAGCAGCGGCTTCACATCGCGCGCGAACTCGACCTCCTGCGTCGCGCCCAGCACGACGAGTACCGCCATGAACCACATGACATGAGTCTATCCAACCGCCCGGGCGCTCCCCGACTCGCACGCCAAGCAGTGCGGGGCGCCCCAAGGGACGCCCCGCATCGCAGGCACAGTCTCGTCGGCCCGGTTCAGGGCACCTGCCCTACGGACAGGTGGTGAACTGCAGGCCGTTCGAGAGGTTCGTGGTACCCGGAGCCGACGGATCGCGGAACCACGCCTGCGCATTCACCACCACCCCCGCCTGGAAGGGTTGGCCGAGCGCGCTGGGGCGTGTGGAGAGGTAGGCCGGGAAGTCGAGCGAGATCGAGCCGTTGCAGGCTCCCGCCGCACCGCCGGTGCCCGCGCCCGGACCGCGCTGGACGGGCGACTTCACGCACAGGTAGCTCGAGCTGCCGGGGAACCAGATCGAGGCCTTGGGACCGGTGACGCCGTAAAAGAGCAGGCCGGTCTTCTGGCCCTCGACGTTGCTGGCGGTGAGCACGAAGCCCGAAGCGACCGAGACGCTCGGATTGCCCGCGGCGGACATGGTCGCGTTGCAACCGCTCGAGGTCGTGCCGCTCGTGCAGTAGCTCACCACCGCCCCGCACGGCTCGCACTGGTCGGGCGTGCCGTTGTTGTTGCTGTCCCACTGCGTGCCCGCCGCGAGCTCGCAGTCGTTGCCGACGCCGTCCGAGTCACAGTCCTGCTGGCCCGGGTTGGCGATCGCGAGGCAGTTGTCGCACTCGTCGCCGATGCCGTCCGAGTCGACATCAGGCTGCTGCGAGTTGAAGATCAGCGGGCAATTGTCGCAAACGTTGCCGAGCGCGTCGCCGTCGGTGTCCGTCTGGCTCGAGTTCGCGGACTGCGGGCAGTTGTCGCACACGTTGCCGACCCCGTCGCCGTCGGCATCCGCCTGCGCCGGGTTGTAGCTGCTGGGGCAGTTGTCGATGCAGTCGAGGTCGCCGTCGCCGTCCGTGTCGATCTCCGCGACTCCGCAGCCGCACACGCCGGGTGCGGTCTTGAGCGGGTCCTGAGCGCAGCCATCGTTGCAGTCATCCACGCCATCGCCGTCGGAATCCGGGCAGACGTTGGCGGGATCGATGCGCAAGGTCAGCTTGTACAACTGAGTCTCGCTCGGCACGTCGGTCTCGTAGACCCGCACGTAGAAGGTGCCCGAGCCGTTGAGGATCACGTCGACGAGCGTCTCGGCCACGCCAGCGGCCGCCCCCGAGGCCGTCGCGAGCACCGTCGTGCCGTTCGTGCCGATCACTTGCACCGCGAGGTTCACCTGTGCGAGCGCGTTCGTGGTGGTACCCGAGGTGCAGGAGCCGTTGGAGCTCTGGACGCTGTCGTCGTAGCTCGTGCCGATCGGCGTGAGCGTCACGTCGAGCTTCGAGCCAGCGTTCGCCGTCGCGAACTTGAAGAAGTCCGCCTCGCCATTCGCGTCGATCGAGAGCGTGCTGGAGATCGCGTCGTTCGTGCCGCTGGGCGGATTCGGAGGCGTGCCGAGGGTGGAGCTCACGCCGTTCGTGAGCGTGACCGAGACGGCCGTCGCAACCGTGTTGTCGTTTTCATTGTTGTCGCCGTAGCAGCGCTGCACGGCGCGGATGTCGTCTTGGCGCGGGCCGTCGAAGGTACCCGAGTAAAACGGCTCCATCAGCTGGCTCGTGTTGTTGCTGCAGACGTGGTCGAAGCCGATCCCGTGGCCCATCTCGTGCATCACCACGTTCCGTAGGAAGATGTGCGAGTTGGTGCTGGCGCCCCACGCCTCCGAGCGGTCGATCACCATGTCACCCATCGGCGGGAAGAAGCAGTAGGCGAGGGTGCCGCTCGAGCCGTCGATGTTGCGCATCGAGATGCGGATGTCGCCGCGGGTGGTGTCGTTGCCCGAGGTGCCCCACGAGGCGCCGTCATCCCAGTCCACACCGGCCGCGGTCACGCGCGTGAAGTCGAGGCCCGAGAGCGCCTCCCAGCGGTCGAAGCAGGACTGCAGGCGCGCGATCCACGTGGCGCGGCCGCCTTGTCCCGAGAACTGGGAGTCGAGGCGCGAAAAGATCTCGCTGTTGGCCGTGGGATCGCCGCCGAACGCCGACGGGATGCTCAATCCATCCGGAACCATGCTCCAGCTGACCGCTGCGGGGGCGCCCACGGCACCACTCCAAGTGGTGCCCGTGTAGTACTCGGGCGTCGGCGGCTGGACCTCGAGCAGGCCGGACATGTAGAGCGGATCTGTGCCCTCGGCGAAGCAAATCACGCGCGGGGCCGTGGCGGGGTCGATCCACGTGTCCGTGGACTGGGCCAAGGCGGCCGGAACGAAGGTGGCGGAGAGCGCCAGGAGGAGCACGGGTCGCTGGGTCATGTCGAGAGCTAGCGTCGGGAGAGACAAGTATCGATTGGAGCCGGAGGACCGCAGGGGACAGTCATGAGGGTACACGGGTCCCCTCGGACCGGGCAGGGGAGCCGGGCTCTTTGTCGGTAACGAATGATCTTGCTGACCACCCCCGGTGGGACGGCGCGCCCGAGGGGCCTGTTCCGCCGGAAATAACGTCCCGGATCGCTCCCGCGGTCCCCGAGCCGCTCGCGGCGGCCTATGCTCCGAGCGCGATGTTCCTCGGCGTCTTGACCGCCTGCATCCTCCAGAGCCCGAAGCTGGCTCTTTCAGCACCGGCTGCCGTCGAAGTCCAGATCCCGGAAAGCACTCTGTGGGTGTCCTTCGATGTGGCGGAGTGGAAGCCCGATGCACAGCTCGAGACCCGGCTCTCCGAGCAATATGGCCGAGGGGCCCTTACGGCGGGTCGCTTCGGTCGCGCGGCCCTGACGCTGCGCCAAGTGGCCGCCACGGACGGGCGCGGAAGCAGCGCATGGCGCGACGAGCTCGGCGCCGGCGAGCGCTTCGAGGTGGGCCCCGTCGCATGCCTGCGGAGCGAGCAGCGCCTGCCCGGGGAGGGGCGAACCATGGTGCGCTTCACGGCACTCCCCGTCGCGGGAGGCCATGTGTTCCATCTGCACGTCAACGCGCTGCGCGTCGACGAGGTGGACTCGTGCCCGCAGCCGCAGTTCGAGGCCCTCGTGCAGAGCTGGAAGCTGCAGAGCGTGCGGCGCGGGCGCCCGGCGGACCTGCCGCTCGCCGCGCGCGACGAGCTGTTCCTCGGCCTGCAGGCCTGGCCGGGCTGGGCGGACTCGCTGCCCGAGGGCGATGAGCCCTCGCCCGTGCGGCTGTTCGCTCGCGCGGAGCTCGAGCGCCTCGCACCGGGAGCCGCTCTGGAGGCCGGGGCCGGATACGAGCGGGGTCGCCGCGCGCTGGCGGAGATCGCGAGTCCATCGCGCGACGAGCGTGCGCTACTGCTCGCCTGCGAGGATGCGCTGGGCAGCGCGGCGCTCGCGGGCGGCGACCCGCAGCGCGCCCTGGCTCACTTCGAGCGCGCTTGCGTGCTCGCCAGCACGCTAGCCCACTCGGGCCGCGGCTCGATCGAGCTCGACTGCGCGCGCACGCTCGCGCGACTCGGTCGCGACGATGCGGCTCTCGACGCTCTCGCCCGCGCTCTGGCCGCGGAAACCCGCCTGCTCCTGCGCGCGCGCGACGAGCCCGACTTCGCCCGGCTGCGCACGAATCCGCGCTTCCGCGAGCTCGTGCAACTCGCCGACTAGAGCCCCCAGCGACGGCGCGAGTGGTTCACGGTGCGCGTACTCGCCCACTGCCAGCCGTCGAGTTCGCGCATCTCCCCTTCGATGAGCGCGTCCCACGTGACCAGCAGCGCCCCGCGGTCGCGACGGTGGAAGAGCACGTGCAGGCGCACCCGCGCAGACTCGCCATCCTCTGCCACCTCGATCTGGAGCCCGTCCTCGGCGTCGAGAATGCCGAAGTGCTGGAACTCGCCGGTCTGCGGGTCGCAGTCGCTCTCGAACAGGAGAAACAACGCTCGGCGCACGTCGTCGCGCGTGGCGCCGCTCGTGCGATCGACGAAACCGTCCCCAAGTCCATCGAGTATGGGCCGCGCCTGGCCGCGGTGCAGGCCGTCGAGCTGCTCCTCGATCACGGCGCGGATGCGCTCTTCCGGCGTCTCGCGCGAGCCGATCCAGCGCCACATCCCCGCGACAACCGCCACGGCGAGCAGCGCGGCGGCCCACCTACGTCCCATGCCCACAGGTTACGCGCGGCATCCTTCGAGTACGATGCTCGGTTCTAGCCGCCATGGACAACTTCCTCGACGGGCGCAAGCCTCAGATCAGCTACCCCTGCGTCTGGACCTACCGCATCATCGGCTGGGACGAGCCGCGCCTGCGCGCGGTCGTGGCCGAGGTGATCGGTCGCCATGAGCACCGCCTGCAACTCGCGCGCGAGAGCTCGGGCGGCAAGTACCGCACCCTGCAGCTCGAGCTCGAGGTGCGCGACGACGCGCATCGCAGCGAGATCTTCGCCCGCATCTCGCAGCACCCCGACGTGCGCTTCGTGATCTGATCAGCGCGCGCGCGCGGCGTACGCCATGTGGGCGGCACCCCACACGTAGGTCAGCGAGACGATCGCGAGCGACGTGCGCACCGCGAGCGCTCCCTGCGAGCCGGACAGGAGCTCGTTGAGCACGCCGACGATCCACGGCCCCAAGCCGAGACCTATCAAGTTGATCGCGAACAGCAGCACAGCCGAGGCGAGCGCTCGCTGCTCTGGACGGGCGCAGTCCTGCGCGTACGTGAAGACCGGTCCGAGGTACATCGCTCCGAGAATCGCCGCGGGCGCATAGCACACGAGCGCGACGTGCGGATCCGGCAGGTAGAGGAACAGGTACAGGAATGGCGTGGCGGCCAGCGTGGCCCACGAGGCCGTGACCACGCGACGGCGCGCGTCTCCCCCGCCGAGCCGGTCGGCGAGCCAGCCACCGCCGAACGTCCCGAGCGCGCCGCCGAGGCCGACCACGGGACCGAGCCAGCTTCCGCTCTCCGCGGAGTCCATGCCGTGCACGCGCGAGAGGAAGGTCGGGATCCACGTGAGCAGCGCGTAGCCCGCGATCGACTTGATGCCCGCACCGAACGCGAGGTGCCGGAACGAGGACGATGCCAGCAAGCCGGCAAGTCCAGGGGAATGGGCCCCGAGCTGCGGAGCGGAGCGCTCGCGCGCGGGCTCGCGCATCGCGAGCAGTCCGAGCAGGGCGAGCACCGCTCCCGCCGCGCCAAACAGCACGAACGTGGTCTTCCAGCCATGCAGCTTGCACATGCGGCCGCCGACCTCGTAGGCGAGGTAGGTTCCGAAGTAGATTCCGGTCGAGTAGACCGCGATGGCCGTGGCACGGCGCGCTGGCGGATAGAGATCCGAGAGCAGCGAGTGCGCGCACGGAGAACACGCGGCCTCGCCGGCTCCGACGCCGATGCGCGCGAGCGCGAGGTGCACGAACGAGCGCGCGAGAGCCGACAGCGACGTGAAGGCACTCCAGACGACAAGCGAGAGCGATAGCAGTCGCCAGCGATGGCCGCGGTCCGCGAGGCGTGCGAGCGGAATGCCGGCGAAGGTGTAGAAGAGCGCGAAGGCGGTGCCCGTCAGCAGGCCCATCTCCGCGTCCGTCGCTCCGATATCGCGCTTGACGTCGTCGAGCGCGATCGAAAGCAGCTGCCGATCCGCGAAGTTGAATGCGTAGATCGCCGTGAGCAGGGCCAGCGCCCACGGCGCTCCCTTGCGTGTCTCTCCCGTCCCCATCGTGTCGATGGGGCGCTACTTCCGGAGACCTTCGAGATAAGCGCGGATCGCGGCGTGCGTATCCGGCGCGGCCCACGCGAGCCGCACCATCGTCTCGTGCGCCTGCTGGCGCTTCCACGCCTCCACGCTCGACTGCCGCAGCTGGCGCTTGGTCAGCGCGAATGCCGCCGGCTGCACGCGCGCGAGCCGCTGCGCGACCTCGAGCGCACGGCGCAGCAGGCCGTCGGGCTCGAGCGACTCGTCGACGAGGCCGCGTGCGAGCGCATCGTCCGCGTTGTAGGTCTCGCCGAGGTACAGCAGCTCCTGCAGGTGCTCGACCGGCGTCGCGAGACGCACGACCTCGAGCGCGATCCACGGGAACGGCACGCCGACCGCGAGCTCGGGCATGCCCACGCGTCCCTTGCTGCGCGCCATGATGCGGATGTCGGCCGCGCAGGCGAGCGCGTAGCCACCGGCGATCGCATGGCCATTGAGCGCGGCGACGACGGGCTTGGGGCAGCGGAAGAGCGCGCCGATCGCGCGGTCGAGCGCGGGCAGGAACTGGTCCGTGTACGCGGCGCCACCGTCGAGCACGCGCTTCAAGTCGACGCCCGCCGAGAAGGCGCCGCCCGTGCCGACGAGCACGACGGCGCGCGTTTGGTCCCACGCGTCAACCTGCTCGAACGTGTCCGCGAGCTCGTGGCAGAGCTCGAGGTCGAGGGCCTGAACCTTGCCGTGCTCGATACGCAGGACCGTAACGGAGTCGTGTTGCTCGCAGTGAATCATGCACGCATCCCACTGCGCGCGCGTCGCAGTTGCAAGCCCTTCGGCGGCTCAGCGGGTGGGAGCCCCTTCCCTCGCCGCCTCACGCACGGCCCGTACGCTCTCGATGCGCCGCACCGGAATCAGTGTCAGCTCCGACTCCTTAGCGATCAGCACGGTCTCGTCGTCCGGACGAGCTCCGAGCCGCGGCTCGCACATGTCCGCCAGAGTCAGCGCCACACCAAAGGAGTCGACTTCGCGCCACGAGCGGCCATTTTCCCGCCGCGCCTCGCAGGCGAGGTCCGCCAGAGAGAGCACCCCGGCCAGCCGGCCAGCGAGGTCGATGACCAGGAGACGCCGAACGCCATGTTCACGCATCAGCGCCTCCGCGACCTCCGCCTCCTCGTCGATGCGACACGCCACCACCTGCGGGCTCATCGCGTCCGCCAAGCGGATCTCGTGCAAGTTGCAGCCCTTGATCCACGCCGCCATGCAGAGGTCCCGGTCGGTCAGCGTCCCGACGACCAAGCGCTCCCCGTCGATCAACGGAACGCAGCCGCAGTCGCACTTCGACATCGACTGCGTCACCGTGGCCAGACTGTCCTTGCTCCGGCAGGTCCGCACGTCCCTCGACATCAGTTGCTCGATCCGCATGTCCGTTCCTCCTTGGACTCGGATCATGGTCCGCCCGCGACGTCCTCGCGCCCGCCCCACTCGGCACGAGACGAGCACCCTTGTGCGTACCGCGACAGGTACGATCTTCCCGCGTGGCAGCCTCGACAATCGAGCTCGTGGCACGCTCGCGAGACGCCTTACCTCGCGCCGCGTGAGCGGACCAGCGCCGCCACGGCGGCGTCGCAGGCGACGGCTGCGGACACATCGCCCGTGTTGGTGGCGACGAGGAAGGCGCTGTCGATGCGCGGAGCGAGCCACACGGTGCAATACCACATCGAGTTCGAGCCCGAGTGCGTGAGCACGGGGCCTTGACCCCACGAGCGTTCGACGGTGATCCAGCCGAGCGCGTAGTCCTGCCCCGCGAGAGCGGTGTGGAGGCGCTTCCAAGTGTCCGCCTTGAGATACTTGCTCTCGCCGCGCGCTCCGCGCACGTGCTCCGCAGCGAACTTGGCCCAGTCGGCGAGCGATGCATGCACGGTGCCAGCCGGACCGATCGCAGGCGGGTTGTCCGCGCGCGGGCCGGGCTCGACCGGCGCGGGCGCGTGACCGCGCGGCTGGTCCAACTGCTTCGCGCTGCCCGGCGCGCCAAAGCCCGCGCTCTTCATGCCGAGCGGCTCGAACAGCTCGCGACGCATCAGCTCTTCCCACGCGCTGCCGCTCGTCGCCTCGAGCATCGCGCCCGCGAGGACGAAGCCCTGGTTGGAGTAGATGTAGACGCTCCCCGGGCTTACCTGCGGCGGCTGCGCGATCAGCTGCTCCGCGAACCAGCGCCGCGCATCCACGCTCTCGCCGCCGCGTGCCCACAGCGCCTCCCACAATGCTGCCGGCGGACTGGCCGGCGCGCCACCGCGGTTGCCGAGCAGGAGCTCGAGCGTCGCGCCGTTCCAGCCCTCGTGAAGCTCCGGCTTCCACTCCTTGAGTCCAGCGGCGAGCGACAGGTCCCAGTCGAGCTTGCCACGCTCGACGAGCCGCCCCGCGACCGTCGCCGTCATCGCCTTGGTGCACGAGCCGAGGTGCCAGAGGTCGTCGACCGCGACCTGCACCCCGCTGCCGCGCGCACGCTCGCCGACCGCCCCGAGCGCCACGAGCTCGCCCTTCTCGACAATCGCGCCAGCGAGCGCTGGGAGGTCGTGCTTTTCCCGCAGAGTCTCGAGCAGTTCGTCGAGCGCTGCCGGCTTGACCCCCGAGGCCGACTGCGGCAATGCTCGGGCGGGAAACACGAGCAGCGCGAGCAGCGCGGGCACGTTGGCAAGCACGTTCACCTCAGGGCGGCCTCAAGCTCGGTCGCGAAGAGCTTGGGGTCGAAGCGCGTGGGCAGTTCCTTGTGGTAACCGCGCACCCAGCGCTTGCCGTCGATGCGCAGGTAGGGCACGCCGCGCTTGCCGGTCTCGCGCTCGAGCTCGTCGGCGGCTCCGGCCACCTTGTCGATGTCGACCTTCTCGTGCGCGACGCCCGCGTCCGCGAGCACACGGTCGAGACGATTGCAGTCGGGACACCACGTCGTAGTGAAGACCTCGACCTTGTGGCCGGCGAGAAAGGAATACTTCGCGGTCATGGCGTGGCGGCCTGCTCGAAGACGTGAGCGAGCCAGAAAGTCGCGGTGAGAAAGTATATCAGGATACCGGTGACGTCGCACAGGGTCGCGACGAGCGGCGCCGAGGCGCTCGCAGGGTCGAGGCCGAGGCGACGCAGGACGAGCGGCAGCATCGAGCCAATCAGCGTGCCCCACAGCACGACGCCGATCACGCTGAAGAGGATCGTCACTCCGAGCTGCCACGAGAAGAGCGCGTACTCCGCCGCGTCGCCCGGCCACAGGCCGATCACGCGCGCGAAGCCGATCAGGCCGAGCACGAGGCCGAGGCACAGGCCCGCCGCGAGCTCGTGGAAGAACACGCGCTTCCAGTCGGAGAGCTGCACCTCGCCGAGGCTCATGGCGCGGATCACCAGCGTGGACGCCTGCGAGCCCGAGTTTCCGCCACTCGAGATGATCAGCGGGATGAAGAGCGAGAGCAGCGACACGGTCTCGATGCGCATCTGGAAGTGCTTCATCACGACCACGGTCAGCATCTGCGCGAAGAACAGGATCGTCAGCCAGCCGAGGCGCTTCTTCACCATGCCCAGCAGCCCGACCTCGAGATAGGGCGCGTCGAGCGCGGCAGTACCACCGATCTTCTGGATGTCCTCCGTGGCCTCTTCCTGCACGACGTCGACGATGTCGTCGACCGTGACGATGCCCTTCATGCGTCCGGCGCCGTCGAGCACGGGGAGCGCGACGAGATCGTGCTCGGCGAACACGCGGCCGACGGTCTCCTGGTCCATCTCCTCGGGCACCGTGATGACGTCGGTCTTCATCACGTCGCGCACGGAAGCGCTGCCGCGGGCGCGGAACAGGTCGCGGAAGCTCACCACGCCGAGCAGGCGCTGCTCGCGGTCGAGCACGTAGCCGTAGTAGATCAGCTCGAGCCGGTCGAAGGCCTGACGGCGCAGGTACAGGATCGCCTCGTCGACGGTCTGGTCGGGCCGCACGCGCGCGAAGCGCGGGCTCATCAGGCCACCGGCGTCGTCTTCCGCGTAGGCGAGCAGCGCCGCCACTTCGCGCCGGACGGGCTCGTCGAACAGGGCGAGAAACTCCGCGCGCCGCTGCTCGTCGAGCTCCTGCAGGAGGTCCGCGGCGTCGTCGGGCGCGAGCATGCGCACCCAGTGCCGGCGCTCGGTCGCGGAGAACGTGTCGAGCAGCGCGCGCTGGTCGTTCGTCGCGAGCTGGGTGAAGAACTCCTCGGCGTCGAGCACGCCGAGCATGCGGAAGCCCTCGAGTCGCTCCTCGCCGTCGAGGACGCGCCACGCGTCGCGCAGGTCATCGAGCGAGAGCCGCCCGAGCTCCATCGCGCCCGCCTGCGGCTCGCTCACGCCACCCTCCCCGCGCGCAAGCTCGCGCGCGTTTCCGTCGGGAGTCTCGGGAACCTGCTGCGCATGGTAAGGCGCGCAGCGTAGTTCACGACCGCGCGGGCGGCAACGAGCGCGCCCGCTCGTGAGCGGGTTGTCAACCCCGCGGCGGCGCCTCGGACAGCCCGTGCTTGCGCAGGTAGTAGCCCATGTTGCGCGCGTCGATGCCCAGCAGGGCCGCGGCATCCTTCTTGCGCCCTTCACACTTCTCCAGCGCCCGCTGCAAGAGCTGCTTCTCGAGCGCGTCGAGGTTGTGGCGCAGGTGGAAGTCACCGCCACCGGAGGGAACGTTGGCGGGAGCGGCGCGCGCAAGGGCGGGTTCGATCAGGGCACGCAGGAGGCCGGCGTCGAGCGGCCCGCTGCCACCGACGATCGCAGCACGCTCGAGCAGGTTGCGTAGCTCGCGGACCTTGCCCGGCCAGTCGTGGGATGAGAGCACCTCGACCGCTCCCGGCCCGAACCCGCCGATCCGCGCGAGCGTCGTCCCGAGCAGGGTTACCGCGATCTCCGGGATGTCCTCCCGGTGCGCGCGCAGGGGCGGGAGCGCGATCGGGAAGACGGCCAGCCGGTAGTAGAGGTCGGCGCGGAATTCGCCCGTCTGCACGCGCTCGGCGAGCACCTCGTTGGTGAGCGCGATCACGCGCGCGTCCGACACGCGCGTCCGCGACTCCCCCACCATTTGGTACTCACCGTTCTCGAGCACGCGCAGCAGCTTGGCCTGCATCTCGCCGGGCAGGGCCCCGATCTCGTCGAGCACGATCGTGCCACCCTCGGCCTCCGCGACGCGGCCGGTGCGATCCGCCACGGCACCGCTGAACGCGCCGCGCCGGTGGCCGAAGAACTCGCTCTCGAAGAGCGTCGCCGGGATCGCCGCGCAGTTGACGCGCACGAGCGGCTTGCGCGCTCGCGCGCTCCGCATGTGCAGCTGTTCCGCGACGAGCTCCTTGCCCGTGCCGCTCTCGCCCGTGACGAGCACCGTCGCATCCGTCGCCGCCACCTGCTCGATCATCTGGCGCACGCGCGCCATCGCCGCAGAGCCCCCGACGAGCTCGCGTCCACCGCCCGGTCCTGCCACCTCGCGCAGGTTGCGGACCTCGCGCACGAGTTCCTGATGCTCGACCGCGCGCCGCAGCACGACCCGCAGCTGCGCCGCGTCGACCGGCTTCTGCAGGAAGTCGTAGGCGCCGCCCTGGATGGCAGCCACGGCGTCGCGCACGGTGCCCACGCCCGTCATGAGCACGACCGGGACGTGCGAGCCGGCGCGGCGGATCGCCGCGAGCAGCTCGAGCCCGTCGCCTGAGGGCATGCTGAGGTCGGTGAGCACGACGGCGGGAGCGAACGTGCCGAGCAGCTCCAGCGCCTCCGGCATCGAGCCCGCGGCGGCGCAGGCATAGCCCTCGATACTGAGCAGTTCGACGAGCGAGTCGCGCACGTAGCGCTCGTCGTCCACGAGAAGAATGCGGGTGCGCGCGGCCATGGCGTCACTCTACTTCGCGGCAACGTGCGTCGCGGGCAGCTCGATCGAAAGCCGCGCGCCACCCTCGGGTCGGTTGGAGGCGACCAGCGTCCCGCCGTGAGCACGCACGATACCGTAGGAGATCGACAGGCCGAGCCCGTTGCCTTGGGTGGTGGTGAAGAACGGATCAAAGATCGAGCTCAACTGCTCGGGCGGGATGCCCGGCCCTTCGTCCTCGACCGTGATGCGCACGCACGGCTCCCCGTCGGAGCCGCGCACATCGCGCTCGGCGCGCACGAGGATCCCTCCACGCCCACCCATGGCCGTCGCCGCGTTGAGCATCAGGTTGAGCAGTACCTGCTCGAGACGCCCGCGATCGCCAGGCACGACGAGCGGCCGCTCGAGCCCCGTCACGCGCACCTCGACCTCGCCGAAGCTCGCGGTGTAGCCGCACAGCGCACGCACGCGCTCGACGACCTCGCCGAGCTCCGTCTCGCCGCGTCCCACCCCGGGTCGCCCGAACGCGAGCAGGTCGCGCACCATCGTGCGAATGCGCTCGAAGCCCGCGCGCACCTGCTCGACGTAGCGCGCGCGCTTGTCGGGCGACACGTCGTCGCGCGCGAGCAGCGTGAGATAGTTCCCGATGCCCTCGAGCGGGTTGTTGATCTCGTGCGCGACGCCGGCTGTGAGCATGCCGAGCGACGACAGCCGCTCGGAGATCGCGAGCTGGCGCTCCATGCCGCGCTCGCGCGTCACGTCGCGTAGCGAGAGCTCGATCACGCGCTCGTGCCCGAGGTCGATACCCGACAGGCGCACGTCGACGCGCAGCTCGCGGCCGTCCTGCGCGCGCACCTTGAGCTCGCGCAGCGCAACCGGCTCTCCGGGCCGCTCGCGAGCCTCCTCGAGGCCGCGCGCGAGTTCCGCGTAGTCGGCCGCGTCGAGGCTTTCGCGCAGGGCAGCCTGGCCGAGCGTCGCGCTCGCGACCTTGTTGCGCTCCTGGATGCTGCCGTCGCGCGCGTCGACGATCAGGATCATGTCAGCCGCGCTCTCCGTGAGCGCGCGCCACTTGGCACCTTCGCGCCGGATCGCGACGACGTAGTGGGCCGTCTCGCGCGCACGGAAGTCCCACAGTCGCCGCCGCACGAACATCGCCATGGCGAGCGACGTGACGAGGATCGCGCCTCCAGCGGTCCACAGAAGCACGCTGAGCTCGCGTCGCTCTTCGGCGAGTCGTTCGCTGAGCGCATCCTCGGGTACGACCGCGATCAGGAAGCGCTCTCCAGCCCGGGCGGCAACCCACCACTCGCCCTCGACCTCGACGCTGCGCACGCCATGCGCCAGCGCCACCCACCCGTCGACGCTGCGCGGCGCGAAGTCGCCGCCGTCGTGCCCCACGGACTCGATGCGCCCCGCATCGCGCAGGGGCCGCACGCTGGCCGGATTCCCGCCCGACAGCGCCAGCGCCTCGAGCAACCGCTCCACGCCCTCGAGCAGGTCCGCCCGCCGCCGGTCGAGCAACGCGTCGCGCCGCGCGAGCCCGTAGACCAGCAGCGCGCCCACCAGCGCCGCGATCGCGACGCACGCCCCGATGCTGCGCCACGGCAGCTGCCGCGGGTCCTTGGCCGGAGGTTCAAGCGGGGACGGCATGCCTTCCCGAAGGTAGCGCGCGAGGGCGCACGTGCTGCGAACTTCTGCGGATCAATGCGCGCGTGCATCGAACTCCTCGGACCCGTATTCTCCGGCTTACCACCTGACCCACCGCATCCTGTTCGCTACCGTCATCCATCATGAAGATCGACGCCCTGCTCACCACCGCCGTCCGCACCTGTCGCACCACCGATCCGCTCTCCGCTGTCGCTCAGGCGATGTGGGAAGGCGACCTCGGCTGCCTGCCCGTCCTCGATGCCGAGGGGCGCGTGGCCGGCATGCTCACGGACCGCGACATGCTGATGGCCACGCACCTGCGCGGCACACCGCTGTGGTCGATCCAAGCTGGCGAAGTGATGTCGAACGTCGTGCATGCACTCGCCGCGGACGCCACGGCGCAGGACGCCGCTGAGCTGATGGCGCGGCTGCAATTGCGCCGCGTTCCCGTGCTCGACACGGGCGGCCGCCTGCTCGGCGTCCTGAGCCTCTCGTCCCTCGCCTGCGCCGTCACCGCGCGCACCTGCGATCTCTCGCCCACCGACATCGCGACCACCTTGGCCTGCATCTGCGGCCCGCGCTTCCCCGCCCCCGAGACCAGCACCACGACGGGTGCGAGCACGGCCGATACGCTCCAGCCCACCCCGCGCAAGGGCAAGGCCGCCAAGGCCGGCACCGCCAAGCCGGGTACCGCTCCCACCAAGGCCCCGACGGAGAGCGCCAAGTCGAAGGTCCGCTCCAGCAAGTAGGCTCGCGCAGGACCGAGGAACACCATCGGGCGCACGGCCGTTGCATGGAAGGCGCCACTCTGCGGGCCCTCCCGGAGGGCGACTCGCCCCTCCGCTCGGGTCATGGCTCCCTCTGCCGCCGAGGACGGGCCACGATCGTCCGTAACGTCGGGTCTGGCGCAAGCATGGGGCCAGCGCGGCACGGCACCATTGCAACTCGCTGCAAGTCCTTCACGCCAGAAGCCTGATCGACCTGCAGTTCGATCAAGGCCCAGCCGCTGCACTCGCGAGTGCTTCTACCTGTACAGACGTCGATCGTACAGGTCCTCAGTGACGTGAACGAGCGAGAGTGCGTCGAGCTGAAGTTCCCGATCCTCTGCGGTCGGCTCGAGACGCACACCGTTCCACAAAAACGTCTGGGGAGCCAACGATGGTCTCAGCACGGCTACCTTTTCACCGCGGCGAAAGCCGTAGGCGTCGTTGTATTGCATGAGCGCAAACGACTGGCGCCCCGATCTCGAAAGCGGCGTGCCGAGCACCGGGTACTCGAGATCGACCCCGAGGTACGAGAGGGCCGTAGCCAGCAGGTCCGGCTGCGAGGCAACCGACTCATGACGCCTCGGCACGACGCAAGCTCCATGAACCATGCCGGGAATGTGGAATCCATCGACAGGAATCACTGAATCGCCATATACGCGTATATCGTGGTCCGCTGCGACCACATACACCGTCTCAGAGTGCCAGGGAGCTTGCCGCGCCAGTTCAAAGAAACGGCCGACGGCAAAGTCAGCATAACGAATGGCATTTTCCACCGAGCGTACCGGCGCGCCCTCTAGCCACTGCACCTTGCCCTCGGGCAAGTCGAAAGGAGAGTGGTTCGACTGACTGAAGATCACAGAAGCGAACGGCCGCCCCTCGGCATGCACGCGACTGAAGACCTGAATGGCCTTGACCATCAAGTCTTCGTCGCAGACACCCCAGGAACCGCGGAAGGTCGCGGCGTCGAAGTCCTTCTCCTCGATAATCAGATCGAAGCCGTTCCCCGAGTACCAACTGCGCATGTTGTCGAAACGGGCTTCCCCCCCATACAGAAAGCTCGTGTGATACCCGTGTGGCTCCAGCAGCGACGACAACGTGAAAAAGCCGGACTGTGACTTGGGCCGCTTGAGCACGCCATCGCCAGGAATCGCCTGAAAGCCCGAGCTCAAGGCGCTGAGCCCCCGGATGCTGCGCGTGCCGTTGGAGTGCAAGTTCGTGAAAACAAGGCTCTGAGCCGCTAGCTCGTCGATCCGAGGCGTGAGCTCGCGGGTATCGCCAAGATGTCCAACGAAACGCGCCCCCATGCTTTCCTCGATGATCACAACGAGGTTGCGAGGGCGAGCTGCAGCGCTGACGGTCGGCTCGACCCTTCGGAAGGGTAAGTCCTCGCGCGGCTCGCAGCCAAGTAGGCGATTCACGCGCGCGTAAGCCTAGGCACGCGTGATTTCCCCATACTGACGAGACAGCCGCTGGCCGTCCCTGCGTCCGCGGTAGGCTTCGTAGACGGCACTGTGCAGCGAGCTCTTGGCCACCTCGCCGGCGACACGATTCGAGCAGTAGAGCGCGTCGGCTGTATTTGCAGGACGATGTCCCAGCGACGACCGAATACCAAGGAAGAGTGCGATCGTGAGCGGCACGAGCCATGGCGATCGACGTATCCAAGGCTGGTTCAACACTGCCTCGACATCTTCAAGTGTGACTCGCCGAGCCTGCCACCACACCCCGCCAGCGACCAGCGAGCCAGCTATCACGAGTCCCAGCTTCTGGTCCGCCCACAGCATCGAAAGCACCTCAACTGGGTACTCGAAGTAGGCGCTGAACAGGAAGTTCGGGCGCGCGTCGTACTCAGCGAAGAACGGGAACGTCGCAACTTCAATGAACACAATGAGCCCCAGGGCCGCGAGCGCCCACAGTCGCAGGGCTCGTGCTCCGATCTTGGCAACGCGAACTGGCAAGAGCGTCACGAGGAGCACCGGTACGGCGAGGAGCCACCCGAACGCGATGGTGTCCATGCGAAACCCGTGCAAGAGCGCCATCCAGCGCTCGCCCAACTCAAGGTCCGCAAGACGCTCCCACTGCCAGGCACCGAGTCCCAAGCGTCCGCAAAGGGAAACCGCGTACCAGGGGACGACGATCCGAAGCAACAACCGAATGGGCATGCCGCTCGTCGGACGCGCTGGGTGGGTCGAAGTCAGTTGCATCGTCCCTGATGCTGATATCGGATGCGTCGGCTTGGCCACGCCTCCAAGCATCGAACTGCGCTCGGGCTCGAGCCCCCCTGCAAGCGGAACCTTCGGGTTATCTCGACCTCCGAGACGTTGCTGCGAGGCCAGATTTCGGAAGCGATCCGAGCGCTGGTGCGTGCACGGCACAGTCAAGTTCAGAGGCCTACGAGGACCCATTCCGCGTCCAGCTGGGACTCTGAGGCGACGTCAACGTTCGGCGCGGAAGTTCCAGACGCGCGAATGCTCCCGATTCGTGGCCTGACGACGCCGGCGGTGTGACGAAGGCCTCGGCTCAGCCGATTGGCGTTGGACTCGATCCAGCGCCAGGGACGGGCTCGTCGTTTCTCGGCCCAAGTACAGCGCCCCCACCGCGGGTGGGCCGCGGCGGGGGCGCGTGGGAACGGAGGTCGGGCGGCTCAGAGCGCCTTGAGCTCGGTGATGGTGTCCTCGAGGGCCTTCTTGGCGTCGGCGAGGAACATCAGCGAGTTGTCCATCTGGAAGAGCTCGTTGCGGATGCCGGCGGAGCCCGACGCCAGCGAGCGCTTGACGACGACGACCGTGCGCGCGTCCCACACCGTGAGGACCGGCATGCCCGCGATCGGCGACTTCGGGTCGTTGTTCGCGGCGGGGTTGCACACGTCGTTGGCACCGAGCACGACGACGACGTCCGTGTTCTTGAAGTCGTCGTTGATGCGATCGAGCTCGTAGAGCTGCTCGTAGGGCACGTCCGCCTCGGCGAGGAGGATGTTCATGTGGCCGGGCATGCGGC